>JALYTX010000106.1 GCA_030854055.1 Gemmatimonadota bacterium | reverse complement strand
TGGTGACGGCGAGCAGCACGACCGAGAAGAAGAGTATCTGGAACCAGCCATTGGCGGTCATGTCAATCGCTCCTAGAACCGCTCAGGACGGAGCAGAGTGTACACGAGATAGACCAGGAGGAACGCGGATACTACGCCGGCAATTAGAGCGTCCGCGCTCATGAGCGATCGTCCTCGTGCACGGCCGCACGGCCAAGCACCTCGCAGCCGCGAATGTAGGCGATCATGATCGCGAAGAACGCAAGTGTAATTGCGATGTAGAGCAGGTCCAGCATGCTTCACTCCGGATTGTTAAGACGTACCGTGAGTGAACCCTACGCCGTCCCGCGTTAAAACCGCATTAAACGACCTGCCAACGGGCGTTAAAAGTTTGTTAACGTCCGATCAGAACTGACGACGGCAGCCGAGTCAGGCGTGGGAAGCAGTGCCTGCGCATCCGGCAGCACGAAGACAAAACGGCTTCCGCCGCCGTCACGGGGCTCGTACCGGAGCTCACCGCCCTGTCCCGTGGCCAATCCGCGGGCTATCGCGAGCCCGAGGCCGGCTCCGCGCGTATCAGCCGGCAGGTGGGGTGCGCGGTAGAACGGTTCGAAGATGCGAGCGCGTTCGGATACCGGCACACCGAGACCGCGATCGAGTACGCTGATAAGCAGCTTGTCTGCTTCGCATGAGACATGGACCTCGACCACACTGCTCTGCGGACTGTACTTCACCGCGTTCTCGATAAGGTTGACGAGCACGCGCAACGAATGCACAAAGTCGAATTGCGCGGCCAGTACGGTCTCATTATTGCCGCCATCATCGGTGTAAACGCGAAGCTCGCGTCCGCTCACGATTCCGGCGGTACGCTGCAGTGCCGCACCCACCAGGTCATCTGCGGTATTGATCGCCGGACTGAACTGGATCGCCCCGCCTGTGAGCCGCGATAGGTCCAGCAGATCGGTGACCAGCGCTGTCAGACGGTCCACCTCTTCCTCGATCGAAGTCGCAGCCACGTCTCCCGGGTCCGCGCCGCGTTCTACTATCGTGTGAGCAAGCGCCTTCATCGTTGTGAGTGGTGTGCGCAGGTCGTGCGATACTGCCGCGAGCAACGCGTTCTTGAGGTGGTCTGCTTCGCGGAACGCTTCCGCGCGCGACGCGTCAGCTGTTAGTCGCACTCGTTCCGCGCCAAGCGCGGCGTAGTAGGATAGAGCGTCAAGGAATTCGCGCTGCATGACCGCCAGCTCGATTCCACGCTCATTCGTGATTCGGAGCGCACCGACGTTTTCGGTGCGGACGCGAAGCGGAATCGTGATGACGCGCGCACTCTCCATTATTGCCCACGGAACGATGTGGTCATGTGGCGTGGCGTCGCGTGCGCTCGTAACGCTGATTGTTCCGTCCAGCCGCTCCACCGTCACGCTACCTTGCTCACTGGCCCACGAGTAAAGGGTCTGGGAGTCCGTATCCCCGCGTTCAGTTGTCGAAGCCGTAACCACTTGCTGCGGTCCGGCGTGCGCCACGAGTGAAGGCGCGTGTCCGGGCGCGCTGAACGCGTACACCTGGCATGAATCCACGCCGAGCGTTGAGCGAATCACCTCCGCAATTGCCGCGAGGGCGGCTTCAGGACGCGCCGCGTTCAGGGTCTCCGCGCCAAGAGCAGCCAGTCGCTCAACGTCGGCAGTTCGCGCTAGAGCCTGCGCGGTGCTGCGTTGCGCGCGCGCGAGAAGCTGCGCTGCAACCACACTTGTAATCAGAAAGACAGCGAGCACGAGCCAGTCCAGCGGATTCGCGACCAGCAGCGTGTTGTACGGCGGCAGGAAGGCCCAGTCGAACGACAGAAACGCCAGCGCCGATACAGTGAGGCCAAGCACGCGTCCGCCCAGCGAACTGCCGAGTAGGACGATCAGAACGTAGACCAGAGCAACGTGCGCCTTGTCCAGTTGCGCGCGAACGGGAAGCATCGCCGCTGTTGCCGCGGCCAGCGCAATGAGGGAGACAGCCCATGCCGTAGCGGGATGACGGGCGATCCGCAGAGGAGAATCAGACCGCTGGCTTACGCGCGATATCGTCACTTCAACCCGACCCGCCGAAGCGGTAACCGACTCCCGGCTCGGTGACGATCAGCTCAGGACGAAGCGAATCACTCTCGAGCTTCTTTCTCAGGTGTGCTACGTAAACGCGCACGTACAACTGCACGTCGCCAGATGAGTTTCCCCATACGGCGCGGAACAGCTGCTGATGCGTAACCGGCCTGCCAGCGTTCATCACGAGCACGCGCAGCAGCGCCCATTCCGTCGGCGTGAGGCGAACTGGCTGACCGTCACGCGTGACGATTCGGAGCGCGGTGTCGATCACCAGTCGGCCGATTACAAGTGGACCCTCCGCCTCCGCGACCGCTTTCATGCGAGCGCGTCGCATCAGTGCGCGGACTCGCGCGCGCAGCTCGACGGTGCTGAACGGCTTCGTTACGTAATCGTCCGCCCCCGCCTCGAGAAGGCGCGCCTTCTCCTGCTCATCTGCGCGGGCCGACAGGACAAGAATCGGCGCACCGGACCAGGACCTGATCGCGGCGCACACCGTGGAGCCATCCATATCCGGGAGGCCCAGGTCGAGAATCACAAGGTCGGGCTTCCCCGTCTCGGCCATCGCAATCGCCGCGGCCCCGTTCGACGCTTCAAGGAACTTGTCAGCGTCCTTGTGGAGTGCATCGCGGAGCACTGCGCGTATCTTGGGTTCGTCTTCGACGATGAGAACCGTACTCATGGACATGCGACTATTCTACACATGTTCAGACGGAAGTGCGGCCGCACCATCCTGGATCACTACATCCAGCGGCGAACGCGACCGCAGTAGTCAGTGTACTCTGCACCAAAGGCATCCGTCAGATAACGCTCCTCGCGCTGAATCACGGTGCGGTAGATAACGAGCAGCACGACCGGAAGCGCAATGAGAGGCCACAAGGACGCGATGAGCAGCGATGCGCCGGAGTAGGCGATCGTCATTCCAGTGTACATCGGGTTCCGCGTGAATCGGTACGGCCCTGTGACGACGACCCTGCTGGCGCTCCGGTTCGGAATTATTGCCGTTCTCGCGCGCTTGAAGGTCACCATTCCTGAGGCCGTCAGGGCCACCCCGACGAGAATGATGATGTCGGCGAGTTTCCACATCGAGCTGTTTCCGCTCGAGGGAATCGGGAGCGGGTACACATAGCGATTGAGCAGCCATCCGGCAACGAGCCCGAGAA
>JALYTX010000098.1 GCA_030854055.1 Gemmatimonadota bacterium | reverse complement strand
CCGGTCATGGCTTCCGGCAGCGTCGTGGCGACTTTGTCTTGTGCAGCAGTACGCCTGGCCGGTGTCCGTACTACGGGTTTGGATTTCCTGTCTGTCTTGCGGTCGGCCATGGTAGTATCCTCGAATCCGTGAACGTTTTCGCCTTGCTCCTTCTTCGACAGCACTCGTAGTCACTCGTTGTCACTCGTGCAACCGATCATGACACGCTTCTTCGCCACGCTCTGACCGGATGTCATCGTCCATCGACTCATATGCATTTGGGCTTGCACTGTGCAAGACCTGACACCCAATTCCTCCCCCAATTCCTCCAGACCTGACACCCAATTCCTCCAAGGACACATCATGACCATCAAGCGTATGGACAACGTCGGCATCGTCGTAGAAGACATGGATGCCGCCGTTGAATTCTTCACCGAACTCGGACTCGAACTCGAGGGGCGCGCCCCGATCGAAGGAGACTGGGCAGATGGCGTAACGGGACTGCGCGGCATGCGCGTCGAGATTGCCATGATGCGTACGCCGGACGGTCACAGCCGGCTCGAGTTGTCCCAATTCCTCGCGCCGCCCGTGGTCTCCGATCACCGCAGCGCCCCCGTGAACGCTCTCGGTTACCTGCGTGTCATGTTCACCGTGGAGAACATCGACGATACGCTCGCCCGGCTCGGCAAACTCGGCGCGGAACTCGTCGGCAAAGTGGTACAGTACCAGGAAACGTATCGGCTCTGCTACATCCGGGGCCCCGAAGGAATCCTCGTCGGACTCGCCCAGGAGCTCGGGTAGCCATGAAGTTTATCGCGTCGACAAGTCTGTTGTTCAAGTCTATTCGGAGTATGTCAACTTCACCGCGTCCTCACCGACGAATTCCGCGCTCACGAAGCGAAGCGGCGGGCGCGGACCGGAGAAGTACGGCTTGCCACTCCCGAGGCCGCCGGCCAGCTCTGGCCCGGTGACATCAATCCAGGCTCGAGCTTTGCTTTTACCGCGCGCACAAACGGTGGATGAATGATCGCGCTCCGGATCGCTCCGAATTATTTCATCGACGTCACCTGCGCCACAAACTGGTCCATGGCGATCTCGGTTCCCTGCAGCCAGCCTGACGACTTGTTTTTCTCAACGTCAGCTTCATCCCGATGCAGCGCCGTGAAGATGTAGCGTGTGCCGGTTCCCACGCTTTCCATCGTAACGATGGCGGTGATCGGAATGTCGTCAAAGACAGCTGGACGAAAGCCCGGAAACAACATCGAGGTCCAGACAAGTCGCTCCATCGGAACAACTTCCAGGACGCAGCCGAGGTTGGGAACCTCGTGACCGTCTGCCGTTGCGATGTCGATGCTGAAGATTCCGCCCGGTCGCAAGTCCAGTTCGCAATTCGAAACACTGCCCCAAGGCTTGGGCATGTACCACTCCTTGAGATGTTCCGGCTTCGTCAAAGCTTCCCAGACGAGGCGCTTCGGCGCGTCGATGAACCGTTCGAGCACGATATCGAGTTTTGGATTGATCGCGAGTTGCTTGTTCATGATCCTGATTCCCTTTCCTTGAGTTGTTTGACGTATTGGTCGAACTGGTCCAGTCGAGCTTCCCACAACTGACGGCGCGCGGACAGCCAGTCTTCAAGGATCTTGAACCGATCCGGCGCGATCTCATATGTCCGAACCCGTCCGCGTTTTTTCGACTTCACCAGCCGGCTGTGTTCGAGCACCGACAGGTGCTGGACGAACGACGGGAGTTGCATGTCGAACGGTGCTGCCAGCTCGCCGACCGTGGCCGGTCCGACAGACAATTGCTCCAAAATTTTTCGCCGAGTCGAATTGGACAGGGCATGAAAAACTTCGTCAGCGACTGCGGATTGAGCCATTTCAACGCTGGTCGAGTTGTTGGGTTGCCGATCTCATTCACGTATTCTACCTACTGACAATACTAAGGTCAATACCTAAGTATTTTTTTCTCGGATCAGATGGCAATCGTAGCGATGCCGGCCCACATTGCATCCGACTGGATAGTGCGCCACATTGGCACATTCGTTCAATTCTCCGCCTTCCTTCGAACGCCCATGCGAGTTGCCCGCTACGCCCTGGTTGCATCCGCTGCAGCCTCCCTCGTCGCTTCCCTCGTCGCCTCCGCGCCAGACGCGGTTTTGGCGCAACAGCGTGCTGGCCAGCCTGCCGCCGCACCTGCGCGTACCATCGCCGCGCAGACCGCGGGCATGGAGCGCCACGACGGCTTCATCCCGTTCTACTACGATGCGCACACCGGGAGACTCCTTCTCGAGGTGCAACATCTAGATCAGGACTTTCTGTACCTGTCGACGCTCGCCACTGGATTGGGGTCGAACGACCTCGGGCTCGATCGCGGTACGACCGGCGCGGATGCGCTCGTGCGCTTTGAGCGTTTCGGCCCGCGCGTGCTGCTCATCCGCCAGAACACGCGTTATCGCGCGACGGCGGACTCGCTCCAGGCACACTCCGTCGAGGAATCCTTCGCCACGTCCACGCTCGCCGGCATGCCGATCGTCGCCGAGGAGGGCGGTCGATTGCTGGTCGACGCCACGGACTTCGTGCTGCAGGACGTGATGGGGGTCAGCTCGACGATCCAGCGGCAGAAGCAGGGCGCGTATCGGCTCGATCGCAATCGCAGCGCGATCTACCCGTCGCATACCAAGGCGTTTCCAAAGAATACTGAAATCGAGACGCTGCTGACTTTCGCGAGCGATGCACCGGGCCGCGAGGTCGCACGCCACGCGCCGGATGCGGACGCGCTCACGCTGCGCGAGCATATGTCGTTCGTGGAACTTCCCGATTCCAACTTCAAGCCGCGCGCGTTTGATCCGCGCGTCGGCATCTTCACAACTACATTCGACGACTTCTCGCGCCCGTTCACGGAGAAGCCGACGATGCGCTGGCTTAACCGTTGGCGCCTCGAGAAGAAGGATCCGTCGGCCGCAATCTCCGAGCCGGTCAAGCCCATTGTCTACTATCTTGATCCCGGTATTCCGGAGCCGTATCGCACTGCGTTCCGCCAGGGCGCATCGTGGTGGAACAAGACGTTCGAGGCGGCGGGATTTCGAAACGCATTCCTTGTAGAGGATCTCCCCGCCGGCGCCGATCCGATGGACGCGCGGTATTCGATCATCCAGTGGGTGCACCGGAGCGATCCGGGTTTTTCGGTGGGTCAGTCGTTCGTCGATCCACGCACGGGCGAGATCATCAAGGCGATGCTCAAGATGGACACGTATCGCTCCATCACCGACTACAACATCTTCGCCGGTATGGCGCCGGCAATGGACGGTGCAAACACCGACTGGATGGCGTCGCTCGATCCCAACGTGAACGGCACCGAATTCGCCATGTCGCGCCGTCGTCAGCATGTGGCGCACGAGATCGGTCACACGCTCGGTCTCGCCCACAACTACATCTCACACGCGTATGGCCGCGCGAGTGTGATGGACTATCCCGGTCCGCTGGTCACGCTCAGGCCCAACGGCACGCTCGACGTTTCGCACGCCTGGGCAACTGGCACGGGCGCGTATGATACACTGGCGATTCGCTTCGACTACATCCAGTACGCGAACGCCGCCGCCGAGCGTGCGGGACAGGAAGCGCTGGCACGTCAAGCGATTGCAGGGGGCGCGCACTTTCTGACGGACCGCGATGCGTCGGCGGGTGTGATTCCCGAAGTGACGCGCTGGCTGAACGGCGACGACGCGGTGAAGGAACTCGCGCGCCAGAGCGCAGTGCGCGATGTGCTCATCTCGAAATTCAATGAAACAGTGATCGCACCGGGCGATCCGATGTGGCTGATCAACGAGCGCTTCGTGCCCGTTTATTTGCATCACCGCTACGCGATCGAGGCGGCAACAAAGGCGATCGGCGGCATGGAGTACACGTTCGCGTTGCGCGGCGATGGGCAGACACCGGCCACCGTCATCGCGCCGGCGAAGCAGCGAGACGCGCTGCGTGAGTTGATCGCGACGATTCAGCCGCGGGAGCTAGCGGTGCCCGAGCGCATAGTGAGGATGATCCCGCCCTCGCCCTACGGCTTCAGCGGTGGGTGGGGCTTCGCGACGACTCCGGCGGGTATTGTGTATGATCCCCTCGCCATAGCTCGTGCGCTGGCGAGCAACGTGGCAGACGGGATTCTGCAGCCCGACCGCATCGAACGCGTGATCTCGTTCCATGCGCGCGATGCTGCGTCGCCGTCGGCCGACGAAGTGATCGGGCAGCTGATCGCCGGCGTGTACAGCACCGCAACAGCGACGACCTCGTCCGACCGAGGCGTTCGTCGCCAGGCGAGGCGCGCCGCAGTCGATGCACTGTTCGCGCTCGCAGCCGATCAGATGTCGACGGCCGATGTTCGGGCCGTGGCGGACGATCAGCTGAATCGGTTGGCGACCACGCTGTCCGCGGCGAATGCGACCGACGCGGAGGATCGCGCGGCGAATGCGGAAGTTGTTCGCAACGTACGGAACTGGCTGGATCGCGGCATCGCGCCGCCGCGTCCGACGGGCGTCATCGAACTGCCGCCGGGAACGCCGATCGGGTAAGATGAGATGCGGGAACCGGTGTCAGGTCTTGCGC
>JALYTX010000082.1 GCA_030854055.1 Gemmatimonadota bacterium | reverse complement strand
CGAGAAGTGCGCGCTTGCGCTCCACACCCCAGCGATAACCAGAGAGCGCTCCGTCGCTGCGCACCACTCTGTGACACGGAATCGCGACGGCGATAGAGTTCGACGCGCACGCCTGCGCGACCGCCCTCACCGCCCTGGGCGCACCGATGCGTGAGGCAACTTCCGAGTAACTCAAGGTCGAGCCCGCCGGAATCTCGCGCAGTGCCTGCCACACACGCTGCTGGAACGCGGTACCACGCACATCGAGCGGGAGATCCAGACCAAGCGCCGGTGTCTCCACGAACCCGACAACCTTTGCAACCAGTTGTTCGAACTGCGTGTCGCCACCTATCAGTTGAGCGTTGGGAAAGCGATCCTGCAGATCGCGCACGAGTGCTTCGGGATCGTCGCCCAGCAAGATGGCGCAGACGCCCCTTTCCGTGGCCGCTACAACGACCGAGCCCAGCGAACATTCTCCCACGGCAAAGCGTACCGCCGCGCCCTTTCCCCCCGAGCGAAAATCTGTAGGTGTCATGCCGAGTACCGCACCCGATGCGGCATAGAAACGCCCGCTTGAGTTGAAGCCCGCTTCATAGATCGCCCTTGTAACTGTTCCGGTGCGCGGAACCTGCGACAGTTCTTCGCGCACCCGTCGCGCGCGACATGCGGTCGAGTACGCTTTCGGCGTCACGCCAGTGATTGCTCTGAACACTCTATGAAAATGAAACCGGCTCATGTTGGCCGCGCTGGCCAGTGCTTCCAGCGTCGGCGCCCTTTCTGCCCGTTCAATCGACCGGCAGGCGCTCGCCACAACCACCCCGTGCTGCTCGGCGAGCGATCGCTCGTTGGGGCGACATCGCTTGCACGGCCGGAAGCCACCCCGTTCTGCGTCAACACGGGTCGTGTGAAAGCGCACGTTTTCGCGGCGCGCCAATCGCGATCCGCAGGAGGGACGGCAGTACACGCCGGTCGTGCGCACCGAGTAGTAGAACGTGCCATCGGCGGTCGCGTCGCGCTGCGTCACTGCTGCCCAACGCGCATCGTCCGTTGAAGCTGAATCTGTAGTTGCTTCTGCGACAGCTGCTGAATTCATGGTACCTCATCCTCCACGGACGAACGGATCTCCTGATTGGCGGGTCCGGAAGTCCCGGCCAACGCTCATTCAAGATTACCCCTGCCGGCTCGCCACGCGTCCCGTTTCTTGCGCTTGAATCCGCCGCCCTTCGACCGTCAGCCCGCTTTCACCCAAACCAGGCTTTGGCATGATCGGTGACCAGCCGCGGTCCCGGCGGGTTTTCCCGGCGATACAACCATCCTCACGCTCTCTGCATCCAATATCTTGTCATCCGTACCCGGCCGCAATCAGCGTCGATTCTCGAGCACTCCATGAAGCGAATTATTCGGGCCCTCCTGTGCAGTACGGCCATGGCGACCGCGCTTGCCGCACAGACGTCCGCTCCCACCCCGCCACTCGCTGCTGCGGCCCCAGTGATGCATGCCGCGCGCCTGGCCGGTACAATTCAGATCGACGGCCATCTGGACGAGCCTGCCTGGGCCAACGCGGAGCCAAATACACACTTTACGCAGAGCTATCCCGAGCCTGGCGCCGCGCCTACGCAACGCACCGAAGTCCGAGTGCTGTACGACAATGACGCGCTCTACGTGGGCATCCGCGCGTTCGATACCCATCCCGACTCCATCGCGGCACAGCTTGCCCGCCGAGACGCGACGGGCATCTACTCCGACTGGCTGCACGTCACAATCGATTCGTATCACGATCGGCGCACCGCATTTCGCTTTGCGGTCAATCCCCTTGGTGTACAGAAGGATGCACTCGAGTTCAACGACACCAACGAGGATCTGAACTGGGACGCAGTCTGGGAAGTCGCTACGTCGCGTGACTCGCTCGGGTGGACCGCAGAGTACAGAATTCCGTTTTCGCAACTGCGCTTCGGGCGCGAGGCGCCCGATGTTGCGCGCGACTGGGGAATCCAGGTGCAACGCGACATTGCGCGCAATAACGAACGCGATTCATGGGCACCGTGGACGCAGAAAGACGCGGGTTACGTGTCACGTTTTGGTGATCTCGTCGGACTGGTGAACGTACCCGTTCCCGAGCGGCTCGAGATCGTGCCGTACGTGAGCGCCAAGCTCACACGTGCACCCGGGTCTGCAAGCGATCCGTTCTACCATCACAATGATACCAAGCCATCGGTAGGCGGAGACATCAAGTATGGCCTGCCCGGCGGGCTGACACTTACCGGAACTGTGAACCCTGATTTCGGTCAGGTCGAAGTCGATCCGGCTGTTGTAAATCTCACGGCGTACGAGACCTTCTTTCCCGAGAAGCGGCCGTTTTTCATCGAGGGGTCTGGCATATTCAATTTTGGCCAGATCAGGTACGGCCCATCATACAACTTTCAGCAACTGTTCTACTCGCGTCGTATCGGGCGCGCGCCGCAGCGGGTCCTGAACAATACCGAGTACGTGGACTCACCGGACCAGACAACCATCCTCTCCGCCGCAAAAATCAGCGGCAAGACGGGGCCGTGGACCGTCGGTTTTCTTGACGCGGTCACGGCCGAAGAGAATGCGCAGTACCTGAGCTCCGCCGGCGTGCGTGGGACCGCTCCCGTGGAACCGCTCAGCAACTATGCCGTTGGGCGCGTGCAGCGCGATTTCCGGGACGGCAACACCGTGATCGGTGGAATGTTCACCACGACGAATCGCAGTCTCAGCGACACTTCGTTTCAGAGTATCCTTCGTTCGCGCGCAGACATGGGCGGCCTGGACTTCGAGCACCAGTGGGACAACCACGCGTGGGGCCTCGCAGGCTACGCCGCCGGTACGTCGGTGGCTGGCAGCGCGTCGGTCATTGCAGCCACGCAGCGCTCCAGCACGCACTACTATCAGCGGCCAGATGCGACATACCTCCACTACGACAGCACTCGCACTGCTCTCGACGGACACATCGCCGAGCTGGCACTGAGACGGAGCGGCACGGTCACGGGCTCGCTCGACCTGAAGGAATCCAGTCCCGGCTTCGAGGTGAACGACCTGGGCTTTCAGGGGCGCACGGATTATCGCAGCGTTGCCGGGAGCATCGGCTACAACTCGTACGACCCCGGGCGCTTGTTCCGACAGTGGAGCGTGTTCGCCGGCGACAACAACGCGTGGAACTTCGGCGGCGATCGTATCTGGAACAGCATGTTCGCGAGCGCGAACGGAACGTTCAGCAATCTCTCGTCTGCGAATCTCAATGTCGAAGTCGATCCGAGCGCGGTTGATGATCGCCTGACACGCGGCGGCCCACGTGGACGGCAGCCGTCGACCTGGACCATCTCGGCCTCCGGCACATCCGACACTCGGCGCGTGGTCTCCGCGTCGTTGCAGGGCACCTACGCGGGCGACGTGGCGGGGGGTGATCTCGTCGCGTTCGGACCTACGCTTACGATACGACCGAGTGCGTCGGTACTGCTGAGCCTCGGACCGAATTTCTCAAGTGAGCTCAACACCATCCAGTACGTGACCACGGCAAGCGACCCGCTTGCGACCGAGACGTATGGTGCCAGGTACATACTCGCGGGCCTCCAGCAGAAGACGCTCTCGATGGACACGCGACTCAGTTGGACATTCACGCCGAAGCTGAGTCTGCAGTTGTACGCACAGCCGTTCGTCTCGTCCGGCCGCTACGCCAAATTCAAGCAGCTGCTCGAACCTGGTACCCAGAAGTACGGCGTTTTCGGACAGAACTTCGGCACCATCACGCGCGACAACACCGGGGCCTACACACTGGACCCTGATGGTGCCGGCCCCGCTCCGGCGATCAGCGTCGGCAATCCGGACTTCAACGTGCGTTCACTCCGCGGTGACGCAGTCATGCGTTGGGAATATCGCCCGGGCTCAGCCCTGTTCTTCGTGTGGCAACAGCAGCGCAGCGGTTTTGTCCCAAGCGGCGACTTCAGCGCCAGCCGAGACGTTGGCGCAATCTTTCGCGAAACACCAACCAACGTCTTTCTGGTGAAGGCGACGTTCTGGATCGCGCGGTGAGTCGTGGCGAAGGCTTACGAAGCCGCGGCAGCGAATACTGTCCTCACGGCGCGTAGCCCGCTCAGTTCCGTATGCAGGATATCGAGCGTGTTTCTGTGCGCCGTGTTCATCTTCACAAGAGCGCGATACACCCCGCGATTGTTGAGGAGCGCTTGGTAGTCCGTGACCGGAAACGGCTCTCGATGGGGGCCGGGGGCAATCGGATAGCTCGAATCAGAGCGGGCGGTCGAGTCTGAGACTGCCGGGCCCAACACGCGCGCGCGCAATGCGATGTAGTCCGTGTACTGCTCCAGCTCCGCTGACTCGGCCTGCCATCTCAGTGCGTGATCATGGGTGCGCGCGGCGAAGTCGTCAATCCCTGCGACCATCGCGACGATCAGCGTTCGTACACTGTCGTTCCGGATGAGGCCGATGTCACTCGTGGTCAACAGCGCGCGTGCAGTTCCCGTGAGCGGAGTGTACGCCGAAAACGTCTCGGCGTCGAACAACCAGCGCGCGATCGAGTCCGCGGGCGGTGGCGTGGGCAGCCGATACGCTCGTAGCAGCTGCACCGTCGCGCGCGTCGCGCGCTCTTCAACCGCTATGGCGCTGGGCAGGTTAGATGGCGCAAGGGAGCGATCGACATCGGCGATAAGCTGAACCAGGTACACATGCTCCCGCTTATGGTCCTGACGCACGCTCCACCACGAGTTGAGCGCGAGCGCAATCAGCACGCCGATGGTCGTAACCAGGAGCTCGCGAACGATTACCTCCCAGCTTGCCTCAGTAATTCTCGCCCGTCCAAATCTCATGATGACGCCAATAGTACGAAACGAACCACCCGCTGATAAGGGCGTTCATCGGGAGGCGTATTTCCACTGCCGGATTTGTGTCGCTTAGCGCCCGCCACAAAACCAACCCGTCGGCACGCTTACTGCCTTGAAAGCCGCTCCCGGCCCACTTTCCAAACGCACGAGCCGGATGCATCGACCCTCTTCAGGCAGGTACAAATGGCTTCCACGAATGACGACACCATCGGCGTACTGAACGATCTCATCGAGACATGCAAGGACGGAGTGAAAGGGTTTCGAGCGGCTGCAGACGCGGTCGGCGAAGCGCGCGCCAAGACATTGTTCAGAGCGCGAGGGCAGGCCATCGAGACCGCCGTCGGTGAGCTGAGCGGTGAAGTACGCAAGCTCGGGGGTGATCCGGAGACGAGCGGGACAGCCGCCGGCGCGGCACATCGCGGCTGGATTGGTCTCAAGGCTGCCGTCACCGGTCGCAGCGACCACGCGATACTCGCCGAGTGCGAGCGCGGCGAGGATCACGCGGTGAACGTGTACGAGGACGCGCTCAAGAAGAGTCTGCCGGCTGATATTCACAAAATCGTCGAGCGACAGTACCGCGGCGCCCTCTCCAATCGTGACGAGATGCGTCAGCTCGAGCATCGGGACACGACGTCATCCAATACGAGCAGCAACGACTTCTCCGCCGAAAGCCGTCCGTAATACGACCCTGTAGTCAATACGATCATGCGGGGCTCGGGCGTACCATACGAGCCCCGTATTCTTTACACGCCAGCGATGTCTTACGGCGCGCCGCTGGGAACGCGGCCGCTTGATATAAGCTCGTGAAGCATCGCTTCGCCAGATACACTGTGAAGCGGACCTCCGCTCATGAAGCTCGCGATTTCGCGCGGATGCACCTGCGCCGTCGATAACGTATCGTACACCTGCTCCCACGTCACGCGGCCATTCTCTACGCTCAATCTGAGATCGGTGTGTATCGCACCGCTCGCGCTGCCGGGCTCCGGGGTCTTTAGCAGATCACGCTCGATCAGCGTCGTCATGAACTGCTGCTCGCTCATCCTGCCGTACCGAATAGCGTCCGCAAATCCCATTATTGTCGGGATCAACGTCCATGCAAACAGGATGCAGGCGATCCCGGAGCGCCACTGCCCCAGGTAGAATCTCTGGCCGCCAATCGTGCCGAAGAAAAGAGCGAGTGCTGCCGCGGTATACTTTGACTTCTCGGAGATCGGCTCGCCCCGGGCGTATGTGAGGCCAATACCGTACGTGATCGGGTGTCCGCACTTGGGGCAGCTTATCGCCCTGTCGGACACGATCGCAGCACATTCCGGACAACTGATCAGAGCCAACGTGCCTCGCCGCGTGTGACGCGCACTGACGGTCGATGCGCTCGGTCGAATCTACAGCTGGGTCATACTGCCGTTTGACATTCGCGAGCGTCGTCAGCACCGCCCGAAAATGCAAAGCCCCGGGTCAGAGACCCGGGGCCGTCCTAACAGCATCTCCCTCTGAAGGAGCTTTGCCGGTCCCCTCGACGGTCGCCGGCGCCTCTAAGTCTCGGCGGGGGCGCCCAAATGTTCATCCGGGTCGTCCTTGCCAGGAGAACACGACTGGTCTGCAGATTGGTCCGATCCGCGGGACTTCCCGCCCATCTTCTCGGCCGCCTCCTGCGCGCGGCGCGGCGAGCTCTGCACCAGCTGAACAAGCGCCTCGTCCGACAGCTCGTGCCAGTTCCCCGGAAAGGCCGGGAAGCGGCGCATCAAATCGCCATCCTCAGCGACCAGAGCAACCTCGCACGTGCCATCCTTCTGGCGCGATCCGACCTCGCCCAAGACCCACGACCGTCCCTGCGCGTCGTAGACCTCGCGCGTGGGCCGGTCGCCAAGATGTTGCTGCTTTCGGGGCAATGTCATAGAATCTCCTTGAAGATATAGTTGGCGCCATTCGTGCACCAGAATAGCGCCATTACAACGCCGATACAGCGTGGGCGCCAGCTCACGGCGGCCCGCGTGGTCTATCGAGACGCCGCGGCGATCGATCCAATAGAAATTCCCGCAAGCCAGCCTCCCACGATGTCGTCAATCCAGTGTTCGTCCAGATACAGTCGCGTCCACGCGATGCCTAACGCTGCAGCCACTCCCGTAGCCGCCACCGCGCGCCGCTGTGGCTCCGAGGCCGTCGCCCAAACCTCCGCTGCGAACGCCAGGCTTATCGCCGTGGTAGCGCAGGTATGTCCGCTAGGGAACGCGAACCGATCGAGACCATGGTGCTTCGGCGACTCGGGTGGCCGCAACTGGTGTACTACAGTGCGCACGGACTTGTCGATTATCGTGGCGCCTAGCGAAGCCAGTGGAATCGGGTAGGCCAATCGCCCGGTGCGACGCGTCGCAGCCGCGCCGAGGGCGAGCGCTATCACGGGATGCACATAGGGAGCAGCCGCGTTGGTACCGGCGTCGGCCGCCCTCGTCATCCCCTTGCGTTGCCGCGGACGTACCCACGAGCGTACCTCCCGATTCACCCCCTTCGTCCAACCTCGCTCCACGGCCGCGGTAAGCGCGAGGAAGCCCATCGCGGAGCAGAGCGACGTGAGGACAAGCGGCCGACGGTCCGGCTGCGCACGGCGACCGATCGGGGACTTCAAGGAAGGCATGGAGGACGTGAAATGCATCCGGCGTGCCGTCGCGGTAGCGCCTACTGGACGACGGGCGGCGCTCGCCCCGTTCTATCCGGCTATGGCGCGTTCGTCACGAGCGGCTGAGGCGCCTAAGGCGCCTGAGGCGACAGCCCACGCGCATCAGCCGCTCCTGGGAATCGCCAGCTACCAGATCTTCACACGATCTGCGGGCGCCAGATACATCCTGTCCCCGGCCTGCACGTTGAACGCCGCATCGAACGCATCGTTGTTGACGAGCGGAACGAACGCCCTGTACATCCCGGGCGAGTGCGGATCGGACAGCAGTTGCTGGCGCAACGAGGCGTCGCGATACTTGGTGCGCCAGATCTGCGCAAAGCCCATGAAGAAGCGCTGATCGCCCGTGAATCCGTCGATGACCGGCGCGGGCTTGCCGCCCAGCGATATGTGATACGCGCGGTATGCCTGCGCGAGACCACTGAGGTCGCCGATGTTCTCGCCCATCGTGAGTCGTCCGTTGATGTGAATCGAGTCGATCGGTACTATCGCATCGTACTGCGCCCCGAGGCGCGTGGTGCGTGCGTCGAACGCCTTCGCATCGCTCGCAGTCCACCAGTCGCGCAGGTTGCCGTCGCCGTCGGACTTGCGTCCCTGATCGTCGAATCCGTGCCCGATCTCGTGGCCTATGACTGCGCCGATCGCGCCGTAATTGACGGCGTCGTCTGCGTTCACGTCAAAGAACGGTGGCTGCAGTATCGCGGCCGGAAAGACGATCTCGTTGTTCGAGGCGTTGTAGTAGGCGTTGACTGTCTGCGGTGTCATCCCCCAGCGCCAGCGCTCGACGGGCTTGCCGAGCCGGCTGGTCATGTCGGCGTTCTGGAAGGCCGCAGCGCGCATCGCGTTGCCCAGCAGATCGTTACGCTTGATCACGAGGCCCGAGTAGTCGCGATAGTGATCGGGATATCCGATTTTCACCGTGAACTTGGCGAGCTTGGCCTTGGCTTGAGTCTTGGTCTCCGGGCTCATCCACTCCAGGCTGTCGATTCCCGCCTGATACGCGAGACGGAGGTTGTGCACCATCGCGTCCATGCGCGCCTTCGCTTCGGGCTTGAAATACTGCTCGACGTAGAGCTTGCCTGCGGGCTCGCCAAGTATTCGCTCGGTCCCATCCACAGCACGCTTCCATCGTACGGTCTGCACCTGCGAGCCGGATAGCGTCTTGCCGCGGAACTCGAATCGCGCGTTCTGATATGCTGTTGGAAGCTGACCGGAATACGTGTCGAGCAACTTGAACGTCATGTACTCGCGCCACGTGGAGATGGGCGTGTTCCTGATGATGTCGTTTACAGCGGTCACGTAGTCCGGCTGCCGAACTACGACGTCGGCCGCGCTACCGAGCCCTGCGGACGCAAGGTACTTGTGCCAATCGTAAGCGGGAGTCATCTCGGCGAGCTGCCCGACCGTCATCTTGTTGTAGGTCGCGTTCCGGTCTCGACCGCGCGCGCGATCCCACTGAGCCTTCGCTATCGAAGTCTCGAGCGCGATGATCCGCGACGCGGACCCTGATGGATCAGGCTGGTTCGCGAGAGTGAGAAGCTGAGTGATGTACGTCTTGTACGCATCACGCACCGCGGCCATCTTCGCGTCGGGCGCGAGATAGTAGTCGCGGTCCGGCATTCCGATGCCTGACTGGTTTACAGTGACGATGTTGACGTTGGACTGCTTCTGGTCCTGGCCGACGCCGACGCCGAATGGCCCCTGCACTTCGAGTCGGGCAAGGTATGCGAAGGCGGCGGGAAGCTGATCGTTGCTCCTGAGACCGGCAACATAGCGCAGCTCGGGTTGAAGCGGCTTGAGTCCGAGTGCCTCTACGCGCGCGGTATCCATATAGCTCGCGTACAGGTCACCCACCTTGCGGTGCTCGCTGCCAGCGGGCGCTTTCGATGATGCCGCCTGCTCGAGAATGCCGTGAAGCGCGGTGCGGCTCTTCTCGCGCAGCTCGTTGAATGCGCCCCAGCTCGAGGCGTCCGATGGAATCTCGGTCCGCGCGATCCAGCCGCCGTTTACGAATCGGAAGAGATCGTCCTGGGGACGGACCGACCGGTCGAAGTTCGTGGTGTCCACGCCGAGGGCATGCCCGGTCTGGGCGTGAAGCGGAGCGCTGAATAGCGCGGACATCACGCCAGCTCCGAGAAGGGCTGCGGCGGCACGCGCGATGACGCGTCCGGAAGTGGCTGCTGTGTTCTGTCTCATCGAATGCCTGTGAGTGGAAGGCGCATGCGGGAACGGTGATCGTCTCGGGGCTGCCAGCCCGAGCGGCGGATACTGCGGCGACGATACATATGATACGGTGGCGGCGGCGCGGACGTTGCCGGCACCCTCCGGAGCGTCGCTCAGGGTAGCGCGCCCGCGACTTCGATGGGAACACGCACCTTGGTGACAGCCGCGACGAGAGCCAGGACCACCACGTTGAGGCCGAGTGCGAGGAAGCCCACGTTCAGGTCCTTCACCATCTGAGGCGCTTGCGGTATCAACGTCGCAACGGTGGACCCGGTCACGGTCAGGAACAACACCGCCAACGCCCCCGCGACGGTGCCGGCGATCGCGCTGGAAGAGCTCACACGCTGCCGCTCGCCAAGACTCAGGATAAGTGCCGGAAAGAGTTGCGTCACGAAGCTGTACCCCATCAGCAGAAGCACGACCAGCGATTGGCCGCCGCGCAATGCAAGCACCACGCAAATCAGCGCGAGCACGGGAACCAGGCTGCGTGCCACAAGCGCAACCGTACGATCGGACACCTTCGGCGACATCACGCGATACACGTTCTGCGACAGGATTGTGCCCGCCGTAATCAGGATCATCGAACCGGGAACAAGCGCGGTCAACAACCCAGCACCGCCGACGAGCCCGACCACCCACGGGCCAAAACTGTGCTTGACGATCCGCAGCAGCGACAGATCAGCATCGGTGCCCTTGAGACCCGGCACCACCAGCACTGCGGCAAAGCCGGTGAAGAAAACGAACAGGACCACCAGCTGGTACAGTGGCAACACGACTGCGTTTTTTCGGAAGACGCTCTCGCTTCGCGCGGTATAGACACCGGCGAAGAACTGCGGCCACATGTAGAACCCGCTCGCCGTGAGCAGCACCGTGGATATGAACCACGCCGGGCTCATTCCCGAAGCCGGCAGTGTCAGCGTGCCGGGCTTCGCCTGCTGCACCGCCTGGAACATCTCGCTATATCCGCCAAAGTAGTGGAATGGCAGGTAGACACCGATTCCGACAGCCGCAGCGAGGATCATGAAATCCTTGAGCGCTGACGTCCAGGCGGAGCCGCGCACTCCGGAGACGACGACGTATCCGACGAGCGCAATGCTTGAAGTCCATATCGCAACGGGCTGAGTGATGACACCGTCCGACGACTCCGACACGATAATACCGAGCCCTCGAAGCTGGAGCACGAGGTAGGGTATGAGCGCGATGACGCTCACCACCGCGACGACGACGCCGAGCGCGGGGCTGTCGTACTTCGAAGCGAAAAAATCTGCTTGCGACACCAGTCGCCGCCCCTGCGCGTAGCGCCAGATAATGGGCAGCAGGAAATACGATCCGACGTACGCAATGGGACCGTAGCAGAGTATGTAGAACGCGGGCGCACCCTTGCCGTACGCCCAGCCGCTTCCGCCAAGGAAGGTGAACGTCGTGTAGATCTCGCCCGCCATCAGCAGAAAGACGAAGACCGATCCAAACCCGCGACCACCGACGCTCCATTCCTCAAGGCTCATCACCTGCCCCCTGCGCGCCGCGAGCCCCAGCAGGATCGCGACTACGAACACGGCGATGATGACGCCGAGCGCTGGTGTCACGCCTTCAGATCCGGTTCAGCTCCTACTGGCGTAACCGCAGACTTGCTCCGTTCTGCAGCGCTGTCCAGCACAAAGATCAACGCAAGTATCAGCGACATCGCGACGACCCAGCAGACAATCCACGCCAGCAAGAACGGCATGCCGAACACGTACGGCTCGACCCGGTTCGCGAACGGAATGCCGCCGAGCATTCCGAGCACCGGCAGCACCGCAAGCCAGTGACGCCGCTTCATGACTCGGGCTTGGCAAGCATCTCGGTCGCGGCTGCCACGAATATTCGCGTACCGTAGTCGAGCGCGCGCTCATCGATGTCGAAGCATTCGTGATGGTGCGGCTGAACTATGCCTCGCTCTTCGCATCGCGCGCCGATGAAGAAGAATGCGCCAGGAGCGCGCTGCTGGTACGCCGAAAAATCCTCGCCGCCCATTGTTGGCATCGCTTCGGTCAGATATCCCTCGCCTAGCGCGCGTACGACTGCGCGGCGCAACAGATCGCTGGCGCGCACGTCGTTCACGACCGGGCGATATCCGCGCTCGTATGCGAACGTGTAGCTCGCGCCATGCGCCGAGGTAACACCGGCAATGATCCGCTCGATCGTCTTCGGCATCTCGGCGCGCAATGATTCGTCGAATGTGCGGACGGTCCCTTCCATCTCAACCGAGCCCGGTATCACATTGTGCGTCGTGCCTCCTGCTATGCGCGTTAAGGAGACGACGGCTGGCTGCAGTGGGTCCACGTTCCGCGCCACCACATGCTGCAGGTTGGTGACCACCTGCGCGGCCACAGCGATCGGATCGACGGTCTGGTGCGGAAGTGCGGCGTGTCCTCCGCTGCCGGTGATCGTTATTCGAATGATATCGGGCGCGGCCATCAATGCGCCCGATTTCACGGCTACCTTCCCGACCGACAGCGGGGTCCACAGATGCGCACCGATAACTATGTCCACGTCGTCCATCACGCCCGCGCGCACGAGCTCCTCGGCGCCCCCAGGAAACAGCTCCTCCGCATGCTGAAAGACGAATCTCACCTCGCCGGTAAGCGCTTCCCTTTGGCTCGCCAGCACCTTCGCGGCCCCGAGTAGCATCGCCGTGTGCCCATCGTGCCCGCACGCATGCATGACACCGGGAGTACGCGAGATGAAGTCGTGCGTGTTGCGCTCGTCGATCGGCAATGCGTCGATGTCGGCGCGGATCGCAAGCACGGGCCCGGGGCGCCCGCCGGTCAGCCGCGCGAGGACACTCGTCGGCGTGGGGCGCGAGATCTTGAGACCGCCAAACCCTTCGAGCGTGTCAGCGATGAACTGCGCCGTTCGTTGTTCGTGGAACGAGCGCTCGGGATGCTGGTGCAAATGCCGTCGCCATCCGATGACGTCATCACGCACCGACTCGACGGTGTCCACTGCTGGTATCGACGCGGGCACGCTGTTCAACTCCTCTGAGGTTGGTAGATGTTACGCCGCTGGCGCGGCGTTGGATAGAGCCCCGGGCAGCGGCCCATGACAAGGCCTCGCTCTCAGTCGGCGAGAACGCTGAATGTGTAGACCGACCGCGAGCGGTATTCGCCGCCCGGTCGGAGTATCGTCGAGGGAAAGTCCGGCTGGTTTGGCGAATCGGGATAGTGCTGCGTCTCCATCGCGAAGCCGGAGCGGGGTCCGTATGCGACACCGCCCTTTCCGATGATGGTCCCGTCAAGAAAGTTCCCCGAGTAGAACTGCATGCCGGGCTCGGTGGTGTGCACGGTCATGACGCGGCCCGTTACGGGCTCGTAAACTTCCGCGGCGAGTGCGAGCTTGGGCCGGGACGCAGCGCCGCCCGATAAGTTCGCGGCAGCGTGGACGGTGTTATGGCGCAGCACGAAGTTGTGATCGTAACCCTTGGCGAACGCGAGCTGCTCGTCGGTCTGGCCGATGCGCGCACCGATCGGGGTGGGTACACTGAAGTCGAGCGGGGTCCCTGCAAGGCCTCGTATTTCGCCGGTGGGAATAAGCGTCGCATCTATCGGTGTGAAGCTACCCGCATTGATCGTGACGACGTGACCGAGGATGTCGCCAGCTCCCCCGTTGGCCAGGTTGAAGTAGCTGTGCTGAGTCAGGTTGATCGGCGTCGGCCGATCTGTCGTTGCGCTGTAATCGAAAACAAGCTCGCCGGCGTCGGTGAGCGTGTATGTAACCGTTGCCGCGAGGTCGCCGGGATAGCCGTCCTCGCCGTCGGGACTCGTGCGCGTAAGCGTCACGCCGACCCGGTCGCCCAGCTGGAACCGACGCGCGTTCCATACGAACTTGTCAAATCCCCTGGTGCCGCCGTGAAGACTGTTGGGACCGTCGTTCTTCGGGAGCTCGTACACCGCGCCGTCGAGCGTAAACCGGCCGCCGGCGATTCTGTTGGCATAGCGCCCTATCAGCGCACCGAAGTACGGCGACTCCGTGAGATACGGCTGGAGCGAATCAAAGCCGAGCACTACGTCGCCCAGCACGCCCGCACGGTCCGGAACCCGAAGCGACACGATGATGCCGCCGTAGCTCATCACGCGCGCTTCGATTCCGGTCGCGGTTGTGAGCGTGTAAAGCGTTACATCGGTACCGTCGCTCGCGGTGCCGAACGGCGCGCTGGTAATTGAATTCATCGACCCGCGTGCGGGTCCATGTCGAGCCGCTCGAACGGTATGTTCATGATCGGATACTGCTGCCAGTCCCTGTAGTCGAAGTGCCACCACTCCTGAGGGTTGGCGGTGAAGCCTTCCGATTCCATTGCACGTCGCAGAAGCGCGCGATGCCATCGCTGCAGCGACGTACCGCCCGGATACTCGGCGTACGCGCGATCGGTGCTCTCGTCGTACGTGCTGACCATATCGACAGTCCGGCCGGTCGCGAGATCGTAGAGTGTGAGATCCACCGCGCAGCCCCGGTTGTGCTTCGAGCCACCTGCCGGATTGGCGACGAGCCACTTCTTGTCCGCGGGGGTCGCGTCCCAGAATATCTTCGTCACGTACCATGGCCGATACGCATCGTGCACCAGCAGCCCGTATCCACGCGCGTGAAGCTGCCGGCTCACGCGTACCAACGCCTCAGCTGCCGGTCGCTGCATGAAAGCGCGCGCTTCCGTGTACATGCGACTGCCAAGAAAGTTGTTCGCCGTGGCGTAGCGAATCTCGAGCCTTATCGTGGTATCGAGCCGGGTCAGCTCCACGAGATCCGGTGCGCGGGACGTTGCTGGCTCGGCGGGCGGTTTCGCCCCAAGTGCAGCGGTCCTGAGCTCTTCAACAGGGCGTACAGGAGTGATGCGCAGTTGGGTACCCGACTCGGGACCGACGCGCCGGTTGACAAACGCGATGCCACCAACCGACAGCTGACTCGCAACACCTCTCGCATCTCGCGTGAATACCACGCGCGATCCATCGTACAGACCCGCATGCGGCCAGTCGAAGACATTGGCGGATGCCTCGCGTAGCGCCTCCGGTTGTAGCCACTGCACGGTGACGCTCAACGCGCCGCCACGCTCGGATACGAGAAGCCGGCTGTCATTCCCGTACTCTCCGATCAGACCAACCCACGCGGCCGGTGCGGGCGCGGGTCTTGATTCGGTAACGTTCTTCTGCGCAGCCGCCTTGCTGCTGGCGATACACGCGACAAGGGACACCGCGTACGCGAGCCTCAACGAGCCCCACTTTGTGCGCCCGGGCTGTCTTTCTGTCATCCGTTGTGTGTATTCCATTCTTGCTTCGCTCACCGCATGGGCTTTGCACTCAACATCGCCGTCGATCGCTTCGTCCGCAAGATCGCCGGCGGCGCGCGCCCGGTCAGTCACCGCGGTACTGCTGGAGCCAGCTCTCACTCCAGGTCGCAAACGTCCCCTCGCGGAGGGCCGTCCGTGCGTCGCGCATTATCGAGATTAGAAACGCGACGTTGTGCAGCGCAAGCAGCCGCTTGCCGAACATCTCGTCGCAGGCAAACAGGTGGCGCACGTAAGCGCGATCGTACTTCGTGCAACACTCGCAGTCGCACCCCTCGACGACCGGGCGGCGATCGCTGCGGTTGCTGCTCTGACGAATTTGCAGCTTTCCGAACGGCGTGAAGGCGGTACCGTCGCGGCCAATGCGTGTTGGGGCGACACAATCGAACAGATCGACTCCGCGACGGACCCCCTCTATCAGATCGTCGGGAAACCCGACTCCCATGAGATAGCGTGGCCGATCGCGCGGAAGAACGGAATCGCAGACGTCGATCGTCTCGTACGTCAACTCCTTCGTCTCCCCCACCGAGAGGCCACCTATCGCTGTCCCGCGCCATTCGCCGCACGCGAGTATTCCAGCCACCGATGCCCTCCGCAATTCAGCGTGGGTCCCACCCTGAACGATTGGGAAGAGCGCCTGATCGGGGGCAATCGTGTCGCGTGCCGCGTCGTGTGTGGCGAGGGCCGGCGCGCCATCTGGAACCACGAAGTCCGGTGCCGCGGCGCGCCCATCGCGCGTTATACGATTGAACTCAATCAGGCATCGCTCAAGCCAACGGAGGCTGCGCTCCATCGCGGCGCGCGCTGATGACGCATCGCTCTGCCCCGGAATCAGCTCGTCGAGCTGCATGATCACGTCTGCACCGATGTTGCGCTCGATTCGCATAACGCTTTCCGGCGTGTATTCGTGCGCGGAGCCGTCGATGTGGCTCCGGAACTCGACGCCGTCTTCGCTCACTGTGCGCAGCTTGGAAAGAGAGAAGACCTGGAACCCGCCCGAGTCCGTGAGCATCGGCCCTTTCCAGCGCGTGAACGCGTGCAACCCACCCAGCGCGCGCACCATCATGTCGCCGGGTCGCAGGTATAGATGGTATGCGTTCGACAGAACCATCTGTGCGCCCGCGGCCGCGACCTCGTCCATCGACAACCCGCGCACCACGCCATGCGTGCCCACGGGCATGAAGGCCGGAGTCTCGACGACTCCATGTGGCGTCTCGAACCAGCCGAGTCGCGCGGAACCGGCCGCGTGCGAAGTGCGGAACGAAAAGGAGCTCATCACTTCCGTGCGGACTACGCGCTCAGAAACTGCGATTCGCGCTGATCAGCACGCTCTGCAGCAGCGCGCCAACGACTCCCAGGAAAGCGATGACTCCCATTCGCCATCCGACGCGTCTCGTCAGCCCCATATCGTTGGAGATGCGCGCCACGAAAGTGATGTTGAACAGTATGCTCACAACGGTCGCGAGGACCGCACCGACCGCCGCCACCTGCGGTGTGATTGTGCCGTGTGCGGCAAGCAATGCAGCTGACGCGACCGCGCTCGCGCTCGACACGAAGCCGCCCAGCATGCTCACGACGTAGAAGCCTGCCCGCCCTGTGACCCGCTGCGCCAGCTCGCCCGCTATCTGAATACAGAGGAACAGCACACCGTACTTGAGCGCCGATGTTATCGAGAATGGCGATGACAGTTTGAGCAAGGGTTTGTCCGAAGGCTCCGCCGGACGGGGCTGCGCGCCCATGTATCTCTGCAGCAGCAGCAGTGCTCCACCAACCGACATCATCACGAAAGCGAGCATCCCCGAAACGAGCACTGATAGCGCGAGCACGGCGAGAAGCACAGCGTTGCGCAACACCGATGCTATTGTGGCAAGCATGATTCCGACGTACGCGACGTCGGAGACGCCTGCGCCGCTCACGCGATCCAGCGTCGCTATCTCCGCCGTAGTCAGTGTCGCGTTGACCACGCCGCCCAGAAATCCGGCGACCTCGATCCCCTTTTCGCCGTACTTGCGCAGGAGGATGTAGTTCACGAACCCGATACCGGCGATGAGAATCACGATCAGCCACGCAGCGCGCAGGTCGATCAGATTCCACGGATCGACAAATCCAACGGGAAGCAGCGGATAGATCACGAACGCCAGAATGGCGAGCAGGATCGCCGACCTGAGCTCCGAGTCGGTGAGGCCGAGGCTGAATTCGTGGAGTGGTTTCTTCCACGCAAGCACCGCGGCGACGACGATGCCGATTGATGCGGGAAGCAAGGTCTGTCCCAACCCGGCCATCACTCCCGCGAGCGCAGCGACGAGCAGTGCCACCGAGGTTGTCAGCTGTGAGCCTGCTCCCTTTCGAATTGTCTGTACGTTCAGGATGAGCACGAGCACGCCGGTAAGGGCAACACCCAGAATGGCGAAGTTGTCGCCCACCAGGGCCGCTACGCAACCCATCAAAGCCACGAGTGCGAACGTGCGCAGCCCAGCTTCCTTCCCCTGGTGCTCCCGGTCGAGCCCGACGAACAGCCCGATGGCCAGCGCAAGGGCAATACGTTGCATCGTAGGGAGTTCCGGCCAGAGCTCGACTTGGGTCAATTTGGGCGATGAGTTCGGGTAGCCGGGCGAAATCTACAGCGCACGATGCTGACACGGCCCATGTGAGCACGCGGGAATGCCGAGGGCGCGATTCCCTCTCTTAGTTTAGTACGATGGCTTTGTTGGGATTGCGCGACGTCAGTGTATCGTTTGGAGGACCGCCAGTTCTCGACCGAGCGGCATTCGGAATCGACCGCGGCGAGCGCGTCTGCCTGCTCGGACGGAACGGGACCGGCAAGAGCACCGTCATGAAGCTCCTCGATGGCAACATTCAACCGGACACTGGCGAGGTGGTCCGGCAGACGGCAATCAACGTCGCACGCCTGGACCAGGAAATTCCTTCCGGCATCACCGGCTCCATCTTCGACGTCGTCGCCACCGGACTCGGCGATACCGGCCGTTTGCTGGCGCGATACCACGACGCGAGTCATCGCGTTGCGGCCATCGGTGGCGCGGAGGCGCTCCGCGAGCTTGACCGGCTACATCACGCACTGGACGCCGCGAATGCGTGGCAGGTGCAGACTCGCGTCGAGACGGTGCTGTTCCATCTCGGCCTCGATGGTGACATGCCGTTCGCGTCGGCATCCGGCGGCCGCAAGCGCCAGACGTTGCTCGCGCGTGCACTGATTACAGAACCCGACGTGTTGCTGCTCGACGAGCCGACCAACCACCTCGATGTGGATTCCGTCGAATGGATTGAGAGCTTTCTCATCGATCGTGCTATCACGCTGCTGCTCGTTACGCATGACCGCGCCTTCCTGCGTAGCGTCGCAACGCGCATAGTCGAGCTCGATCGGGGCCGGCTTGTAGACTGGGGCGCGAACTACGACGGCTACCTCGAGCGCAAGGAAGCCGCGCTTGCGACTGAAGCTCGCGAGTGGTCGGAGTTCGACAAGAAGCTCGCGAAGGAAGAGGTATGGATTCGAACGGGGATCCAGGCGAGACGTACCCGCAACGAGGGACGTGTTCGCAATCTCGAGGCACTGCGCGTCGAGCGCAGCGCGCGCCGCGAGCGCACAGGAACCGCGAAGCTCCATGCCCAGGACACCGAACGCTCGGGGCGCCTGGTCGCAGAGGCGCGCGCCGTTGCTTTCTCGCGAGGTGACCGCGCCATCATCAGGGATTTCAGCACCACGATAATGCGCGGCGACCGCGTGGGGCTCATCGGACCCAACGGGTCGGGCAAGACCACACTTCTCCGCCTCCTGCTTGGCGAGCTTGCGCCGGATTCCGGAACGATCCGGATCGGAACCGGACTGGAGATCGCGTATTTCGACCAGATGCGCGAGCAGCTGGACCCCGAACGCAGCGTGTTCGACAGCGCCGCCGACGGCGCAGAATTCATCGAGATCGGTGGCACCCGCAAGCACGTGCTCGGATACCTCGAAGATTTTCTCTTCACGCCCGACCGATCACGCGCTCCTGTTCGTGCGCTGTCCGGCGGCGAACGCAACCGGCTGCTCCTCGCACGACTGTTTACGCGCCCATTCAACCTGCTGGTGCTCGACGAGCCCACCAACGATCTCGACATCGAGACGCTGGACCTGCTGGAGGAACTTCTCCTGGAGTTCAGGGGCACGCTGCTCGTCGTGAGCCACGACCGCCAGTTCGTTGATAACGTGGTAACGAGCACCCTCGTGTTCCAGGGCGACGGACAGATCGGCGAGTATGCAGGCGGCTACACCGACTGGGTGCGGCAGCGGCCACAGACTTCGCCGCATCGAGCGAGCGAATTGCGCAATTCTGCCAGCAGCAATTCCAGTGTCACTTCCACGATATCTTCGGCGCAGAAGCGTTCAACGACGACGGCAGCTGCGCCCCGCAAGCGTCGACTCACGTTCAAGGAAAAGGGCGAGCTCGATTCGCTTCCCCAACAGATTGACGAGCGCGAGCGTGAGCGCGACGGCATCTACGCTTCGCTTGCCGATCCGACATTCCTGCGCGATGGCGCCGCAGTCAGTGCCGCAAGGTCGCGCCTTGATTCACTTGGAGCCGAAGTCATCGAGATGATGCAACGATGGGAAGAGCTCGAAACGATTGCGCACGACGGCTGACACGCGCTCGTCATTCCCCCTGCCATCGTCATTCCCGCGAAAGCGGGAATCCCCCTCGGAGCGGGTCGCATTAGTAAGAGATTCCCGCTTTCGCGGGAATGACGTGGGTTCGTTCTGCGCTGACGGCGGAGAGATTACGCGGCGATTACGCTACCACGTCAGGAACTACGCCGCTACGGCTACAGCCTCCGGTACCGCGCGTACCACGCAGTACTCGTTGCAACGTATCCTGCGCCCGGCTCATCGGAGAACTTCTTCCAGGCACTCCAGCCCTTCCCTCAGATCGTCGCGCGTCATTACGAGCGGGGGAAGAATGCGCAGCGTGTACTCGCCTGCGGACAGGATGAGCAAGCCGGCATCCATCGCGCGCGCGACTACTCCCGATGCGGGCTCGACAACGTCCATGCCCCACATCAGTCCGATCCCACGCACCGCGCGCGCGCGCCCCGTGCGCCGCATGATCGCGCGCAGCCCTTCTCCCATCCACGCGCCGTTCTCGCGAACCTGCTCCAGCAGCGACGGCTCGGCGATACGCTTCACTACGTGCAGCGCAACGCTCGCGACAAGTGGCCCGCCTCCGAACGTGGTGCCGTGATCACCTGGCGCCATCACCGATGCAACCTGCTCGGTCATGAGTACCGCTCCCATGGGCAGCCCACCGGCGAGTGGCTTCGCGAGCGTTACCATGTCCGGCACGACGCCGGTCTGCTCGTACGCGAACAACGTTCCTGTGCGACCCAACCCACTCTGGATCTCATCGAATATCAACGCGATCCGACGCTCGTGCGTCATTGCGCGGAGTTCGGCGAGCAGTCCACGATCGATCACGCGCACTCCGCCCTCGCCCTGCACCGGCTCCACGATCACCGCCGCGACCGTGCGCGCATCAAGAACGGCATCCAGATCCTCGATCGTGCGCTCGGAGATCGAAACGCCGGGAGCGAGCGGCATGAACGGAGCCTGGTACGTCGCACGATCGGTCGCTGCGAGCGTCGCGAACAGCCGCCCGTGGAACGCGCCCCGCAACGAGATGATGCCGGTTTTCTGGGTTGAGATGCTGCGTCCGAGCTTGCGCGCGAACTTGAATGCGCCCTCGTTCGCCTCCGCGCCGGAGTTGCAGAAGAACGCGGACGATGCGAACGAATGCTCGACGAGAAACTGCGCCAGCTCCTCACCCGGCCGGGTACGGAACAGATTGGACGTGTGGATGAGTCCCGCCTGCAGCGCACCCTGGATCGCGTTCGCAATCCCCGCATCGTTGTATCCGAACGCGTTAACGGCGATTCCGCTCGCGAAGTCCAGGTACGCCTTCCCGTTGGCGTCGTAGAGATACATACCATCGCCGCGAACCATTTCCGCAGGCGGGCGCTTGTATGTGCCGAGTATCGCTGATTGCGCCGGTGCAGGTTGTGCAGGTTGCACCGGAGTTGCCACGGTGTCGGATACCTGCAGCACTGGCAAGGTCATTGTCGTCACTTTGCGCCTACCGTTGCGGGTGTTATGAATGTCCCGCGCTCGGAATCGCCGAGCGCACTGATATCTGCGATGCGCACGGAGCGCACTCCGCCGACGAGCGCGGCGTGTGCCGCTTCCAGCTTTGCTGCCATTCCGCCAAGCGCTATACCCGCCGCGATGAGCGCGCGCGCGTCGTCCGCGTCCAGCTGCGAGATCAGCCTTCCCGAAGCGTCCAGCACCCCTTCGACATCGGCGACGAGCAGCAGCTCATCTGCGCCAAGTGCGACCGCGATCGCGGCCGCAGCATCGTCGCCGTTCACGTTGAGAGCAGTACCGGGCGTCTCGGCGTTCGCGCCAAGCGGCGAGATCACAGGTAGCAGACCCGCGAGCCACAGCGTCTCGATCAGTGTCGTGTTTATGCTGACCGGCATTCCGACATGCCCGAACTCGGCGATCCCCAGCGGCTGCGCTGCTATGAGCGACGCATCCTCGCCGGAGATTCCGATCGCCGGCGCGCCTGCAGCGTTGAGCTGCGATACCAGCCGCTTGTTGACAAGCCCCGAGAGAACCATGCGAATGATGTCGAGATCTTTCGCCGTGGTGATACGGCGTCCGCCGGCAAAGCGGGGCTCGCCGCCCAGCGTGCGCTGCAGCGCCGATATCTCGTCACCCCCGCCGTGCACGATGCACAGCGCTGGATTCGCCCGCCATGCAGCGGCGATGGCGGCGGCGAGCGTGTCTGCGGATTGTGCGCGTCCGCCGAGCTTGATCACGCGCTTCATGGATTCCATCAGGCGGGGAGACCCATGGTTTCGGGGAGTCCCAGCATGACGTTTGCATTCTGGATCGCCTGCCCTGCTGCGCCCTTCACGAGGTTGTCGATCGCGGCGATCACGATGAGCGTCGGAGTTCGCACGCTGGACGCGTGCATCGCTGTCACGCGCACCACGTTGCGGCGCACCACGTCGCGCAGCGCCGGCATAGTGTCGGTAACTTCGACGAATGGCTCGCTGTCGTACATCTCGTGCCAGAGCGACAGAGGATTTGAGATCTCCTCCGTGACGGGCACTGTGATCGTGGCGAGGATTCCGCGCGCGACCGGAAGCAGATGCGGCGTAAACAGAATGTCAGCGTCGGCGCCGAGCTCGGAGATCGTCGCGCGCATCTCGTTTATGTGCCGGTGTTGATTGCCCACTGCGTATGCGCGGAAGTCCTCCGCGATCTCTGCGAACATGAGCTGAGGCTTGGGCGCAGAGCCCGCGCCCGTGACGCCGCTCGCGGCGCTGACGTTTATCGTGGCGCCTGGCATGATGAGCGAGTGGCGCAACAGCGGCGCGAGTGCGATGAGTATTGCCGTTGGATAGCAGCCCGGATTGGCGACGACGCGCGCGTTGCGGACCTCGTCGCGCTTGAGTTCTGTGAGGCCGTACGGCACGCATCCGAGCACATCTGGCGCCGCACCATTTCCCGGCCGGTAGTCCGCAGAAAGGTCCACGACTGCAGCACCGGCAGCGGCCGCCGTCCGGACCCACTGCCCGGAAACGCCGTGCGGCAGCGCAGAGAGTACGAGATCCACTTTCCCGAACGGCGCCTGCTCCGGTGTTATCATCTCGAACGACCGTCCGAATACCGAAATCGATTCGCCTGCCCGGAAATTCGCGGATGCAAAGACCAGATCCAGAGCAGGATGCCGAGCGACCAGCTCACACAGCTCACGGCCGGCGTACCCCGAGGCGCCGAGAACGCCAACCGTAATATTATTCACTTGTAATGTATAAACAGTCAAAGTAACAGTCGCAATGGGCGCTGGTCCGGTGGCTGAAGACACGCGTCCGACTGCGTGAGCGCCACGTTCGTACCAGATTTCGCTACCTATTCTACAGGAGCAGTTTCAACAGTGCGCACACGTCTGCTTTGGGCGCTGGCCGCCGTCACGATCGCCGCTTCCGGCACTCCCGCGACTGGCACGGCACAGCTAGCTGGGAGGGTGGTTCCGACGCCTGAGTCGGTCATCGGATTCGTGCCCGGCACCGATAGAAAGCTTCCGGAATGGACGCAGGTCGTGGCGTATTTTCATGCGCTCGAGAAGGCCTCACCCAGGATCAAGGTCCAGACTCTCGGGAAGACTACGCTGGGCCGGCCGTTCCTCGCAGCCTTCATTAGCGACGACGCGACCATTGCCAATCTGCCCCGGTACCGCGATCTGCAGCGACTGTTGTCAGACCCGCGCCTCACGACCGACGGCAGAGTCTCGCAGGTCCAGCGCGACGGAAAGCTCGTCGTGCTTGTCACCTCCAGCATTCACTCCACCGAGGTCGGCGGCATCCTCACCCCGCTCACGCTCGCGCACCAGCTTGTCGCGGGTGAAGACGACGCGACGCGCGCGGTTCGTCGGAACACGATCGTCATCCTCGTGCCGTCCCTCAACCCCGACGGTGTCGACATCGTCGGCGACTGGTACCGCAGCTCGCTCGGCAAACCCTGGGAAGGAACCGGGCCACCGGTGCTGTACCACTATTACACTGGCCACGACAACAACCGCGACTGGTACGCCTTCACGCAGGTCGAGACGCAGATGGTCATCGACTCGCTGTACAACCAGTGGCACCCCGCGATCGTCAACGACATCCACCAACAGGGCTCCAACGGTACGCGGATCTTCATCCCGCCGTACATGGATCCTATCGAACCCAACATCGATCCCATTCTCATCGCGGGCGTTGCGCAGATGGGCAAGTCGATGACATGGCGAATGACGGCGGACGGCTTCACCGGAATCGCGAACAATACGTCGTACGACGCGTGGACACCGGCGCGTGCGTTCCAGCACTATCACGGTGCGATACGCATACTCACGGAAACCGCGAGCGCGTCGCTCGCTTCGCCGATCACGGTAGCGTTCGATTCGCTGCGTCCTGGCTACAACGTCGATCCAAAAGTTACCGGCGTCGATTTCCTCACGACGTGGCCCGGCGGCAGATGGACCATCGGCGACATCGTTCGATACCAGACCGGCGCGACCATGGCGCTTCTCACACAGGCCGCGATCGACCGCGCCGAATGGTTGCGCAGCTATTCGCAGGTCGAGCACAATGCAGTGTTGGGCAACCGCGCGCCCGGGCGATCTAACTGGCCCGCGACAATCGTCATTCCGGAAACGCCTGCGCGCGACACCGCGATCAATGCAGCGATACGGATACTTCAGCGCGGTCAGGTGGAGGTGCGTCGCGCGACTGCGGCCTTCAACGCAGACGGCCGGCAAGACCCAGCGGGATCATACGTCATCTACACCGCGCAACCGTACGGCGCATTCGCGAAGACGTTGCTCGAAGCACAACACTATCCCAACCTGCACGAATATCCGGGCGGGCCGCCCAAGCGACCGTACGACGTGACGGCGCACACGTTGCCGTTGTTGTACGGATTCGACGTGTCCTTCGTGCGCGACTCGGTTCCGGTTGCATCCACCATGCTCGCATCCGTCCCCCCGACGCCATGGATCGCGACGGGCCTCACCAATAACCCATCGCGGCGCATCGCGATCTTCCGGAACTGGGCGCCATCGATGGACGAGGGATGGACCCGCTGGGTGTTCGACCAGTATCACATCCCGTTCACGGTAATCACGTCAAAGGACATTCGCGCGGGTAATCTCGGCGCGCGCTTCGACGCGATCGTGTTGCCGGATCAGAACGCGCGACAGATCGCCGGCGGCGCGCGCGGCGCCTATCCGGACTCCCTCAAGGGCGGCCTTGGCGACGACGGTGCGAAGCAGCTCGCGGCTTTCGTAGATGGCGGCGGAACGCTCGTCGCATTCAACGAGGCGAGCAACTACGCGATCGACGCGCTGTCGCTTCCGGTAAAGAACGTGCTCGCGGGATTGAAGCCGAGCGATTTCTACGCACCCGGTTCCATGTTCCGCGCCGAGTTCGACAGATCGAATCCGTTAACTACTGGGATGACTGCGCCGGAACCGGCCGTATGGTTCGAATCGGGGCCTGCGTTCGAGATCACGGATCCATCGCGCGCAACGATCGTCGCGCGGTATCCGGCGCAGGGTGATCCGCTTCTGTCGGGTTGGCTGCTGGGCGCCGAGCACATTAACGGAAAGGCAGCGATGGTCGATGTGAAGCTCGGCAAGGGGCATGTAGTCCTGTTTGGATTCCGGCCGCAGTACCGGGCGCAGAGTATGTCGACGTACCCGTTGGTGTGGAACGCTTTGCTGCGGTAGAGGGAGGTTGGTAGCCTGCGTCTTGCGCTCAGGATCAGGCGTGCATTTAATCACTACGTGCGTGTTGTTTGGAAGCAGGGATGCAGCCTACACGCGTCAGCTCGCACTCGAGGAAGCGAAATGCAGAACCGATCCATGCCGCCCGGCGATGTCATCCCCGAGATCCCGTATCAGGATGTCGCGGCAGCAGCTACGTGGCTATGCGCCGCATTCGGATTTCGCGAGAGATTGCGGATTGCCGACCACCGCGTGCAAATCGCGGTAGGTTCCGGATCGATCGTCGCTGTTCGCGCAACCCCCGCCACGGGCATAGCCTCAGTGATGGTCCGGGTCGCCGACGTCGATGCTCACTACGCTGCGGCGGTGCGCAACGGCGCCAACGTGTCGGGGCCTCCTGTCACGCATCGCTACGGCGAGCGGCAGTACAACGCCCAGGACTTAGCCGGCCATCGCTGGATTTTCTCTCAATCGGTTGCCGACGTAGATCCCGCGGACTGGGGTGGTCAATTGGTTCAAGGACCAGATGCGATCTAACAATTCGTTCAAGCGGCGCGGCCCTGTACCATACGAAATCGAC
>JALYTX010000081.1 GCA_030854055.1 Gemmatimonadota bacterium | reverse complement strand
CCGTCGCAGCGTCCGGACCGTCCGCGACCCACGCCGCTGCCGCCACTTCAACCGCGAGCGAGCGCGACGCCGCCGCGTCCGCTAACGCCGGGTGGCCCGCGCCCACGGCCGGGCAGCTCCAGCAACCAGCGCCAGGGACCGCCAGCTTCAAACGCGCGACCCACCGCGTCGTCGGCGTCAACAGCCGTGCCCGGCACGCCATCACGCGAAAGTCGTCCGCGGCCGCCCGGTGATCGTGCACCCGCCCGTCAGGACGATCGCTCGCGTGCACGCGGCCGCGGACGCCGCGTGGACCAGGAAGCGGTATCGGCAAACATATTCAAGACCATGACATCCATGCGCGGCAGCGCGCGCAAGGGAGCGACGCGTCGAGATGAGCCGGTCTCGCGTGAGGAAGTGGAGGCGCAGCGGAAGGCCGCTGTCGAGAAGGAACGGAAAACGGTTCGGGTCAACGAATTCGTGACCGTTGCCGAGCTCGCGCACCAGCTCAAGGTGCCGGGAAACCAGATCGTGGGGTTCGCATTCAAGAACCTCGGGCTCATGGTTTCCATCAACCAACGGCTGGACTTCGGTCAGATCGAACTGATTGCGGGCGAATTCGGCTTCCAGGCAGTGCTTGAGGACGAGTACGCCGCAGATACCGAATCCCTGCTTGAGAAGGATGCGGCAGATGATCTCATATCGCGGCCACCCGTCGTTACGATCATGGGTCACGTGGACCATGGCAAGACGTCGCTGCTCGACTACATCCGCAAGGCCCACGTAGTCGCGGGTGAATCGGGCGGTATTACACAGCATATCGGTGCGTATCACGTATCGCTTCCGGGCGGTCGTGAAATCACCTTCCTCGATACACCAGGCCACCAGGCGTTCACCGCGATGCGCGCACGCGGCGCTCAGGTCACCGATATCGTCGTGCTCGTGGTCGCCGCAGACGACCAGGTGATGCCTCAGACTATCGAAGCCATTTCGCACGCCAAGAACGCTGGTGTGCCCATGATCGTGGCGATCAACAAGATCGACCTGCCTGGCGCGAACCCCATGAAGGTCAAGCAGGATCTGCTGCAGCACGGAGTCGTGCTGGAGGAGTTCGGCGGGACCACGCTCGCGAGCGAGATTTCCGCAAAGACAGGCCAGAATGTAGACGGACTCCTGGATCAGCTCGCGCTTCAGTCGGAGATTCTGGACCTCAAGGCGAATCCCGAGCGTCGCGCGGTCGGTTCAGTGATCGAAGCGCAGCTGGACCCGGGCAAGGGTCCCGTCGCGACCGTGCTGGTTCAGAATGGCACGCTCCACGTCGGCGACGATTTCATCTGCGGTATGTACTCCGGCCGCGTCCGCGCGTTGCTCGACGAGCGCGGACGCAACCAGAAGGCTGCGGGCCCCGCGATTCCTGTGCAGGTCCTTGGCATCGGCGGTGTTCCGATGGCGGGCGACCAGTTCCTTGCTGTCGAGGACGCAACCGCGTCGCGCGAGATCGCGCAACGGCGCCAGCGCCTCGATCGCGAGGCTCGCAGCCGCCGCACAATGAAGGGCTCCGTATCGCTTGAAGACTTCATGTCCAAGACAGGGCCCGGCCAGGCGAGGGCGCTTCGGATTGTCATCAAGGCGGACCAGGGCGGACCCGCGGAGGCGCTCGCGGACGCGCTTGGTCAGCTCTCGACGGCGGAAGTCACAGTCGAAGTCGTCCACCGCGGCGTCGGGGCGATCACCGAGAGCGATATCCTCCTGGCCCGCGCTTCCGGCGCGATCATCATCGGCTTCCACGTTCGGCCGGACAACAACGCGCGCAACGCCGCGGAGCGCGAAGGCGTCGAGATCAAGCTCTACAAGATCATCTACGAAGCTGTGGAGGACGTCAAGCTTGCGCTCGAGGGTATGCTGCGGCCCGAAGAACGCGAAGTCGTGCTCGGCGACGCACAGGTGCGCGAAGTCTTCAAGGTCTCACGCATCGGTGTTATCGCCGGGTGCAGCGTACGCAACGGCGTGGTCAATCGCACCGGTCGCATACGTGTCATCCGCGACGGCGTCGAAATGTACGATGGCGTCATCGGCTCGCTTCGCCGCTTCAAGGACGACGTGCGCGAGGTCCGGGAAGGCTTCGAATGCGGCATCGGCGTGGAGAACTTCAACGACATCAAGGTGGGTGACGTTCTCGAGTGCTACACCACCGAACAGGTGGCTCGTACTCTCGCGTCCAGCGCAGCAGCATCGTGAGGTCACGCAATGCCTCGCGACAATCGCCGCGCTGAGCGCGTTTCCGCCGCAATTCGTGAGGAAATTGCCTCATACCTCACGAGCGGCTCACGCGACCCGCGCATTACCGGCATGGTCACGGTCACCGGCGTTGACATCACTTCCGATCTGCGCCGCGCGCGTGTCTATGTGAGCGTCATGGACGCCGATGGGACCGACCCGGTCGCCATCCTCAACCAGGTCGGTCACAGGCTCCGTGGCGAGATCGGCCGCGCGCTCCGGCTGCGGCTCGCGCCGGAACTCGATTTCCAGATCGACGAGACCGCAGCGAAGGCTTCGCGCATTGAGTCGCTGCTTGCGCAGATAAAGGCCGAAGACTCCAACCGTGAAGGGTGAAGAAGAGGGCGTCTCGGGTCTTCTCCTGGTCGACAAGGCCGCCGGCGTAACATCGCACGATGTCGTAGATATCGCACGCCGCGCGTACGGCGAGCGAAGCATCGGCCACCTGGGTACGCTCGATCCGTTTGCAACCGGGCTGTTGATACTGTTGCTCGGCCGCGCCACTCGCCTTGCGACTTTCATCGAGAACGAACCGAAGGTCTATGAGGCGCGCGTTCGGTTCGGCGCGGAAACGGATTCGGGCGACCTGACCGGTGAAGTGGTGCGCAGCGCTCCGCCACCGTCGCAAGAGTGCGTGCCCCATGCAATCGCATCATTGACCGGACGCATCCTTCAGACACCACCGGAGTTCTCGGCGAAAAAAGTCTCGGGGGTTCCTGCGTACCGCGCTGCGCGCGCAGGCGCGCCCGTGGTGCTGGCGCCTGCAGAAGTCGTGGTGCATGAATGGCGCGTCACGAGCTTCGCAGACGACGAGCTCCGCGCCGTAATAACCTGCGGCGGCGGTACGTACATTCGCGCGCTTGCGCGCGACTTGGGACGCGCCTGCGGCAGCGCCGCTCATCTCACCGCGCTGCGGCGGACTGGGAGCGGACCGTTCGACGTTGCGGAAGCCTCGACCCTTGACCAGCTGCGGCAATCGCCGCCACCCGTGGTCCGCACCGTGCGGGTTACCGCGCAGTGACTGCCGCGGCGCGGATCATTCGCGACGGCGCGCATCTGCCGCCGGAGGTCCAGGGTGCCGCTGTCACGGTCGGCACGTTCGACGGTGTGCACCGCGGACACCTGGACCTGATTACGAGGCTCGTGCAGTCTGCGAGAACCATGGGCCTGCACAGCGTCGCGATAACTTTCGAGCCGCACCCGCTGGAAATTGTGAACCCCGGCGCAGCGCCGCCTCTCCTGACGGTGGGGGAGGAAAAGCTCGCGGTTCTTGCGGAGACGGATCTCGACCACATTGTTGTTCTCCCGTTTACGCATGACCTTGCCACTCTTGATGCAACAGAGTTCGTGGACCGGGTCCTCCGCGACCGTTTTCGAATGAAGCATCTTCTTATCGGGCATGATCACGGTTTCGGGAGACAGCGCGCAGGAAACGCGGCCGTCCTCAAATCACTGGGCGAGAGCCGCGGCTTCAGCGTCGGAGTAGTGGACGCGGTCGCCGACGACGCGGGACGATGGGTCTCGTCCACGGCGATCCGTCGCGCGGTCGCCGGCGGCGATCTGAGCCGCGCAAACGAGCTCCTCGGGCGCCCCTATTCCATCGCTGGTCACGTCGTGCCCGGAGCCGCGCGTGGCCGCGCGCTCGGCTTTCCCACGCTCAACCTGTCGACGCCCTCCCCGCGGAAGCTTCTCCCGCCAGACGGCGTGTATGCCGTGCGAGTGTTGACCGATCGAGGCCTGGCAGGGGGCATGATGAACCTTGGGCCGCGTCCCACGTTCGGCGAGCACGATCGCGCGATCGAGGCATACCTGTTCGATGTCTCTGGCGACTTCTACGGTCAGGACATTCGGGTCGATGTCCTGGAGCGCCTGCGGGATACGCAGCGCTTCGAATCGCCCGACGCGCTCGTGCGGCAGATACGACGAGACGAATCCGATGCAAGGGCCGCGTTGACCGTGGCCCCATCTGCAAGTAACCTTAAGGGCTAAACCCGATATTCATGTCTCTCAAATACCGCATCGCCATCATTCTTGCTCTGATCGCGGCCTCGGCATGGGCGCTTTTCCCGCGCACCACGACCGAGCGCGTCAAGCGCAATGGTGTTTACGTTGTCGATACAGTGAAGCGCGTCCCTCTCAAGCGCGGGCTGGACCTGCAGGGTGGGATGCACCTGGCTCTCGAGGTCGATGAGTCGAAGGGCGCCATCGCGAACAAGGGCGAGGCCATCGACCGCGCGCTCAAGGTCGTGCGAACGCGCATCGACCAGTTCGGCGTGTCGGAGCCACTCGTTCAGAAGGAGGGGTCGGACCGCATCATCGTGGAGCTGCCTGGCATCGACGATCCGCAACGCGCCATGGACGTCGTTCAGAAATCCGCCTTTCTTCAATTCGAGATCACCGACAAGACCGGTGAACTCGAAAAGGCGTTACCGCGGCTCGATGCGGCTGTGAAAGGCCTTGCGACGACCGCCGGTGCACCCGCCGCAGCGACACCCGCGCCGGCCGACAGCGCGAAATCGGCCCTCCAGGGGCTGTTCGCGAAAGACACCGGAAAGAAGGCACCCGGCGACACGAGCAAGAAGGACAGCGCTGCCGTGACGGGCGGAGCGTTCTCAAAGCTCGTACAGCAGGGCCAGATGCCGGGCGAGTACTACGTGGCCGAGGGCGACGTTCCCACCCTCCAGCGGTACCTCTCCAATGCGTCCGTCCAGGGCGCGCTGCCGCCAGGGAAGGTCGTTCGTTGGTCAAGTGACACCACGTCCCTCGGATCGCGAACGTATCGCGCCATGTACGTGCTCGACGCGCGTCCGATCATTACGGGCGAGTATCTCACGGATGCCAAACCCACGCAATCGCCGAACGAGGGAACTGTCGTCGAGTTCACGCTCGACAATGAGGGTGGCCGACGCTTCCGGAACGAGACTGCCAAGCACATTCAGGACTACATGGCGATCGTCCTCGACAGTCTCGTCATGGGCAGGCCGCCGGTGATTCAGGGCCCGATTGGGACGCACGGTCAGATTACGATGGGAGGTCGCGATCTTCAGGCCGCCCAGGACCTGGCGCTTGTGCTCCGCGCGGGCGCGCTTCCGGTGCCTCTCAAGATTGCCGAGGTCCGAAACATCGGACCAAGCCTCGGCGCAGACTCGATCCACAAGAGCATTCAGGCGGGTCTCATCGCACTCGCTCTGGTCGTCTTTATCATGATCGGCTACTACCGCTTTTCGGGTGTGCTCGCGGTCGCGGGGCTTGCGATCTACACGTTGTACACGCTGGCCGCGCTGGCCGGATTCGACGCGACACTCACGCTGCCGGGACTCGCCGGCTTCGTGCTGTCCATAGGTATGGCCGTAGACGCCAACGTGCTGATCTTCGAGCGGATTCGCGAAGAGCTGGATCACGGCAAGTCAACACGTCTCGCAATTGACGAAGGCTTCCGTCACGCGCTGCCGGCAATCATCGACTCCAACGTATCCGCGGCGCTTACGGCGGCGGTGCTGTATCAGTTCGGCACCGGTCCCGTCCGCGGCTTCGCAGTGACGCTGCTGGCCGGCATCACCGCCTCGATGGTTACCGCAATCTTCGTCGTGCGCACCTTCTACATCATCTGGCTCACACGCAATACCGACCAGAAGGCACTGAGCATATAAATGCTGCGAATCTTCCACAACACTCATTACGACTTCATCCGCTGGTGGCGTGTCGCCATTGGGCTTACCGTCGCGTTCATCGCTATCGGCCTGGGCTCGCTCGCCATCAAGGGAGTGAACTACAGCATCGAGTTCACCGGCGGAACGCTGAAGCAGCTCGTTTTCAAGACACCGACGGATCCCGCGCTCGTCCGAACCGCCATGGACCGCGCTGGATTTTCGGACGCGGAGATTCAGGAGTTTGGATCACCGCGTGACTTCACGCTTCGTGTTCGCGGGGCGCAGGAAGTAGCAGCGCAGGCAGCCGGCGCCGAGCTTGTATCGAAACGCGTGGACAGCGTTCTTTATTCTGCGTTCGGGGCCAACAACGTCTCGGTCGTGCGCACCGAAGCAATCGGCCCGCGCGTCGGCAGCGAGCTGCGGCGCAACGCGATCATCGCCATCCTGCTGTCGTTTGTAATAACGCTTATCTATCTGGCGATACGCTTCGAGTGGCGGTTTGGACTGGCCGCCGTGATCGCGACGGGACACGACGTGCTCACTACTCTCGCTTTCGTCAAGATAATGCACCTCGAGGTCTCGCTCACGGTCGTCGCCGCACTTCTCACCGTGCTCGGGTATTCGCTCAACGACACGATCATCATCTTCGACCGTGTTCGTGAAGACCTTCGCAAAGGGCGCAAGGAGTCGCTGTACGATACGCTCAACCGCGCCATCAACGAGACTCTGCCTCGCTCCATCCTGACGCACGCGACTACTACCGCGGCGACGCTCGCGCTGCTTCTTTTTGCTGGCGAGGTAATTCGTCCGTTCGCGTGGGTCATGCTCTTCGGTATCGTCACAGGTACCTTCAGCTCCATCTACATCGCCGGTCCAGTGCTTCTCTGGATCGAGCACAAGTACCCTCGCAACGTCGGCGCTCCCGTATGGCAAGCTTCATCGACAGCCACGCCCACCTCGCGGACCAAGCCTTCGCCGGTGACCGCGACGCGGTAATAGGTCGCGCGCGAGATGCTGGCGCCGCAGCGATAATCTGCATTGGCGCCAGCATCGAGCAGGGCCGGGATTCGGCCCGGATCGCGGCTCAGCATCCCGGCTTCGTCGCTTTTACTGCGGGAGTTCACCCGCACGATGCCTCGTCGTTCAACCGGGATGACGACATCGCGGCACTGGACTCCCTGGTTGCACAAGGTGCCGTCGCCATTGGCGAGTGCGGGCTTGACTATCACTACGACAATTCGCCGCGCGACATGCAGAAGACAGCATTCGCCGCGCAGCTCCAGCTGGCCGCGCGCCACTCGCTGCCCGTCGTGGTGCATACGCGGGACGCGGAGAACGACACCCGTGCCATGGTAACGGAGGCGGGCAGGGTCGGCGTGGCAGGCGTGCTGCACTGCTTTACGGGATCGCTGGCACTCGCAACCGCCGCTCTTGAAGTCGGGTGGTACATATCATTCAGTGGAATCGTGACATTCCGAAGCTGGACCGGCGACGACGTAATCGCTGCCATTCCGGAAGATCGGTTGCTCGTCGAGTCGGATGCGCCGTACCTCGCGCCCGTCCCGCATCGTGGCCGGAGGAACGAGCCGGCGTGGGTTGAAAGCACGCTCGCACGGGTCGCGCTCGCTCGCGGCGTCACCGCGTCTGAGATAGCGCGCACAACGACCGTAAACGCGAGAACGCTCTTCCGGATATAGACCGTCTCGTGTGTGCCGAAACGACCGCCTGCATGATGTTTCGGAAAAGTGCGGCCGATGCCGATACCCACAAGCATGAGCGAGCCGACAAGTCCAGCCGAGCCACCGGTGTTGCTTCCGTGGAGGCCCCGTTTGCGGGCCGATGTGGGGGGTCGCAGCACCGAAAGCCTGGTGCGCGAGACGTGGCGGCATTACTACGTCGCCCAGCTTGCCGAAGCTCAGTTCGGGCCCGCCAGCCTCGAGGCATCGCTGGCGAGAGAAAAGGCGCTTTTCAGTTATCGGGAGCTGCGCTCGTCGCTACGCGATCTCGACCCGTACTACCGGCCCGCCCCATCCACGGAACCGCGGAGCACGCGGTCTGGTCGGCATCTCAGCCTGGTTCGCGACGACGCTCCGGCTTCGGCCAAAGCGTAGGGCCCGGCGACGGCCGGTCACGCGAGCCCTCCCCGGCGCCATCGTTTGCGATCGTTGAAGCGCTCCGCGCCGCGGTATATTTCCTGACTCGCGAGCCGTGCATCATCGCGGCAATCCTCGACAGCTCTTGCCCGATCTTCAAATGACGTTGGTCCACGTCCACACCGCAGCTGCTCCCGCCGCAATAGGCCCCTATTCACAGGGCGTGATCGTAAATGGCGTGCTCTACACGGCAGGACAGATCGCTCTCGACCCCGCGACTGGCCAGATGTCCACCGGCGACGTTCGCGAGCAGGCCGAGATTGTAATGCGTAATCTCACCGCCGTCATCACAGAAGCTGGTGCGACGTGGGCCACTGTTGCGAAGACCACGGTCTATCTTCACGACATGGCTGCGTTTCCGATCGTCAACGAAGTGTACGGTCGCTGGCTTGGAGATGCCCGCCCCGCGCGGTCGACGGTACAGGTATCAGCGCTTCCGCGCGGTGGGCTCGTCGAGATCGACGCCATCGTCGCGATCGATCGCTGACGTGCGCGCGAGCGTAGGCGGGCTCGCGGTCGGAGCGCGCTGCGCTTCTGCCTTCATTCGCAACGCACGTCGGGCGTTGCTGGCTCTGTCCCTCCTCTGCGCGACCTCATCGTTGGCCCACGCGCAGCGCTCCACCGCGACGGCCGGACGCAACGCACGCGCGCTCGCAGATACCATCCCCGACTCGCTGCAGCATCCGCCCATCGCGCCGCGCCGCGCGATGTTGTATTCCATGTTGCTCCCCGGTTTCTCACAGTCACGTCTGAACCGGCCTACTTCGTCCATCATCTTTGCCGTCGCAGAAGTGCTCTCGCTCGGGATGGCGCGCAAGGCGGCGCTGGATTTGCGCGAGGCGCGCGCTGCGCGAAGTGACAGCATCCCGACCGGCTTCACCGCGGACACCGTCACGGGCGTGATCACTGCAACCGGTTACACGCAGAATCGACTCGTCGCGCGGATCGGAGCCCGGCGCACGCATTACGAAGATTGGCTCGCAGCCCTCATCTTCAATCACATCATCTCCGGAGCGGACGCGTATGTCGCCGCGAATCTCTGGGATTTCAATGCAAATGTCGCCGTAACACCGACCCGCAACGGCGCGGCGGTCGCAGCTTCGCTCTCGTTCTGATGAGCGCGGATCCCTCCGCGCCGATTGGCGTGTTCGACTCCGGGATCGGAGGGCTCACGGTCGTGCGAGAGCTGATGCGGCAACTGCCGGACGAAGACATCATCTACTTCGGCGATACCGCCCGCGTCCCGTACGGACCAAAGAGCCCGGAGACGGTTACCCGGTATGCGCACGAGATAACGACCTTCCTTCGAGATCAGGGAGTGAAAACGGTCGTCGTCGCGTGCAACACCGCGACCGCGCATGCGATGGAGTCACTTCGCGAACACTTCGATATTCCCATCACCGGCGTCATCGAGCCCGGCGCCCGTGCTGCAGTCCGCGCCTCCGCCTCACGCAGAATCGGCGTCCTCGGCACGAACGGCACAATAACGTCCGGCGCCTACGAGCGAGCGATACACGCATTTGGTGAGGATGTGTTCGTCACGGCGCGCGCGTGCCCGCTGTTCGTCCCCTTCGTAGAGGAGGGCTGGACCGAACATCCTGCAATCGAGCTCGTTGCACACGATTACCTCGCATCATTGCGCGATACTGCCATTGATGCGCTCGTGCTTGGTTGCACGCATTATCCGCTGATCAAGCCGGTGATCGCGCGAGCCGTCGGTCCGCACATTCGGCTCATCGACAGCGCTGAGGAAACAGCCGCCGAGGTGGCGAGCCTGCTGACGGAACGTGGAATGCGCCGTGCTGCCGGTTCAACACCGGCGCAATATCGCTTTATCGCGTCCGACGTGCCCGAGCAGTTCCGAAACCTCGGCAAGCGCTTCTTAGGCTCCGCGATCGATCGCGTCGAGACCGTCACGCTCGGCTGAATTGGTCCAGGTCAGCAACTCGATCGAGTCGTCGGTGATTTGGACATATGTTGGCGAGTCCAGCCACGAGCCGGCGTTCGCAAATACCTGACCCGCTGGCGAGCGCTCCAGCGCGGCGACGTGAGAGTGACCGTAAACTATCAGGTCAAGCGACGGATGCGACGCCAGCTCCGCGAGAGCAATCGCGCGAAGACCCGCGCCGCCGTCGCGCGCCGCATACGTCCGGCTGGCGCTTGAGCTGCCGCTCGCCAAGCGGGTCGCCCAGTCCGGGTGAAGTCGACGGAACATGCCGATCGCGAGCGGTGATCGCATTATCGGGCGCACCATACGGTACTTTCGATCCTCCCGCTCACGCAATCCATCCCCGTGCTCGATCCGCGCGTGCCACTTCCCGATCGTGCCCTCCCACGCGTCCGTCGTGTACGTCACGCCGACATCGGCCGTAAGCACCTCGCCGCCCCAGCAGTCGTGATTCCCCGCCACGTAGACGACGTCTGTGCCGGAGTCGCGGAGCCGCGCCAGCGCCGCGAGTATTCGGAAACCACGCCGCGGGATCACCGTCTTCCATTCGAACCAGAAATCGAACAGATCGCCGTTGATCACCAGCGTGTTGACCTCGCTCCGGATAGAGTCGAGGTACGCTTCGAACATGCGTTCGGTTTCCGCCCTGGCGACGCCTAGGTGCAGGTCCGAGACGACGTGGCAGGGAGTCTTGAGCACTCGACAAGCATAGCGCGTCGGCTTTATCTTAACAAATGCTCCAGGTGACCGAAGTCCGCGTGCGATACGCGGAAACCGATCAGATGGGTGTGGTCTATCACGCCAATTATTTCGCATGGTGCGACATCGGCCGCACTGACCTCATTCGCGCTCTCGGCGGCCCCACCTACGCTGAGCTTGAGCGTGACGGTGTCGCACTGGCGGTCGTCGAGGCGCACCTGCGCTTCGTGCGGCCCGCCCGCTATGACGACGTAGTCCGTATCAACACCAGTGTCACGGAGGTGCGGTCGAGAGTCGTCCGCTTCGACTACGATCTTACCGCGAGTGACGGCTCGCCGATCGCCGAGGGTTACACGACTCTCGTCGCGATGAGCAGGGACGGGCGGGGCTCGTCTATCCCGCCCACACTGCGGCAACATCTGGAACGTGTGCGGGTAGAGCGCTGACATGCTACTGACGGTCCTCGTCGCCAGCGCGTTGTGCACCATCGCTGCTCCCGGCTTCCCTCACGGAACCGGCAATCCTGGTCCGCTGTCAGCGCACCGCGCGTCGCGCACCAGGCCGGTTCCCGACGATACAGTGGACGTGCTGCTTTACGCGCGACTGCTGCAATCGGCCGATCAGCGCGTTCTCGATACCGTGCTGATTGCGACGGCGCTCTCCTCCGCGGAGCCCGAGATCCGCCGCGTCGCCGCGCGCACTTTATCGCAGGTCGCCTTGCGACACCGGCGGCGAGCACTGCCACTGCTCCGTGCGCTCACAGGCGACGCCGACTCGGTCGTCGCATCGGCCGCGATATTCGGTCTCGGGCTCGTGCGCGATACTGCATCCGTTTCTTTGCTGGCGTCGAGTGCGCGGCGTTCGGGCGCGACCGCCGCCGCAGCAGCGTGGTCCCTCGGCGAGGTTGGGGCGCCGGCCCGTGAAGCTATCGCTGCGTTGCTTGGTCAGCTGGGCGCTGCGGGACGCGAATCGTCATCTCAATCGGCGTTGCTCGTTGCCGAATCCAAGCTGCGTCCCGTCGACGTCGCCGCGGTCACGCCCTATCTACATTCGCCAGACACGACGGTGCGTTGGGCGGCGGGTTATGCGCTCGCGCGTCAGCGCGCACCCGCGGGCGTGAGTCCGTTGCTGGACGCACCGGCGCCCAATGCGATACTGCGCGCGGAAGTCGCCCGCATTCTCACTCGCGATGCGGCTGGCGACACCCTTCGCGGCCGCGCGCTTGCGCGACTTCGCGCGCTCATCGATGACACTGATCCCTACGTTCGCATCAATGCGCTGCGCTCACTAGCCACCTTCGGCGACACGGCGCGCGCGGCCGTTCTGCACGCGCTCCGCGATCGAGATGCCAACGTTCGTGTGGCAGCTGCGCAGAGCGCGGGAACAGCACTTGGCTCAGGTGGGGCGGTCTGGCGCGAAGCGTGGGCCACCGACACGGGCTATAAAGTACGCAAGTCACTGCTCGCGTCGTCGCAGTTCGCGGGCTATGAGCTGCCGGCTGAGCGGGAATGGCGCAGCTCGCCGGACTGGCGATTACGACATGCCGCCGTCGAGTCATGGTCAGCCTCGCACGATACGGCGGCTGCCAGACGTACCGCCCTGGCACTCGTCGGCGACCCCGACGCTCGTGTCCGCGGCGCGGCGTACGCGGTTCTTGCCGCGAGCGATACCGCGCGTCGCGATAGCGTCGTTCAGCGCGCGCTCGCGCTCGCACGCAGTGATCCTGATTCTGTCGTGCGCAACTCCGTTCCGGGCACGCGCGCCCGGCCCCTGGATACCGCCGCCGTGGAGCGCCCGCTCGATTTCTACTCTCGAGCTGTACGGCGCATCGTGATACCAGCGCTCCGCGGCTATCCGCAGCACGCAACCATACGCACATCCCGCGGTGCAATCGTGCTCACGCTGAACGGCGTGGAAGCTCCGCTTACTGTCCTGAATTTTCTAACACTGGCGCAGCGCCACGCATACGACGGATTGCGTTTCCATCGGGTGGTGCCGGGTTTCGTCGCGCAGGACGGTGATCCCCGCGGTGACGGAGAGGGTGGCCCGGGATACGCGATTCGCGATGAGCTGACGCTTCTACCGTATACGCGGTGCGCCGTCGGTATGGCGCTGTCAGGACCGGATACAGGCGGCAGCCAGTACTTCTTGACGCTGACCCCGCAGCCCCACCTCACCGGTCATTACACTGTCTTCGGATACGTCTCGACGGGGTTCAGCGCAATGGACGCTCTCGTGGAAGGAGATGCAATCAACACGATCGTCCCACGATGGTGAGCCGCTCGTCGGTGCGCGCCACATTCCTGGCGCTCGCAATGCTGCTCGCAGCGTCTGCGTGCGCGCACCGAATCCATCCGTTCACCGGTGTAACGGCTGTCGACGGAGTGCTCCCGTCGTTTCCCCTTCCCGCTGCGCCTGAACAGATCAAGTTTCGCTGGGAGTTGAACCAGGGTTCTACTGTCGCGCGCGGCGATGGCGTCGCGCGGCTCGGACCGCCCGATCGGGCGCGCGTCGATCTTTTCCTCGGGGGTGGGTTCGGCGGCGCGGCGGCCGCGATACTGATCGGCGATAGTCTGATCGTCCCACCGGGCGCGCGCGGGCTTGATCTCGTACCGCCGGCGCCGCTGCTCTGGGCCGCACTCGGTCGTCTCTCGCTTCCGGCGGTCTCGGACACGGTCATTCTCGTTTCAGGCGACACCCTCCGAGCGTCTCTCGGAAGGCCCGCGCAGTGGCGCGTTACCGCAATCGCCGGACAGCTTACGCGCGTTGAGCGCGTCGCCGATAATCGCATTGTCGAATCCGTCGAGCGGCGGCCCGGCAAGTACGTTCGTTACGAGTTGTCCGGCCAACGCTCACTCGTCCTTGATATTCAGACCCAACAACCGGTGGCTGCATTCGATGAATCGATCTGGCGCTTTTAAGCGACTGTTGCTCTCCGCGCCGATGCTTCTCAGCCTCGGCGGGTGCCTCTACGGTTTCCATGGCGGGGGCCTGCCGTCGCATATCCGCACGATTGCCGTGATCCCGTTTGACAACCAGACTCCAGTCGCCGACGTTCAACGTGAGATTTCAGACTCGCTGCGCGTTCGACTGATCAGCAGACTCGGTCTGCGCGAAGCATCGGAGGCGCGGGCAAGCGCGGTCGTGCGCGGAACGATACGCCGGTATGAATCGGGCATACCAATCGGCGTCGATGCGCGCTCGCGTACGGCGACCGCTGTCCAGCGCGAGCTGGACATGGTGCTCGACGTCGACGTAATCGACCAGAGCAACGGCAAGAGTCTCTGGTCGCGCAAGGGATACATCGTGCAGGGGCAGTACGCGGAAGGCCAGGAAAATCTCGGACGGTCACTGGCAGTGGATAAACTCGTCACCGCCATCGTCGAAGGAGTCCAGTCGCAATGGTGAGACGGCGCGGCGCAGCCAACATCGGCTGCCTCGGCTGGATCCTGATCATTTCGATTCTGGCGTACGTCGGAAACCACGTCAGCGGTCCCTACGTCAGGTACTACCGCTTCAAGGATGCGGTGGCCCAGCAGGTGCGATACGCGACGTTTCGCGACGATGACGGGATTCGCAAGGAGATTTGGGCCGCTGCCGATTCATTAGGGATGCCGGAGCCCGCGTACCACGTGAACGTCGAGCGCGTACCCGGAGCAATCAGGGTCTTCAGCGCGTACGATGATCACTGGGAACTGCTAAGCTACATTCATGTCGTGCGCTTCATCGTAGACGAAAAGGGGACTATCTGATACCTCGCGAACCCGCATCCAAGATCATGGCGCGCGACGCGCTGCGCGACTGGCGCGCTGAGTTCTGGGGCCGCGTTGTGTTCACGAATGGCGTGTTCGACTTGTTGCATCCCGGTCACGTCGACTTGCTTAAAGTTGCACGCGCCGCCGGTGACGCCCTCGTGGTGGGGATCAATAGCGACTCCTCGGTCAGGCGCCTCAAGGGTGACTCGCGACCGGTCCGCTCGCAGGCCGAGCGTGCGTACGTCGTTGCGGCGCTCGAGGTCGTCGACATCGTGACAGTGTTCGACGAAGACACACCTCTTGAGCTGGTCCGCTATCTCGAACCTGATGTTATCGCCAAGGGCGGCGATTACAACGAAGCGACGATCGTCGGCGCCCCCGAGGTGCGCGCGCGCGGTGGTGACGTGCTCGTGATTCCTCTCACCGCGGGCCAATCCACTACTTCCATTATCGAGCGCATGCGTGGATAACGCCGAAATTCCCAATCGCCGCGAAGACGAGCTGCGGGAGATCCGCATCGAGCGCGGAGTATCACCGTACGCGGAAGGTTCGTGCCTCATCTCGTTTGGTATGACGAAAGTTCTTTGTTCTGCGTCGATCGAGGAGGGCGTGCCATCATGGCGTCGTGGTCGGGGCGACGGGTGGCTCACTGCCGAGTACGCGATGCTCCCGCGCGCGACGCGAACGAGGAGCACGAGGGAGCGGGAACGCGTCGGTGGCCGCACGCAGGAGATACAGCGACTGATCGGCCGGTCGATCCGCGCAATGCTCGACGATTTCCGGTTTGGCGAGTATACGCTCAAGCTGGACTGTGATGTTCTGCAGGCTGATGGAGGTACGCGCACTGCCTCGATCACTGGCGCGGCCGTGGCGACAGTCGATGCGTTCGACTGGCTTGTTGCGCGCGGCAAGATACCAGTCTCTCCGGTAAAACGCCGGGTCGCCGCAGTCAGCGTTGGAATTGTTGACGGTGTAGCGCGACTCGATCTGGACTACGACCAGGACGTTCGCGCCGAAGTGGACATGAACGTCGTGATGAGTTCGGAGGGCGGTTACGTAGAAGTGCAGGGAACCGGCGAACACGGTACCTTCGATCGCGCGCAGCTGGATCGTCTGCTGGATCTTGCAACCACCGGCATAATGCAGCTCACCGATTTGCAGGGCCAGGCGCTGTCCGCATGAACGGCGTGCGGTACCTCGTTGCTACGCGAAATCCAGGGAAGTTGCGCGAGCTGCGCGACATCTTCATGCACCAGGGGATCGCAGTGACGGATCTTACCGAGGCGGGTGTGCAGGAGACGCCCGACGAGGAGTCCATCGAATCGTGGGACACGTTCGAGGAGAATGCGCTTGCCAAGGCTCAGTACTTTTATGCGCGCACTGGCCTTCCCACTTTCGCCGACGACTCGGGGCTTGCCGTCGAAGCGCTCGGCGGCGCGCCCGGTGTGCGGAGCAAACGCCTTTCAGGCCGAACCGATCTGAGCGGCAGGTCGCTCGATGCGGCGAACAACGCCGCGTTACTCTCGCGGTTGCGCAAGATGGACGCGCTTCCCGCAGTTGCCGCATTCGTCTGTGCCGCCGCATTCGCCAGCGCTGACCGCGCGGTCGTTCGTAGCGGCAGCGCGCCGGGCACCGTGATCAAGCAACCGCGCGGCGTTGGCGGGTTCGGCTACGACAGCCACTTTCTGAGCACCGACCTGGGACTGACGTTCGCCGAGGCGTCGGACAACGACAAGCTCGAGGTTGGGCATCGGGGGCGTGCATTCCGGGCGCTATTGACCGCGCTGGGCCTGTGACGGGGTGGAGCGTTGCCGTTGCGCCACGTATCACGCTAAGTTGAAGCGCTCGGGGCGTAGCGTAGCCTGGTAGCGCGCCTGCTTTGGGAGCAGGAGGCCGCCGGTTCAAATCCGGCCGCCCCGACCTTGTGCGCGTGTGAGTGGGGCTCGCGGTCTATTTGTGCTGTTTCCCTGAGAAGGGCACGTCCCGTTGCGCGGGCGTCGTCCTTGTTCCGGGTTGTCGGTTCCATCATCTGCCGGACGGTGTTGATGCGGAACATTCTTCAGATAACGGGCAGGCTGAACTCGCTTGTTGCCCTCTGTGATGACGGAACAGTCTGGTCGTACGCGCCGGAATTGAACAGCTGGTGGCAGCTGCCCGCCGTACCCGGCCAACCGGACGGCGCGCAACCGGTCGAGGACGCCGTCACGCGAGACCGGGTGGCGCTCGAGCGCCAGGAGCGCCTTCAGCAGGTTCGACGCGATCGTTTCGAGGGAAGATCGTAGCGTTGTGGCGGCGCGGGATTCCAGCGGGCGGCACCGGCCTGTGGGGGCACGCGCGGGCTTCCATTTCGGGGACCAGTCTGCCAAATTGTGAGGCTGTCCGGCGCCAGTAGCTCAGTTGGATAGAGCGGCAGCCTTCTAAGCTGCAGGTCGGGGGTTCGATCCCCTCCTGGCGCACCACCTGGTAGGGAGCACTGGTAGGGCGCGAGCGGAAACGCGGTGACTCGCTGGTTCAGGCAGTGCGGCGCTTGTTCGGACGAGAAAGTGTACGACGCCTCCTTAGCTCAATTGGTTAGAGCAACTGACTCTTAATCAGTAGGTTCTCGGTTCGATTCCGAGAGGGGGCATTAGGCGTGGGTGAATGGGATGGCGTCTCTGGTGTTCCTGGGGGTTCCTTTCGGGAGCGTAGAGGGTTAGCATGCTTATCGCGGCAGAAAAAGGACCGCGGGATTTAGCCCGGCAGCAAGCTCGAACGAAAGCGGCGTGAAGGTACTGAAACGCTCTCGGTTTTCGAGCTGTTGGCGTTGAGTTTGCGGCCGGAGTTTGCCGCTCGGAACGGGCTGTTTTTTACGCCGAAAGAAAATCAATTTTGCCCTTGCGAAGCATGGGTACAAACACTAAGTTGAAAGGCTGCCACTGAAAACGTGGCGAAACGCTGATTGAAAATTGAAATTGAGATGGATGAATGTGCGAGGCTGACTCGTTGATCCGAGGCCATTCAGGGCTTCGGGGAGAGTTTAGACCTGAATATTCAAAAAAGTGATTCCGGACGTGGTAGCCTACGGGCTTAAATGTCCGTAGATGGCCGCGTTCGGGAAGAGCAATCGAATTTCTCTATTGGAGAGTTTGATCCTGGCTCAGGACGAACGCTGGCGGCGTGCATAACACATGCAAGTCACGGGGGCCAGCAATGGCAACCGGCGAACGGGTGCGTAACACGTAAGCGACCTACCTCGATGTGGGGCATAGCCGGCCTAACGGCCGGGTAATTCCGCATGTGATCCTTGAGGGGCATATCTCGGGGATGAAACCAGTAATGGGCATTGAGAGGGGCTTGCGGCCTATCAGCTTGTTGGCGGGGTAACGGCTCACCAAGGCGACGACGGGTAGCTGGTCTGAGAGGATGGCCAGCCACATTGGGACTGAGAAACGGCCCAGACTCCTACGGGAGGCAGCAGTGGGGAATCTTGCGCAATGGCCTAACGGCTGACGCAGCGACGCCGCGTGAGGGATGAAGCTCCTCGGAGTGTAAACCTCTGTTGCCCGGGACGAATAGCGGATTTTTCCGACTTGACGGTACCGGGTGAGGAAGCACCGGCTAACTCCGTGCCAGCAGCCGCGGTAATACGGGGGGTGCGAGCGTTGTCCGGAATCACTGGGCGTAAAGGGCGCGTAGGTGGCTCTGTAAGTTTGCGGTGAAAGCCCGGGGCTCAACCCCGGGTCTGCCGTGAATACTGCAAGGCTTGAGTAGTGTAGAGGCAGGTAGAATATCGGGTGTAGCGGTGGAATGCGTAGAGATCCGATAGAAGACCGGTGGCGAAGGCGGCCTGCTGGGCACTAACTGACACTGAGGCGCGACAGCGTGGGGAGCAAACAGGATTAGATACCCTGGTAGTCCACGCCGTAAACGATGGGTACTAGGTGCTTGGGGGAGCGACCCC
>JALYTX010000077.1 GCA_030854055.1 Gemmatimonadota bacterium | reverse complement strand
AAGACGTTCGGCGTCATGAACACGGTGTCGCGCCGCAGTTTTCGGATCCCGGTGTTGGACAGCAGCGTCTCAGCGCGGTCGGCCCGGTCCGTCTTGCGACGACGCTTGGTCTCCTGAACGAGCCGGCGCCGATCCGCTGCGTCAGGCCGGGATACTCGGCCTGCGGCCTGAAGCAGGCGGGTTCGATCTTCTTCGTCGACGCCCGCTAGAAGCGCGCGATCATGAACTATTGATTCGAGCAGCTCGCTGGCGGCGCGAATTCGGGCGGCAAGCGGCGTGTCCGTGGATTTCATTGATGCAGGTGTCATTTGTCCATGCAAGTTACTCGTCGCGCGGTAGTCTCAGCGGTGCGAAGCGTCGCCGGGCGGAACCTCGCCGGCCGTCCGCGAACGTGCCTCCTCGCGTAGTGCCGCGCGCCGGATCTTGCCCGAGGCTGTGCGCGGAAGCGGCTCCGTTACGACGTGATACACTCGCGGGGTCTTGTACGCGGCAAGCTGGGAGCGGCAGTGCGCGCGCAGTGCGTCGACAACGTTATCATCGCTTCCATGTTCCGAGGCGGAGTCATTGGCGAGACGCACGAATGCAACGACTGCGTGGCCCCATGTGTCATCGGACACGCCCACGACGCCCGCTTCGGCAACGCGCGGGTGAGCGAGCAGAACCGATTCCACTTCCGCCGGATAAACATTCTCGCCGCCAGTAATGATCAGATCGTCGCGGCGATCGAGCACGTACAGGTATCCGTCCTCGTCGACCGTTCCGGCGTCGCCGGTGTGCAACCAGCCATCCACGACTGCGCGAGCTGTCGCGTCGGGCTGGCCGGCGTAGCCAGCCATGACGACGGGGCCGCTCACGACGATTTCGCCAGCCTCGCCGACCTTTGCGTCGCGACCCTCCGTCACTATCCGCACGCGATTAGGATAGATCGGCCGGCCTGCGGCGCCGAGTTTGCGCGATGCCTCGCTCGGAGGCAGAGTCGCGAGTTGCGACGTGGTTTCGGTGAGTCCGTACGTCTGCGACACGGGCACGCCCAGTCCTGCGCAGCGTTGCAGCAGGGAGAGGGGGGCGGCGCCACCACCCAGTAGCACGCACCGAAGCGAGGCAGGGTACGGTGTGGCGCCGCGCGCGTCCAGCATGCGTTGCAGCATGACAGCCACGACCGAGACGATCGTGATACCATCGTGTTCGATCGCCCGGTTCACCGGGTCCGGCTCGAAGCCGTCGTGAACAACCGCGGTGATTCCATAAATCGCGGAGCGCAAGAGTATGGACAGACCGCCGACGTGGAACAGGGGCATGCACGCGAGCCACCGGTCGCCCGTGTGTGTTCCAAGATTGAGTGCGGAGCCGATGGCGCTCCACCAGAAATTGCCAACGGTTAACATGGCACCCTTGGGACGGCCGGTGGTGCCCGAGGTGTACACTACGGCGAGGACGTCCGACTGTGCATGCTCGTCGAGCAGCATTGCTTCCGTTTCGGGAATCAGCCGAAGCGGATCGGAATTCATCGTCACTGGTCCTAAATCGTCGATACTGACGACGCGAGTGCTGTTCGCGTGTTCGTGCAACTCTGCGATCAGTGGGGCGGTGCGCGATTCCACCAGTACAACGCGCGGATCGCAATCGTGAATCTGCCACTCGAGCTCGGCGGGCGTGAGTCGGACGTTCAGCGGAACGAGAGCGGCTCCGAGCCTGACGACGGCGTGAATGAGAATCGCGGCATCCGCGCTATTGTGAAGCAGCATCGCCACCCGATCGTCCCGACCGACGCCAACGGACGCCAGTCTGCGCGCCGTGCTGCGGACTTCGTGATCGAGCTCGGCGTAGCTCCAAGACCTGGCTTCGAATACAAGCGCGGTTCGGTCGGGGGTATTCGCGGCCCGGTGAGCGAGCCAGTCTTGAAGGAGAGTTGTCGATGACACGCGAGACTCCCTAGCGTGCGCGTCCGAGTATCAAGCCAATGCTGAAGAGCACTCCAAATGACAGCAGGAGCAGGCCTGTCCTTCGTATCATGGGATTCAGCTCCCGCCCGGATACGCCACCGAGAATCGTCCTCACGAGCGCGGCGCCGAGCGGAAGCGTGAGGAGCGGGAGCAGCAGCCAGCGGCGTGCAGGCGGACCGGCGAGCGCCACCACGGCGGGTATTGCGTACGCGATGGCGGTGAAGAGTGCGTACTGTGCGCGTGTTGCTGGTGCTCCAATGCGAACCGCAAGCGTGCGCTTGCCAGCGGCGCTATCCGTTGGAAGATCGCGCAGGTTGTTGATGACCAGAATGTTCGTGACGAGCAATCCCGGCGGGATGGAGGCGACGATTGCGAGTGTGCTCCACGATCCCGTTTGCAGGTATGCGGTGCCGGTGACGGCTACCAGCCCGAAGAATACGAACACGAACGCATCTCCCAGTCCGTGATATCCGAAGGGCCACGGGCCGCCGGTGTACGCGAGGCCGCAGAGTATCGACGCAACGCCAATTGCGACGATGGGCCAACCGCCGATCCATGCGAGGTAGCAGCCAAGTATTGCCGCGAGGCCGAATGCGATGATGATGCCGCGGCGCACCGCATCGTGGCTTATCAGTCCGCTCTGTGTCACGCGCAGCGGACCGAGTCTTCCTTCATGATCGGCGCCGCGATGGAAATCGGAGTAGTCGTTCGCGAAGTTGGTCCCGATCTGGATGAGCAATGCAGCCGCGAGCGTGACGAGAAAGACGAGCGGCCGGAACGTAAAGCGTTCGTCGATCGCAACAGCTGCCCCGATGAGTACGGGGACCGTTGCCGCCGGTAGAGTTGCGGGACGTGACGCGAGCAGCCACGCCCGGGATGGCGTGATCGGGGCGCGGGTGGGCGTCGCCGGAGTCGCGGGAGCCAAAGTCATGAAGGTTTAGCGCAATAACTCATGGAAATCGCGGGAACCTGGACCAGTCGGGCGGCCGCTTCTCGAGGAATGCGTTCTTTCCTTCCTTCGCTTCTTCCGTGAGATAGTACAACAGCGTCGCGTCGCCTGCGAGCTGTTGCAGACCGGCCTGGCCATCGGTGTCGACGTTGAAAGAGGCCTTGATGAAGCGGATGGCTGTGGGGCTCATGCGCGTTATCTCGCGCGCCCATTGCAGGGCTTCGTCGTGCAGGCGGTCGATCGGTACAACGGTGTTGACGAGTCCCATGTCCAGCGCGTCCTGCGCGCTGTACTGGCGGCAAAGGTACCAGATCTCGCGCGCCTTCTTGTGACCGACCACGCGTGCGAGGTAGGCGGTGCCGTACCCACCGTCGAAGCTCCCGACACGCGGGCCCGCCTGTCCGAACCGCGCGTTATCCGCCGCGATGGTGAGGTCGCATACGAGGTGCAGCACATGGCCGCCGCCGATCGCGAAGCCGGCGACGACGGCGATGACGGGCTTGGGCAGATACTTGATCTGTTTCTGAACGTCCAGGATGTTGAGGCGCGGCACGGTGTCGGTCTCGCCCACGTAGCCGCCGTGTCCGCGCACGCGCTGATCTCCGCCCGAGCAGAAGGCCTGATCGCCTTCGCCGGTCAACAGTACGACTCCAGTGGTCATGTCGTCGCGCGCGTGATCGAATGCGTCGATCAGCTCGGCGACGGTCTCGGGCCGGAACGCATTGTGGACCTCGGGGCGATTGATAGTGATCTTTGCGATGCCTTCATCGCCGGCCCGTTCGTACCGGATGTCCTTGTATTCCTTTATAGTCTTCCAGTCTGCATTCATCAGTTTCTCCGGTGTGTCAGCGCGGCGTGTCGCGAGGCTTGGCGGTGGAACTTGCCTCCGGCAATGCCGCGACTGTCAACTTATCGCGTGCCCGCGGCAGGTTGGAGGGGTGGGTTGAAAGCCGGGCAAGTTGACCGAGCGGTCATGGCGCTCGAACCATCTGCTCGAAGGCTGCGGCGGCGATCGCGGCGAACTCTGCCGGCCGTTCCAGGTGCACGGCGTGGCCCGCGTCCCGCACAATTTCGCTGTGCGCAAGCGGCATTTCGCACGCCATGCGCTCGGCAATCGCAACGAACTTGGCGTCCAACGCGCCCGCAACCAGCAGCGTTGGGGCCGCGATAGTCTTCAACTGGCTCCAGACTGGGGGCAGTGCACCCGCGCCAGCGCCTCTCAAACTGTTGGCGAGACCTACCGAATGATTGGCAAGCCGCTGGGCGTGAAGCGTCGCACGTACCTCTGCCGAAAGCGCGCGCTGACTCGACCAGATGGGCAACCGCTCCCAGAATTGGACGAAGGCCGGAACGCCATCACGCTCGACCATGTCTGCCAGTGCCATGTCAGAATCGACGCGCACCGCACGTTCTGCGGCGGTCTCGATGCCGGGCGTCGCGCTCTCCAACACGAGCGCGGCAACGCGTGACGGATGGTGCAGCGCAAACTGCAACGCAGCCCGACCGCCCATTGAATATCCGACCACGCCTGCACGTTCGACTCCAATCTCATCGAGAACCCGTCCGAGATCGTCAGCGAACCCCCGGAGCGCGAATCGCGCTGGATCCGCAGGAGCGGTGGACCGGCCGTGTCCCGGAAGATCCACCGCGATCGTAGTGTATCGCCGGTCCAGCACTTCGCGCAGCGCGTCCCAGGTTGCAGCCGAGCCGGTGAAGCCGTGCAGCAGGAGAATTGGAGTGCCGGCACCGGATCGCGTAACGTGGAGTGTGAGACCGCGCCCGACGTCCACGTCCATCTGCGTGGACGCAGCCCTCACCCGCGGGCGCGGCCGATGGTCGCGCCCTCGGACGTCAGTGCCTCGCTGACTCGCGCCCATGCCTCGCGGTGCAGCGCGACGTTGCGGGTCCGGTCAGTGCGCATCTCGATGATGTCGAGACCGGCGTGGCCAATGGATGCTGCCAGTGCGTCCTTGAGCGACCGCGTAGAGTCGGCGGCTTGATACCGCGCGCCGTAAAGGTGACCGGCATGCTCGAAGCGCAACCCGTGTGGAGTTCCGAATAGCTGCTCGAAGTGTGCCTGGTCGTCCGACTGGGGAAGGAACGAGAATATCCCACCACCGTCATTGTTAAGCACTACGATTGTGGCATCGATCGCGTGAAGACGCGCGGCGAGCAGGCCGTTCATGTCGTGGTAGAACGCGATGTCGCCGATCACGAGAACGACGGGGCCGTCAGTTGCATCACGCGCAGCCGCAACGCCCAGCGCGGTCGAGACTACACCGTCGATGCCGTTCGCCCCGCGGTTCGCAAGCACGCGAATCGACCGGTCATCGCCGGCCCCGAACGCGTCCAGGTCGCGCACCGGCATGCTGCTACTCACGAAAAGCGTCGCCCGCGAAGGAAGTTGCGACACGACCGTTGCGACCGCCGCGCCCTCGAACGGCTCGACCAGCGCCGACGTGTACGAGTCAAGCGCAGACCGCGCCAGGTCGTCGATACGGCGCCAGCATGCAAGCCACTCCGCCCCGGGATCACCGCGAAGCACCGGCGCATTCTGCGCGTCTGCCATGTGCGCTACCAGTTGATCACACAGTACGCACGGCTCTGCGTGTATGATCTCTACAGCGCCGAGCGTGGGGTCGGGCCATCCGGTTGAATCGACGACGACCTGCACTGCGCCGACGTTGCGTTGCATGAACTGCAACAGCGGCTTCGAGGTCGGGATCGCGCCGAGGCGCAATATCACGTCGAACGCAAGCCGGTTGGCGAGAGATTCATCGCGCGCGACGTCCCGCAGCACCGCGTCGTATCCATCGACTACTTGCTCGCGCTCATGCGGTCCCCACCGGAGTTGTGACAATGGATCGGCCAGCAACGGTGCGCGAAGCATCATGGCCAAACGCGCGAGCGGAGCGGCGAGACCTGAATCGAATTGGGGGCCGCATACAATGAGCGGTCTTTGTGCGCTGGACAATATCGTCGCAAGCCGCTGGACTGTTTCGCCGGGCGCGGCGAGTATCGGTTCGCTCACGACAACCCAGGGAGCCCCGTTGGGCCGTCCGAACCAGGCAAGTGAATCGGCCGTACACATGGCAGCGGGTGGCGCGGGATGCACGGGGACGAGCGGCTCGCGAAACGGAAGGTTGAGGTGAACCGGACCAACCGGAGACGCAGCAGCGACCGCAATCGCGCGGCAGGCCGTGGTGCGCGCGTAACGCAGAAGCTCGAAGCTCTGATCAGCGATCGCGACTTCCACAAACCATTTGGGATAAGTCCCGTACAGGCGGTTCTGATCGATGGTCTGCGGAGCGCCGACGTCTCGCAGCTCCGGCGGCCGATCAGCCGTGAGGACCACGAGCGGAACGCCGGCGGCGCGCGCTTCAACAATCGCGGGAAGAAAATTCGCCGCCGCCGTGCCGGAAGTGCACAGCAAACCGATGGGCTCCCGAAGTGCGCGTGCCATTCCGAGCGCGAAGAAGGCCGCGGATCGCTCATCGAGGTGCATCCATGTACGGATGCTGGCGTGTTTCGCAAGCATCAGCGCAAGGGGTGCCGAGCGTGAGCCCGGCGCGATGCAGACGTGGCGCAGGCCGGAACGGGCGAGCTCGTCGACGAAGGCGCCGATATACGCGTGCAATGTCTCCGGATTCCCTCCGGTCACGACATGGCTCCGCCGAATCCCGCGCCAGGTATATCCGCCGGAACGCACTCGGAAACGCTCGGCTTCGGTTCCGTCGCTACGCGAACTGCAGCGAGCGCATTTTCCATCGGCCGTAGCTTGAGCAGCGACTCGGCGTACTCGTCGTCCGCGTCGGAACCAGCGACAATTCCGCAGCCCGCGAAGAGACGCGCTTCCGCGCCCTGTACGAGCGCCGACCGCAGTGCGACCGCGAACTCGCCGCAGTCGCGCTGCAGCCAACCCACGGGCGCAGCGTACCATCCGCGGTCCATCTTTTCGTGCTCGCGGATGAAGCGAAGCGCCGCGTTCCGGGGCTCCCCGCCAACTGCCGGTGTCGGATGCAGCTGTGCGACGAGCTGAAGCAACGTATGGCCAGCGCGCAAGCGCGCGAAGACTTCGGTGTGAAGGTGATGGACGTTCGGCAGCGTAAGCAGCGTCGGACCGTCGGCCGCGGTCACATCGTCGCACAGTCGCGCGAGCCCGTTCACAAGCGCGCGGCGCACAATCTCGTGCTCCGCGCGATCCTTGGCGCTCCCCAAAAGACTCGCGGCGAGATGCCTGTCGGCAGATGCAGTGCCTCCCCGACTCACCGAGCCGGCAAGACTGCTCGCCTCGACGCGTGAGCCATCGACACGCACCAGGCGCTCCGGTGTCGCGCCGATGAACACGCTCTCGCCAAGCCAGACCCCGAACACATAACTCGTCTGGTGCGCATCGCGCAATTGAGTAAGCGAGGCAAATACGTCGAAGTCCTGGCCTGCGGCCGCGCGCACTTCGCGCGCGAGCACGACCTTTTCGAGTTTCCCGCCGTCGATTGCGGCGACGGCGTCTAGAACCGTGCCGCGCCAGTCAGCGGCGGGACGCACATCGCACGTTGACAACGAAGCCGCGTCCGGCTCTTCCCAAAGCAGAGTGCGATCGGTCACATCGCTCAGATCGGTCACATCGCTCAGATCGTCCACGTCGCGAAGGAGTAACGCGCGCATATCCATCAACGCAGTCACTGCTCCAGCATCCGGCGAATCTTCCCCGACAAGCACGTTGGTCGTGAGCCAGCAGTCGTGACCCACCTGTGCAAACTGCATCGAAGGAACAAACAGGTTTGCCGCGGGGAAATCGCGCCACGCCGACGTGTGCGGGCCTTCCGGGTCGAACGCGAACCCGCCCATGAGACCCGGCCCCGCACCAGGCGCGCCGTCGGAGCCGTCATCGCTCACAGCGTCGGCGACCAGTGTCTGCCATTCGCGATCGATGGTGGCAAACCGGTCGGCACCTTCGGGCGAAAACGTCATCGCTGCGCCAATCCCGGCGAGCGCAAATCGATCTGCAGGTCGCGTCCAGAACATGCGGATCGAGAAGGGCGCCGTGTCCGCCGCTGGCGCAAGCGCGGCGACCGTCTCCAGGGCACGAAGCGGGTCGGTGTCGGCAATGCGCGTTACCATGCTCGCAAGGGTCCTGCGTCCCGTTTTGCGTGACGCATCGCGTGCGACTGCCACAAGCTGCGTGAAGCGCGCGCGCGCTGCGTGGTGGCTCACGAGGCTACTTCTCGCCCCAGTGGATCGCCGCGATCCCCAGACTCAGCGTCTTCCACCCAACGTTGCGGAAGCCGGCGCTCTCCATGTGCCGCGCGAGCGTCTGCTCATCCGGAAAATGTGCGACGGACTTGGGCAGGTAGCGGTACGCGGAGTGGCTTCCACTTACGATTCCGCCGACAAGTGGCAGCACGTGATGAAAATAGAGATGGTAACCGGTACGAACTACGCGTGACCTCGGCGTGGTGAATTCCAGAATGACGAAGCGAGACCCGGTCGTTAGCACTCGGTTCACTTCTGCAAGGCATGCATCAAGATCCGCGACGTTGCGTATGCCGAACGCTACGATGGCCCCCTCGCTGCTATTGGCGCGCAGCGGAAGCTGCAGCGCGTCAGCAACGACGGGCGCGAGCGTCGTCCGCGCCGCCTTGCCTCGTCCCGCGCGCAGCATGGGCTCCGCGAAATCCGCCCCGACAATGAAGCCTTCGAATCCGGGCCGCGCGCCAAGCTCGGCGCCCACGTCAAGCGTGCCCGCGCAAAGGTCGATGTAGCGGCCGGATGGCGCCCGTTTCCAGTTCAGCACTTCGAGCGCTTTCCGTCGCCACCGCTTGTCGATATTGAGGCTGAGCAGGTGGTTCAGAAGGTCATAACGCGGCGCAATTTCCGAGAAGATCTGCTGAACGTACGCGCGCTTCTCCGCGCCTCCGGCTGCGGCGCGGTCGTCATCGGATCTCAGAACAGGTGCTCGAACGGTCATGAGTGGAAGCTAAGCGGGGCGGCACGCACTAGCGGGGCGTGGAGCTGGAGTCGGCGCGTACGGGCGCCGCGGGTTATCGGAACCCGAAATTGATCGCAATACTACGCGCCCCGAAGCTCAGGACGGGCGCACTGGTCGCTGACGATCGGACGGCGGCCGCCTTGGCATCAATGAAGTCGCCCCGTGCGCGCGAGAACGCCTGCAGCGCCGCGAACACAGAAATCGTCGCGGCGCTGGCCAGGCCCACAGCCATGTACGGCCGCTGCGTCTGAAGTTCTGTGGTCTGGTACTGGTAGGAGTGGCCCAACGGATCGATCGCCGTGTGTGTCACCTGTGCGTTGACCGCCTGCGTCTGAAGCCCCCAGAAGACAGCGCCGGCGGCCGCCGCCATCACAAGAATCCCCGGGACCACGCTGTGGTTCTCGATCTGCCCGAGCCCTGGTACGATGAGTCCCGACAATAGCGCCGTAGTTGGACTCGGAGGCGCGTCAGTAGCCGCGTGCGAATCCGATTCGGAAGTCGAACCACCGGCAGTCGCTGCGACGTCTGCTGCCGGAAGAGCGAGCGTCAACTCGGCAATCCGCTGTCGAACGTCGGAAGCTTCCGGAGCTGCTGGCGCCAGCGCGAGGAACTGGCAGTACGAATCCATCGCCCGCGCGTCGTGCGCGGCTTCGTACCCGCGGCCGAGCGCGTAGGCCACGCCTGCGTTGGTCGGGTCGACCGTCGCCGCGCGGGCGTACAGATCGACTGCCACCGCGTTGTCACCCTGAATGGATGCGGCCTGAGCACGTCCAGCAAGCTGCTCCGCTTCGCGCTTCGCTTCCGGCGGCACCGCCTTCTTTCCCAACGCGCTTGCGTGCACGGTTGCACAGCGCGCTGGTAGCTCGACAGGCGGGGATGTTATCTGCTGCGCGCGCGCCGCGACAGGGGCCGCGAGAGGCGCCACGAGCAGAAGGCCGCCGACAATGCGTCGCAACACGCCGGCCGGATATTGGTTCAAGTGTCGGCCCATAGTCTTATTGAACGGTGACGGTGGCAGTTCCATTCACTCCGCTGCAGGTGGCGGTGATCGTCACCGTGCCGACGTGGTTGGACGCGAGCGCGATGGCGGTCTGGCCGGAGGGCGTCACCGACACCGTCGCCGCGTTGCTCGAAGACCAGGTGATGGTACGCCCGGTTAGCACGTTGCCGGACGCGTCCAACACCTGCGCGGTGAGAGTGGCGAACTGGTTGCGGTGCAGCGACAGCGTGGAAGGCGTTACTCGCACGACTGCCGCGGCTGGCGGCGGCGGTGGCTGCACCGTCACGACTGCGGTGCCGCTCTTTCCCTCGCTCGTCGCAGTTATCGTCGCTGTGCCTGTCGCTACGGCAGTGACAACGCCGGTGTTTGACACCGTCGCCACCTGCGCAGCGCTGGATGACCAGGTAACAGTTCGCCCCGAAAGCGTCGCGCCATTCGCGTCCCGCAGCGTCGCCGACAGCGTGACATTGCCGCCGACGATCACGCTCGCAGTTGGGGGACTCACAGCGACCGATGCGACCGGCGTGGCCGCAACCGGTGTTACGACTATCTGCGCGCTTCCTGTTTTTCCTTCTGCGGCGGCGGTGATCGTGGTCGTTCCCGGGCCGGCGGCAGTGACGAGTCCCTGCGCGCTCACCGTAGCAATCGCGGTGTTGGCTGATGACCATGTAAACAATCTTCCGCTCAGCACGTTTCCATTTGCATCGGACGCCGTCGCGGTGAAGGCAGCGGCCTGCCCAGTCGTGAGCGATGCAGCGCCCGGCGATACCGCAACGGCTGCGACCGGCACGAGACCGACAGTTACCGACGATGCGGCGCTCTTGCCCTCACTCGTGCCCGTAATTGTTGCCGTGCCAGCCGCGACGCCCGTAACCCTGCCTGACGAGTCCACCGTCGCGATCTGCGGGGCGCTGCTTGCCCACACAACGGCGCGACCGGTAAGCGTGTGACCGTCGGCGTCGTATGCAACGAGCTGGAGTGACATGCTCGCGCCGACGGTCACGCTCGCAGTCGCGGGCAGAACTGCGACGGACGCGACTGGGACGGGCACGACCTGCAGCGGCACCAGCGCAGATTGCCCACCCGCACTCGCGGCGATCTGCGCGCTGCCGAGGTTGATGCCGGTGACTACGCCCGACGGCGAGACCACCGCGATGGTGGTATCGGAACTGGACCAGAAGACGGTCGCTCCTGAAACCAGCTTTCCGCTCGCGTCGTGCACCTGCGCCTGCAGCGCGACCTGCGATCCTACCACAACGGACGGCGCGCCCGGAGTGACGACTACCTCTGCCGGATTGCCTGGCGGAGCGACGGAGTCCGAAGTTGCGCCACTACACGCCAGTGCTGCGACAACGAGCCACAGCGACATGTGTGCGAGCCGTTGTCTGGATGCCGCAGCTTGCGAACGTAGGGCGCGAAACATTCGTCAGTTGCCGGGAGTGTCGATGTACGTGGGCCGCAGCCGATGCTCGCGCGTGCCGTCGCCCAGCTCTCCGTCCAGATTGTAGCCCCAGCAGAAGAGATCGCCCGTAGTGCTCACGCCGCACGTGTGCGATCCGAAAGCCTTGATGGTCGCGAACGCATGTGCGCCTGCGACGGGTGTGGGCGTGGACTGCGGAGCGACATTCCCGTCGCCCAACTGGCCGTAAGTGTTGCGTCCCCAGCAAACAGCTTCCCGATTCACCGTTACCGCACAGGTGTGGACGCCGCCGGCAGAAACAGCGATGTAGCGTGCAGGCGACGCGATCTCGGTTGGCGTGGCGTGCGCCGAATGCGAGCCATCGCCGAGCTGACCGTAGGAGTTGCCGCCCCAGCAGTAGATCGCGTGTGTTGCTGTCAATCCACAGGTGTGACTGGTACCCGCCGTAAGCGCGATGAAGTGGACCGGCGAGGCAACGGCGACCGGCGCAGCGCGGTCGGCGCGGCTTCCGTCGCCGAGTTGACCGGCGTCGTTGGCACCCCAGCAGTAGGCTGCGCCGTTGTCGGTCAGACCGCAAACGTGATTCCATCCCGCGGCGAGCGACGAGAATCTCGCCTCCGTAGCGACGGTGGAGGGCTGCGCGCGCTCTACCATTTCAGCATCACCTAGCTGACCGCGCGCGCCTGCACCCCAGCATTGCGCCTGCCCCGAACCGGTGAGCCCGCAACTAAATCCCGCGCCGCTCACAATCGACGTCATCGGCCGCGCGAACGAAACGCGCTTTGGCGTGTCCCGCGACGCATGTGATCCATCGCCAAGCTGTCCGCTTTCGTTGTTGCCCCAACAAAGCGCAACGCCGCGCGCGTTCAACCCGCAGGTGTGCGAGAGGCCCGGCGCGATGCTCGCGAACCGTGCCGATCCCGCGACCGCAGTTGGCGTGGTGTGCGTCTGCGTGGCGCCTGTTCCAAGCTGTCCATCGTTGTTTGCTCCCCAGCAGTACGCAGCGCCGGCCGAGCCGATCAGGCAGGTATGCGTTCCGCCCGCTGCAAGCAGTAATTCGGAGCCGGTGTGGGCGCCAGCCGGTCTCACAGAAGGCGGAGGCGGAAGCAGGTCGTCGCCGAGTACCGTGCCGCGGCTTGAAGTTGTCGGCGCGAGCGTCCGCGGCGGTGTAGCTGCGGGGCTGTCCGCAGCCGCGTGAGGAGCAGCCGCAGCGGCGGTTCCAGGTAGAGTCGAGGGTGAGATCGCCGCGATAGCAGCGGCAGAAGTTGCGGCGCCGTTTGCGGGGGTGAGCGGTGGTACGGTTGCGCGCGGCGGCGGCGCAGGCAACAGCGGCTCCGGTGTTCCGCCGATCGATGAGTCAGATACGGAAAAAGTTGAATCGGCAGCCGGTATCGCCGACCCGGACGCTGCGCTGGCCGAAGTTCCAGCCGCGCCCGAAGACGCCAAGCCCGCCGTTGCAGTCCGCGCACTGTGCGGCGGGACCGATCCGCCGGCCGACGAAGTGTGCCGCACGCCCGGCATCCAGCTGGGAGCCAGAGCGAAGACCAGCGTTCCACTCAGCAGCAGTGCGATCGACGCTGCGAGCGGAGCGACTCGGCGGAGGCGTGAAGGTGGTCGCTTCGTGTATGGAACGGGGACAACAACCGTTGCGTCTGGCGCCGGTGCTACGTCTCGCTTTGTTCGGCGGACAGGCTCTTCCGGCGACGATAGCTGTTGCCGGAACTCTTCCGCCGACTGCCAACGCTCGGATGGCGACTTCTCCAGCAGACCCTCGATTGCCACGACGAGTCGTTTGGGAGTGTCCGGGCGGAGCGCATCGATAGCCACGAGATGGTCGTGCTTCTGCCGGTAGATCACGTTGTAGAGACTCTCACCGTCCCACGGTCGGCGACCAGTAAGCGTCTCCCAGCCGACTAGGCCCAGGCTGTAGAGATCGCTCCGCGCGTCCACTCCTGCGCCGTCGATCTGCTCCGGCGCCATGTATGTCGGAGTTCCGATTGCTGCGCCGGCGAGCGTAAGCTGCGTTTCGCCCTGCATTGACCGGGCTATTCCGAAATCGGCGAGCAGCGCGCGTCCGGTGGCTTCTTCAACGAAGATGTTCTCGGGCTTGACGTCCCGATGCACTATCCCGCGCGAGTGCGCAAAACCGAGCGCCGACGCGATGTCGTCGAGGATTCGAGCCGCTGTGTCGAACGCGATGGGCTCGCCGCCCGCGAGCAGCTGCTTGAGCGTGCGGCCGCGCACGTGGTCCATGACGAGGCCAAACCCAACGCCATCGATCCGGCGCACGGCGTGCGTGGCAACGATGTTCGGGTGTTGCAGATCGGCGACGAGGCGGGCCTCTCGGTCGAATCGCGCGACTGCGTCACGATCATCGGCGAACCGCGTCTGGATCACCTTCACCGCCCGCTCCTCGCCGGTGGTACGCTCGCGCACGAGGTAAACCACCGCCATGCCCCCGCGGCCGAGCTCGCGGATCAGCTCGTACTCGTGCTCGAATGAGCTGTCCGAAGAAAAATCGGGAAGCGCGGGGTCAGGGGCGAAGTTGTCGGGATACATCAGGACTCTCAGCTTGCGAGAAAGCGGAGCGCAACCTCGCCAAGCTCGATTCGATCACCGTCGGCAAGCTTGCGAGTCGCACCCGTCTGCACGAGGGCGCGGTCATTCACAAGTACCGGATTCGTGGCGGAAAGGTTCGTGATAGTCCAGCAGCCATCGACGAATTCCATGCGCGCGTGCCGCCTGCTGACAGTTGGCGAGCGCAGGGTTATGTGCTGGTGCGGCGGTCCGGTTTCCCGTCCGACAACTATTTGCGGGCGCTCGCCGAGCCGGTTGAACAGGCGGAGGTCCCCCCCCGGGCTCTCGCCCGAGAGGATCCGCAACCTGCCCGGCAGTATCTGGACAGGCTCATCGACCGGTCGATTGAACACGATGGTCGCGTCCGGCGACGGCTCGTCGTCGGGGACCGTTGCCCGGGCTGTGGCAAGGGCCCACCGGCTCTGCGCGCTCAGCGGCGTGACGTCACTCCGACGTTCCTCACGCTGCGCGGCAGCGAGCGAAGCGTTCGCTGGGCCAGTCTCGCCGGCGTCAGTGTGATCCACGGGGACGGAAGGCACCCGCGGCGACGATGGGAGCGTCGGCTCCGCGGCCGCCACGTCAACGGTCTGCGGCTCCGGAACTGAGCGTTCCGCGCTCGGTGCCTCCGACTTGAGCGCGCCCCAGGGGACGATTCGGGGCGCATCGGAAGAGACCGGAAAGATCAGGAAGGGGAGTGCGGCTTCGCGAGTTGCCCGCTTCGCTGTCGCCCGCTTGAAGATCAGGTCGCGGTTCACCAGGACCACAGGCCCGACGACGAGAACCAGCAGAACTGCAACAAGTGTAAGAATCGCCATCTGTAGTCTCGTTTGGGCCGGATCGGCGGCTCGGCGTGGCGCAAAGCCCACTTTCCGCAGCGCGACTCCGAATCATCCGCTTTGGGGGGCCCCCGTCACGAATCCGAATCGCACACGACGCAAAAGCGGCGCTGCACCCCCGCTAATACAGCACAAGCCGGGCCGATGTTCACTCCCGCGCAAACGACCGCTT
>JALYTX010000103.1 GCA_030854055.1 Gemmatimonadota bacterium | reverse complement strand
TCCTGCATCGGCCGCATGCCGAGCTCGTTCGCGCGCGTCGAAGCACCGGTGTGGGCGTACGAGACGGAGACTGATGGTATCGATTCGGGTGTCATCGCTTGCGAAGTTCCTTCCGACGATCGGCGAGCGCGCGGGCCAGGTCGCGTGCGGTGTGAAACACGGCCACGACGGTCACCGTGTCGCCGGCGATCTGGTACACAATCTGATATGGGAGTCCGGGCACCGTGAGCTCGCGAGTATCGCCGAGCCGGCCACGCTGTCCCATCTCAGGGAAATCGGCAAGAGACTGCGCCACATCTGCAATTGCGCGGAAGACCTTCTCCGCGGCGGCCGGACTGTCGAGCGCTATGTACGCGATGATGCTGTCGAGATCGCGCGCCGCGGGATCGGCGAGCGCGAGTCGCATCAGCGCTTCCAGCCATGCTTCTTCGCGATCTCGCCGAACACGCGCTCGGCGGGGCGCGCGCGTCCCTTCCGCGCGGCGGCGATGCCGGCCTGGATCCGCTCGGTCTGCCAGGCGTTGGTCTCGAGGTACTGCTGCATCGCCTGGTTGATGACGTAGTTGCGCGAGCGATCCATCGCGGCGGCGAGCGCATCGATCTCGCTCACGGTGTCTCTGGCCGCGCGGATGGTGATGGGGGTACTTGGCGTGTTCGGGGCGGGATCGCGTTCCATGTGTACTCTCCTGTAATCACCTGTAATCATAGCGCCGGTTGGCGCCGGGCGCCATGCGGTTCCGGCGAGGTGCCCCGTGCGGCGCTGGGATCAGGCCGCGTCGCCGCCTCGCCGCCGAGCGCGCGCGGGCCGGTTCGCAGTCATCTTCACGTACATGTCGAACAGGTTCTCCAGCCGCTCGGTATCGTTCCTGAACCGGCGGCCAATGTAGATGCGCTCAAGTACCTCGTCGTTTCGATCGTGCGCGGCACGCAGATCAGCGGGCATCGCTTCGGGATTGTACAGATCCGCGATCGTTGCCGGGAAGTGCGCCTCGCGGGCCAGGAGGATGTCCTCCGCGCAACGCACAAGATCGGCTTTGTTCTTTGCAGTGAGCGTGGGAACGGGGAAGGTGTTCCAGCCGAGGGTGTTGGAGTATGAAACATCCATTCTCATGCGAACGCAGACAGTGCCGATCCATACCCAATGCACACGCGACGCGATCAGAGCATGTTCCAGAGGGGAGCGTCGTAGAGTGCGAAGTTGCGATCGCCAATTATGGTGTCGCCTAGAACCAGGCCGGCAGGTAGGAAGTCTCTGTTTTCGGAGCTAACTCGCGGAACGACAACAGCGTACTCGCTGGAACGGTGGCGGACTTCACCGAAAATGTGAGGAGTGCGAGCGGACTGCCTCGTATGCAGCTTGGTGCTCGATAGGCGCATTTCCGAAACGGCTGAAAGGCGCGATGATATCTCCGCGATCTGCGTAGCGCGTTCTAAATCCTGATCACTGATCCATATGCAGAATCGCTGTTTCCCGTTGATGAACTCTTCGGAGTTTGAGAACTCACGGATGAACTGCCCGGCATCTCTGTTCCTCTCGACGATGGCATTCTTCTCCGAGAAATTCAGGAATAGGTGACCCCCATCTACAGGCTTACTTCCAAAGTCCATGTCTGTGACGTCGCTTAACGGCATTGCCAACTTATTGACGATAACATTGGGACCGGCGACCAAGTATGCATTGATGTGGTCGCTCTCCTGGATAACGGAGGCATCGCCCTCGGCTGATGAAATGAGCCGGCGGAACTTTCCGGCATGCTTCGAGAGACCGACGATCACAACCGTTACGCCAGCCTTGTGGGTGGCTAGGTTCGCCCACTTGAAAGAGGTGTGGGCGAAAGCAATTTCATGTCCGGTTTTGAAAATCAAGGGCCAGAGGATAGCCACCTGCTGGCCCTGGCAAATCGAGTTCGTCGACACAAACGCGCACGCAGCAGCGGTCTGAGTACCGTAGTCCGCTGCTTTCATGAACCAGCCGGCAACATAATCGAGCGATTTCCAACTCGTGGCCCGCCCTTCGAAGAGCGCTCGCAGATCCGACTTGTGTTCCGCCGTCTGCCACGTCGAGCCGAGATACGGCGGATTCCCGCATATATACGTCTCCCCGCCTTCGTTCTCGAAATCAATTTCAGCCTGATCGCGCGGCGTGTGAAACAAGTCTTCAGCGAAATGTGTTACGCCCGTGCCCGTTGGGGGGCAGATGCTCAGCCAGTCCAGCCTCAGCGCGTTCCCGCACGTAATCCAGTTCTCTGCATCTAGCGGCAGAAACTCAGCGAGCGCTTCCTGCTGGCCGCGATAGAGCACATCGCACTGGAACTCGGCGATAATGAGCGCAAGTCTGGCGATCTCAGCGGGGAACTGCCGCAGCTCGACGCCGCGGAAATTGGTCAAGGGAATCTCGGTGCGCCGCTCCGCTTCGCCACGCCGCCAGTTGATCGCCGCCTCGACCGCGCATCTCCTTGTACGCGATGACGAGAAAATTCCCCGAGCCGCATGCGGGATCGAACACGCGGATGCGCGCCATACGGTTGCGCAGGTTGAGCCGCTTGCGTGCGTTGTCGCCGGCTTCAGAGAGCTTCGCGCGGAGATCGTCCAGGAAGAGGGGGTTCAACACCTTGAGGATGTTCGGCACGCTCGTGTAGTGCATGCCGAGCGCGCCGCGCTCCTCGTCGTCGGCGACTGCCTGGATCATCGAGCCGAATATGTCCGGGTTGATCTGCTTCCACTGCAGATTCCCGATCGCGAGAAGATATGAGCGCGCAAGCTTGGTGAAGCGTGGCGTTTCTAGAGAGCCGGAGAAGAGACCACCGTTCACATATGGAAAGTCGTTCGCCCAACGGTGCACGTTCGCCGCCGCACGATCCGGGACGGCTGTGTTCATCGCACGGAAGAGTTCCGCGATCACCTCGTGCGTGTTGGACGAATCACGCTCGCTCATCTTCTCGACGGTCTTCGTGAACAGGCTCTCACCGCGAAAGATGTCCGTGTCCTCGGCAAAGAAGCAAAAGATCAGCCGCGCCATGAAATGATTCATGTCGGCGCGCCGCGCGGCGGTAGCCCATTCCAGATTGTGCTTCAGCAGCTCGATGTAGAGTTTATTCAGCCGGCCGGTGGCACGGATGTCGAACGAGCTCTCCCGAATCTGCCTGACCGTCGTGATTCCGGCGAGCGGCAGAAAGAAACCGAAGTGATCTGGGAAGCTCGCATACGCGCACTCGAACATCTCGCCGTTCCCGATGTCCTCGGCCGCGAGCTCAATACCATCAGTCGCGAGGATGTAGCGCGCCTTCGCCTTCGTGGTCGCCGGGCTCTCTCGCAACGCACGGAGCGATGCTTCGACTTCGCCGGGTTCTGCCACTGCAATGTGGATGTTGTCCCGTTGCAGCACACCGCCCAGGTCCGACTTGTTCGTATTGCCCGAACGGAGCCGCTTGACCGTGGTTTCCTTGTTCCCGAACGCGCGGAGGAACGCGAACGGAAATTCGACCGGGTCGAACGGCTCCTCCGCGAGCGCGGAGACGGCTTCCTCGATCTCGACGGCGTTCATCAGCCACCACTCCCGGCGGAAAAGCTGCTTCGGACGGTATCGGTCCAGCGCATCGCGTCAAACAAGCTGATCACACGTTGAACTTGAACAGCAGTACGTCCCCATCCTTCACAATGTATTCCTTGCCTTCCGAACGCACGTCGCCCTTCTCACGCGCGTCCTTCCAACCGCCGTCCGCGATGAACGCGTCGAGCGCGACCGTGTCGGCCTTGATGAATCCGCGCTCGAAATCCGTGTGAATCACGCCGGCGGCCTTTGGGGCCGTGTCCCCGCGATGAATGGTCCACGCACGGACTTCCTGCTCCCCGGCGGTAAAATACGTTTGCAGGCCGAGCAGGTGATAGCCCGCGCGAATCAGTCTGTCGAGACCGGCGCTTTCGAGTCCCAGCGACGCGAGAAAATCGCCGCGATCGTCGGGTGGCAGCTCGGCCAGCTCGGCCTCGATCTTGGCGGAGAAGGGAACGATCTCCGCAATCTCTCCGCTCTCAGCGACCGCGCTGCGCAACGCCGTCAGGTGCGTCCCTTCGTCACCGGTCAGCTCGGCGTCGCTCACGTTGGCGGCATACAGCACGGGCTTTACTGTCATGAGACTTAGCGGCGCGAGAACTTCCTTCTCGTGAGCGGTGAGTGAAGCGTGCCACAGCCCGCGACCTTCCTTGAGAAAATCGTGCGCACGATCGAGCACAACCAGTTCCGTGGCGGCGTCCTTGTCGCCCGTCTTGGCAGTGCGCCTGGTCTTGTCGAGCCGTTTCTCAAGCGCTGCGAGATCGGCGACTGCGAGCTCGAACTCGATCACTTCCCGGTCTCGCGCGGGATCGACGCTCCCCATCACGTGCGTGACGTCAACGTCCTCGAAGCATCGCACGACATGAACGATCGCGTCGGTCTCGCGAATGTTCGCGAGAAACTTGTTGCCGAGTCCCTCGCCATCTGCGGCGCCCTTCACGAGGCCGGCGATGTCCACGAACTGCACAACTGCGGGCACCACTTTCTTGGGATGCACGATCGCGGCAAGCTGTTCCAGGCGCGAATCCGGAACCTCGACCATTCCAACATTCGGCTCGACAGTGCAGAACGGGTAGTTCGCGGCCTCGGCGCTTGCAGCGGTGAGGGCGTTGAACAGCGTTGACTTGCCGACGTTTGG
>JALYTX010000084.1 GCA_030854055.1 Gemmatimonadota bacterium | reverse complement strand
GTCCACACCCGCGCGACGCAGCACGCGGCGGCGCACCGCCAGCTCCGCAGCGATATGCTCGGCGTACGCTGCACGCACCCGCCGGTCCGTCGTATCGATCTCCAGAAATTGTCCCGTCTCGGGATCGCGCATGCGCGCAAGACCGACGCTTGGAAGCGTCTGTTCCGCGGGATCGTTCAGCGTTACGGCGACCACGTCATGACGGCGGCGGAGCACCTTGAGCGCGTGCTCATAGCCGTCGTCCTGAAAATCCGAGACAAGGAAGATGACGCTATGCTGACGCAGAGTGCGCTGCATGTACTCCAGCGCCGGCCGCAGGTCCGTGCGCGTACTTCGGGGTTCGAATGCGAGCAGGTCGCGGACAATCCTGAGGACGTGGCGTTTTCCCTTTCGCGGTGGAACGACGTGCTCAATTCGGTCGGTGAAAAAGACGAGGCCGACACGGTCGTTGTTGCGCACCGCCGCGAGCGCGATGACAGCGGCAAACTCGGTCATCATATCGCTCTTGAACCGAACGACGCTGCCAAAGCGCTCCGAACCCGAGATGTCCAGCGCCAGTACTATGGTGAGCTCCCGCTCCTCGACGTAACGTTTGACGAACGGCTTGTTCATGCGCGCTGTGACGTTCCAGTCGATCGCGCGAACTTCGTCGCCGGGCGAATATTCGCGCACCTCCGCGAACTCCATTCCCTGCCCCTTGAAGACTGAGCGATACTCGCCAGCAAAGAGCGCGTCCACCAGCCCGCGGGTCTTGAGCTCGACGCGCTTCACCTGCTTCAGAATCTCGGGCGAGATACGCACCGCCGGGGGAGCCGGCGTTTCCGTCCGCGCGCTCCCACGCTTCAGGAAATCGAACATCGCCGTTACGGAGTCGGAATGGCGTCGAGTATGCGCGACACGATCGTGTCGCTTGTGACGTCCTCGGCCTCGGCCTCGTACGTGATCAGCACACGGTGACGCAATACGTCCGGAGCGATGGCCTTGACATCCTCCGGCGTTACGTACGCACGGTCACGCAGAAAGGCGATCGCGCGCGATCCCTGGGCGAGCGCGAGCGTTGCGCGCGGGCTTGCTCCGTATTCCACCAGCGGCACCAGGTCCGGGAGGTTGGCGGATCTCGGATTCCGCGTGGCCTCGACGATGTCGACGATGTAGTCCACGATCCTGTCGTCCATGTACAGTTCGCCAATCCGCTTGCGCGCCGCCATGACTGCATCCGGTGTCGCCACGTGGCGCACCGGAATCTCTTCCTTTCCCGCCATGCGGCGCAACACTTCCTTCTCTTCGTCGCGGGTCGGATAGCCCACGAAGAGCTTCAACATGAACCGATCAATCTGTGCTTCCGGAAGCGGGTAGGTTCCTTCCTGTTCGATGGGGTTCTGCGTCGCGAGCACCAGAAACGGCTCCTGGAGCGTGTACGTGGTCCCGCCTATCGTCACCTGTTTTTCCTGCATTGCTTCGAGCAGCGCCGCCTGCACCTTCGCGGGCGCGCGGTTGATCTCGTCGGCAAGCACGATGTTCGCGAAAATCGGGCCCTTCTTTACCGAAAAACTTCCCGTCGATTGGTCATACACCTGCGTGCCAATGACGTCCGCGGGCAAAAGGTCGGGAGTGAACTGGATTCGCTGGAACGACGTGTCGATCGTCTCCGCCAGCGTTCTCACAGTCAGCGTCTTCGCCAGACCGGGAACTCCTTCCAGAAGTACGTGGCCGCCGGTAAGTAGTCCGACCAGCAGGCGCTCCACCATGTAATGTTGCCCGACGACCCGCTTTCCTACTTCACCGATTACCGCGTTGACCAGTGCCGTGTCTTCCATTTGGTGGCTGCTTTACGAGTGAGATGAGTAAGTCCGCTTCGCGCTTGTTGAGCGGCCGGCTCGTGCCGACCGGCAGCGAACCAAGGCGGATCGGACCGAATGTGGTACGCACCAGTCTTTCCACTTCCAATCCGAGCGCGGCACATATCCGCCGCACTTCGTGGTGGCGCCCTTCGGTGAGCGTTACATGGAATTCGTAGTGCCGCCGACCCGGAATGGGCTGTGCCGTCACTGCGGTTGGGAGCGCGATGCCATCCTCCAACTCCACGCCGCGCATTGCCTCACGCGCGGCAGCCATTGCATCCCCCCGTACCGTCGCAACATAGGTTCGTTCCACTTCCCGACTTGGGTGCGTCAGCCCGTGCGCGGCCGCACCGTCGGTCGTCAGTAGCAGAACGCCCTCCGTCAGATAATCCAGACGACCGACGTACGTGAGGCCCGGATGATCCTCGACCAGATCGAACACCGTCGTGCGACCGCCAGGATCCCGCCGCGTCGTAACGACGCCGGCAGGCTTGTTCAGCAGAAGCCACACCGTTTTCGGCGGAGCGCCGACACACTTGCCATCAATCAGAATCCGATCACTCCCCAACTCCACCACCTGGCCAATCGCTGCAATCTCGCCATTGACCGTCACACGTCCCGCAACGATCAACTCCTCAGCCTTTCTCCGCGACGCGACGCCGGCTCGCGCAAGCGCGCGCTGAAGTCGCATCGCTTCTGCCGTCACAAAGCCTCGGCCAAAACGGGCCGCAACGCTACGCTGAGCTCGTCTGCGCGCGGCAGTTCGCCCAGATGGCGCAACGCGAAATGCTCCAGGAAAAACGGCGTGGTGCCGTAAAGCAGCGGACGACCCATGCCCTCGCCGCGACCGGTTACGTCCACGAGCCCGCGCTCCTGCAGCGACTTCAGAATCGCGCCCGCACCGACGCCGCGGATGTCCTCGATCTCAAGCCGTCCGATGGGCTGCCGGTACGCGATAATCGCAAGCGTCTCGAGGGCAGCGCCAGACAACCGTTGGGGACGGGCCGCCAGCTGCGCTCGCTCTATTGCCTCAGTGTATTCGGGACGCGTGAGGATCTGCCATCCGCCGCTCACCGCCACCAGCTCCACGCCGTGGCCCTCGGCTTCGTAGTGCTCGCGGATCTCATCCAGTGCGCTACTCACTGTAAGCGGCGTCGACTCCGAATCCAGCTGCTGAAGCGTGTCGGAATCGATCGGACGCGCGCTCGCGAAAAGTGCTGCCTCCAGCAGTCTAGCTAACGGTGTCACCACTCAACTCCATCGATGCAAATGGTTTACGCTGCACGATCCGCAGCTCGCCACTCCTCGCCAACTCCAATATCGCGAGCAACGCAGAGAGTATCTGCCACGGCTCTGCATCGCGCGCAACGATGTCGCCCCAACGCGCACGCCTGCGGTGCGACATGATCTCCCGTATTGACCGCATGGCGCCGTCCACGTCCAGGGCGCGCGGTATAACGTCGTGTATTATCGGGCGCGTCGCCTGCCGCAGCACGCGGTCCACGGCAGCGAACAGATCCGCGAGGGTGGCCGCGAACGGCCGGTCGTCTCGATCGGCAGCCTCGGTCGGCATCTGCACGTACGTCCGGGCGAAACGGTTGCGCCGGTCGTCGGCAAGGCGCTCGAGGACATCCACGACCTCGCGCACCTGTTGATACTCCAACAGCCTGCGCACCAGCTCAGCGCGGGGATCCTCCCACGCCTCGAGCCCCTCTGGCCGCGGAAGCAGCATCTGCGCCTTTATGCGAAGAAGCCGGGCCGCCATCTCCAGGTACTCGGCCGCGTCGTCGATCTGCATGCCGTGAATCCGAGCCAGAAACTGCTCGGCGATACGCGCGATCGGTATGTCGTAGATATCAACCTGCTCGTCGCGAATGAGCGACAACAACAAGTCCAACGGCCCCGAGAACTCCGGAAGCTCGACGATGAATCCACCGCGAACATCGTCGGATCGGCCCGCGCGCAACCTGCCGAGATGCGGTTCGGCCTCCGGAATCGCCACGGTCATAGCGCTCCCTGCCACGGCAAAAGGAACCGCCCGACCATACTCATGAGGACGTTGGTCGTCGCCTCTGCGGGGAAGAGCCACCAGCTGAGCAGCGGCCCGCCAAGAAAGAGAAGCGCGTAGATCACCAGCAGCCCGAACCTGCTGACGCGCTCGTATGAAAGCGCCCACGCCGGCGGTAGCACGTACTTGAAGACGTGCGACCCGTCCAGCGGTGGGATTGGAAGGAGGTTGAAGGCAGCAAGAATCAGGTTGATCTCGATCCCGTACATGAACATCCGCTGAACGATCGCGAAGCCGTTCTCGGCGTTCGGTATCGCGCGCCCGGGGAAGTACAGGAGCGGCACGATCGCGGCAAACACGAACGCAAGTATCACGTTGGTCGTAACGCCGGCTAGCGACACCATGATGTCGCCCTGCTTGAAGTTGCGGTAGTTCCGAGGATTCACCGGAACCGGCTTCGCGCCCCCCAGGATCGGCGCGCCCGAAATTGCGAGAAACACCGGAAGCAGGATCGTCATGAAGGGATCGATGTGCTTGATCGGGTTCCACGTCAGCCTGCCCAACTGATACGCCGTCGGGTCCCCATTTTTCATGGCGACCCAGCCGTGAGCGTACTCATGGGCGACCATGGAAAAAAGCAGTACTGGGCCTATTAGCAGGAGCTGGGTGACCTTATCCAACTTGACTCGGTTATGGGGATTGTCTAATTTACGAGGCTAGTCGCGAATCGGAAACGCTTTCGCTTCATCGAGTTAACCAGCCCCCGTCATGCCGAATATCGCGTCCGCGAAGAAGAATATGCGGAAGTCCCGTGCAGCGCAGGTGCGCAATCGCGCCCAGCGCTCCACGCTCCGCACTGCCTTGAAAAAGGCGAGAGCCGAAAGTTCGACGCCCGAAGCGATGGCGGTTGCCGTGACGCTTCTCGACCGCGCGGCACGCAAGGGTCTCGTTCACAAGAACGCTGCCGCGCGCAAGAAGAGCCGTATGGCCAAGGCCGCGCAGAAAGCAGCGGCGTAGTCGCGGCAGCTCTCCGGGCGCGCCCGCGCCCGCCCATCAGAACGTCGACAGCTCCCCGCCGCAACGCTCGCAATACCACTCCGTTGCGTAATTCATGGTGCCGCACTCCGGGCACTTGAGCGTCTTGTCCGTGTCACGCCGCGTGTCGCCGAGAGCCGCAGGCGCACGAGTCGGCCCAATGCCGCCGCTCGCACCCGTAACGCCATTCGCGATCCCATAGTCTGCGCCAGCTGCTCCAACCGGGTTTCCTCCCATTGGCGCCGCCGGAATCACCATGTCGCCAAGGTCGGACGTGTCCGGCATCTCGTCCGTGCGCGGCCCCCGCTCGTTCGGCCCCGGTGCCCTGCCGTGTGCCGGATGCCATTCCGCGACGAATTCCTCTATCGATGGTCCAGCCTCGGCCGCAGCACCCGACCTGGGCGGCGTCCCACGCTCTTCGGCGCCGACGGCCGGCGCGCTCGTTCCACCGGGAAGGACATCAGTTGCCCCGGAAGCCGGTGCGGCAATCGAACCTGTGAGCGCGACAATCCGCTGAAGCTCCTCAAGCTCACCTTCAAGTGAGTGGCGCTCCGCCGCAATGCGCTCGAGGTCGCTATCTGCGTCCGAGCGCCGACGCTCCCAGTCGTCTGCACTGAACTCTCCAACTGCAGCGCGGAGCTCCGCCTCATGCCGCTCATCCGTGCGATCGGCCTCGTGCTGCCGCAACGCCGCCAGCTCCGCCGTCATCGCCGCGATCGTGCCGCTTAGCTGGCCGGCGCGCTCGGCGAGGCTCTGCATGACCCTGTCGAGACGCGAGACGTAGTCCCTGTGCACGCGGTCGTACACGTGAGGCGGCGTGGAACTCCGCCGCCCCGCGAGCGTCGCCAGCCACGCCTGATAGCGTTGCCGCTCGTCGAGAAGCTCGTGAAGCGCCGACATCGCCTCCGTGTCGCCAGTTGTCACTTCCCCTCCCTTTTGTCACTCAGAGTAAACACTATTTCTCCCGCCACGAGAGTGTGCGTCGCGCGACCGGCAAGCGTCATTCCCGCATAGGGGCTGTTCCGCCCCTTCGACAGGAACTCGTCAGGGTTGACGGTCCAGCGACGATTCGGATCGAATATCGTGACGTCGGCAACCGCCCCGGGTCGCAGCGAACCGCCTGGGATCCCGAACAGCCTCGCTGGAGCACAGGACATCCGTTGGACCAGCGTACTGAAATCTATGTGGCCCGGCACTACAAGGTTCTCGACCACGACGGCCAGCGCGGTCTCAAGCCCGACGATCCCGTTGGGCGCGTTCTGGAATTCGCGTTCCTTCTCGTCGTAGTGATGCGGTGCGTGATCGGTCGCAATAAGGTCGATCGTGCCGTCCCGTACGGCGTCGGCCAACGCCGCGACGTCTTCTGCGGTGCGCAGTGGCGGGTTCATCTTCGCACTTGTATCGTAGCCCTCCACCGCTTCTTCAGTAAGCGACAGGTGGTGCGGGCACGCTTCCGCCGTCACGTTGATTCCGCGTTCCTTTCCCCACCGGATCAGTTCCACCGATCCTTTGGTGCTCATGTGGGCAAGATGCACGTGTCCACGAGTAAGCCGCGCGAGGAGAATGTCGCGGATGACCATGATCTCCTCCGCCTCGTCGGGAATTCCCTTCAGGCCGAGTCGCGCCGAGACAAGTCCTTCGTTCATCGCGCCGCCAGCAGCAAGCGTCGGCTCTTCGCAGTGATCAATTACGGGGATCCCGAAGGTGAGCGCGTACTCCAGCGCGCTGCGCATGAGCTGCGCAGAGACAACAGGTTTGCCGTCGTCGCTCACCGCAACTGCGCCAGCGTCTACCATCTCGCCGAATTCAGCCAGCGCCTCGCCGCGCTGGCCGACGGAGATCGCGCCAATCGGATACACACGCGCGGCGCCTGCGCGACGACCCTGCTGCACCACAAAGCCGACCGCGGCCGGGTTGTCTATCACAGGGTCGGTGTTCGGCATCGCGCAGACTGCCGTGAAGCCACCGGCAGCCGCGGCTCGCGCTCCGCTGGCGATTGTCTCCACGTCGGCACGTCCCGGTTCGCGCAGATGACAGTGCACGTCGATGAATCCCGGCGAGACGATCAACCCGCGGCAATCCACTATCACTGCACCGTCGGGGTGCCCGATGTTCCCGCCGATCGCGGCGATCCTGCCATCGCTCACGTACAGATCGGCCACTGTGTCCACGTTCTGCGACGGATCGAGAACCCGTCCACCTGTGAGCAGCACGGGGCGCGTCACGCCACCGCCTTGCCGGTCTTGGCCGCTTCCGCAAGCTCCGGACGCCCGCCCGACAGCAGATACAGTACGGCCATGCGCACGGCGACGCCGTTCGTCACCTGCGGTAGTATCACGCTGTGCGGTCCATCGGCGACGTCCGAATCGATCTCGACGCCCCGGTTCATTGGACCGGGATGCAGTATCAGCACGTCTCGCGGGGCGCGTTCCAATCGCTCCCGCGTCACACCGAAGACGCGATTGTACTCGCGCAGCGACGGTATGTAGCCCGCAGTCATTCGCTCAAGCTGCAACCGGAGAACGTTGAGCGCATCGGCCCACTCGATCGCTTCCTCGATTCGGGAGAAAACAGTCACGCCCATCTGATCAATCGCATGAGGTAGCAACGACCGCGGACCGCAGACCGCGACTTCCGCGCCCAGCTTGCGCAGGCCCCAGATATTCGAACGCGCGACGCGCGAGTGGAGCACGTCGCCGCACACACACACACGCAGGCCTTCGATTCGCTTGAAGTGATCACGCAACGTCAGGAGATCGAGCAGCCCCTGCGTCGGATGTTCGTGCGTACCGTCACCCGCGTTGATGACGTTCGACTCGATGCGTTCGGCCAGAAATGCCGCGGCACCGGATGCAGGGTGTCGTATCACCACCATGTCGATGCGCATCGCTTCCAGGTTGCGCGCGGTGTCCACGAGCGTTTCCCCCTTCGCGACACTCGAGCCACCCGACGATACGTTGACAGTATCCGCGGACAGCCGCTTTTCTGCGAACTCGAACGAGATGCGCGTGCGCGTCGAATTCTCGAAGAAAAGGTTTACGACGGTCGAGCCCCGCAGGGTCGGAACCTTCTTAATTGCGCGCTCGCTGATCTCCTTGAAAGGCTCCGCCGTGTCCAGGATCAGCTGTATCTGTTCGCCGGTGAGCGGCTCCAGGCCGAGCAGGTCCTTGCCAAGCGGAGCCGCAAGCGTCATTCGAAGCGCGTCGATACTAGTACTACGGCCGACTTCCCATCGATCTCCTCAACCTGAACGTCGACCCTGTCGCCCGGCCGCGCCTCGATCTTCTTGCCGACAATATCCGGTTGAATGGGAAGCTCGCGACCACCACGATCAATCAGAACCGCTAGCGCTATGCGCGCGGGACGGCCGAAATCGGCGAGCTCGTCAAGCGCAGCCCGAATCGTACGACCGGTGAAAAGCACGTCATCCACTATCACGACGTTGCTCGCGTCCACCGCGCCCGGAAGCTGCGTCGATCCGACGACGGGACGCGGGCCGATGGTCTGGAGATCGTCGCGGTAAAGCGTGATGTCGAGTGCGCCGCGCGGAACGGTAACTCCCTCGATGCTCGAGATCAGCGCCACAATGCGGTCGGCCAGTTGCACGCCGCGGCGTTGAATTCCGACGATCACGAGATTGTCGGTGCCTCCGTTGGCTTCGACGATCTCGCCCGCCATGCGGCGCAGCGTTCGCTCGACCGCACTCGCATCAAGAATGGTTTCAGTGTGCTCGGTCATCCGGCTCAAATATAGCCGGTCGCTGCTTAGGTTCGGCTCTCGATGACCACGCCCGCCTGGACCTCGACAAGCTTTACTGCCTCGACGTGGTCTGCGTCCTCGCCCAGTTCGGCGTGCGCGTTTGCAATCAGGCGCGCAGTCAGCTCGATGAGCTCGGCCGGCACGCCGAGCTCCCGCGCTATTTCGGCGGCTATCCGGACGTCCTTGTCGAGAAGCGCCAGTCTGAACGTCCTCGGGAAGCTGCGGTTCAGCACCCGCTCCGGAAAAAGATTCATCGATGCGTTGGACTTTCCGCTCGACGCGTTGATGACTTCGAGCGCCACCGCCGGATCGACCCCGAGCCGCGCAAGCGTGGCCAATCCCTCTGCCGTGGACCAGAGGTGTACGGCGAGCAAGGCGTTGTTCACGGCCTTCACGGCATCTCCGCTTCCGACGGCACCGCAATGCACAATCCTCGATGCGAACAACTCAAGCAGCCACCGAACACGCCCCAGCGTCTGCGCATCGCCGCCAACCATAACCGTCAGCTTGGCGGTCTCAGCACCCGCGACTCCCCCGCTCACCGGAGCGTCGATGAATTCAATGCCGGCGGAAGCGAGCCGCGCGGCAATCCTGCGCGACGTCGCGGGGTCGCCAGATGTGCAGTCGATGACGATCGCGCCTGGTTGCATGTTTTGCGCGGCGCCGTCGTGGCCGAAGAGCACCTGCTCGACTTCCGCCGATGTCGGCATGCACGTGAGCAATAGCTCAGCGCCGATCACTGCGTCGGCCGGCGAGGATGCGTCGCGCGCGCCGGTCTCGGTGGCGAACAGGGCTGCCTTGGACCTGGTTCTGTTCCATACCGCGAGTGTGGTGCCGCTCGCCGTGTGGCGTGCCATCGGAAGGCCGATCGCGCCGAGGCCGATGAAAGCTGCTTTCGGCCCGTTTGGACGGGCTTCGGTGACCAGTCCGCTCACGCCGTCAAGACCTGTTCAGCCTTGAGGAGTATGTTCGGGTCAGCCTCGGGGTAGTGGAGCTTGAGTTTCCGCATTGCGCGAACAACCACGCCGGCCACGAGGTAATCACGGACTTTCTTGTCATCTGATGGAACAAGGTACCATGGAGCCTGCCGGGTTGACGTGCGCCTCAGCATGTCGTGGTACGCCTCGGTGTATGCGTCCCAGTGGCGGCGGTCCTCAAGATCCCCTTCGCGAAATTTCCAGTTCTTGTCCGGTGTCTCCACCCGAGCCAGCAGCCTCCGGCGCTGCTCACCGCGCGAAACGTGCAGAAAGAACTTGAGAACCATGACGTTGTTCTGTACGAGCATGCTCTCAAAGTCGTTCATCTGATCATATCGCGCCATCCATATTGGCTTCGCCACAATCCCCTTCACGCGCGCAGCGAGGACGTCCTCGTACTGTGACCGGTTGAATATCCCGAGCATACCGCGGGCAGGCACTGCCTGGTGGATCCGCCAGAGGAAATCGTGTTTGCGTTCCTGGACGGTGGGCTCCTTGAAGCTGGTGACCTGGCAGCCCTGGGGATTGCACGCGCTGAAAACTCTCCGGATGCTTCCATCCTTTCCCGCGGCATCCCGGCCCTGCAGCACGACGAGAACTGCGTAGCGCCCATCGCCGTACAGCTTCGCCTGAAGCTTGTCGAGGCTCGCCAGGCGTTTCTTCAGCTTGCTGCGCAGCTTCCTTGGGCCAGGAGCGTCGTCGCACAGCGCGTCCTCGTCCCGCAGCGCAAAAGGCATTTCAGGATCAATTGGGTCGAGGCGCATACACTTAAGTTACGACACGTCGCCCGGATTTCTTAGAAACTTTGGCCGGTTCGTGTCGGCAGCACACAGATTACAGGGAGCGCGTCAGAGCTTCTGCCAACAGCGTGCCGTCGCAGCTCCCCTGGCGTCGGAACCGTTGGGCGGTGCGAGGGGACCGTCCTGTGTGTGGTACAGCGCGCGCAGAGCGGCGACGTCGATGGGCGCGATCGCCGTGACTCTCACTATCGGCGACATGATTGAGGTGACGCTGCCGCTGTGGCTCAGCCCCAGAACGTGGCCAAACTCGTGTGTCGCGACCTGCACCCGCTCGCCCGCGGTGAGTAGCTGGCCGCCAGGGCTCTGCAACGAGAGTTCGACATCGCCGTTCATTATCCAACCGTGGCTATCCCACGTGACCGTGGTCCAACCCTCGTACCGCGCGTCGAACTTCTCGATCCAGTGCACGACGACGTCCGCAGACTGGTCGCCGCTGACAACGACGAACGCCACCGGCGCGCCGGCAACATCCCATGCATTCAGCGCCGAAACAATTTCATCTCTGTCGAGAGCGCTCCAACCCGGAAGTCGCGTAGCGTCGTCGATTCGAACGCGCACGACGCGGTTTGAATCGTCACGCCAACGCGGCTCGAAGGAATCGTTTCGGCGCTCGGCGCTGCTCCGCGCGGCGGTCGCGTCGGTCGCTGCGGCGCTGGAAACACAACCACCGGAGTCCGCTCCCGCTGGCGAAAGGCGCGGCGCGATGATGCGCGTGCGGACGGGCTCGACAACCGTCAACGCGGAACGTAAAGATGTTCCCTGCACGGTTGACGGGCCGGGAAGAATCCCAAGGCCGGCGCAGGCAGAAAGAGCGAAGGGGACTGCCAGCGGTACAAAGGAGCGACGTGCGACACGCATGGTGGTCTGACGAACCAGCCGGACGCGCGTAACGATACCAGCCGTTGACGCGAAGCGGCATACCGCAGGTCATGTTTGAACCGAGATACGATCGGCGGGAGTATTCTCGCTCCCCGACGGTTACCTCATACCGCGATCGCGCGCGCTCCGAGTCTCCCGAGTGCTTCGTCGCTAAGCCGCACCGAGACAATCAACTCGTTCCCGTCTGCTTTCTGAGCAAGCACGTCTCCGTTCCGATGCAGCTCCGCCAGCAACCGTCCGTCAGTCAGCGCAACTCGCAGATTCACCACTCGTCGCTCCGCGCGCAGCCGCCGAAGTATCGCACGCGTGAGTGCGTCAAGTCCGTTTTCTTCGATGGCAGAGGCGAACACGGCGTCGGGCATGAGGGCGGCGACGCGCTCACGCACGGAGTCGAGCTGCTCCGGCGGCAGACGATCCGCCTTGTTGAATACGTTGATTACGGGTTTGTGGTTTGCGCCAAGCTCCGTGAGGACTTCCACAACAACAGCACGATGCTCTTCCCACAGCGGATCAGACACATCGATCACGTGTAGCAGTACGTCGGCCTCGAGCACCTCCTCGAGCGTTGCGCGAAAACTTGCCACCAGTTGGTGCGGCAGCTTGCGAACGAAGCCAACCGTGTCCGTGAGCAGCACGTTCTCTCCATCGGCGAGCTCGACTTCGCGTGTGAGCGGGTCGAGAGTGGCGAAGAGCCGGTTCTCGACGAAGATCGAGCTGTCATTCGCAAGCGAGCGGAGTATGGACGACTTCCCAGCGTTCGTATAACCGACAAGACTGGCCTGGAACTCCCCGCGGCGCGAACCACGTTGCACTTCGCGCGATTTCTGTACTTCCGAGAGACGCTGTCCCAGCACCTTGATGCGGTGATTGATGAGCCGACGATCTGTCTCAAGCTGGGTCTCACCGGGACCGCGCACGCCAATGCCACCGCGAAATTTCTCGAGGTGGGCCCACATTCGGGTAAGCCGCGGGAGCATGTACTGCAGCTGGGCAAGCTCGACCTGCATCCGGGCTTCTGCACTCCGCGCGCGTGTCGCGAAAATGTCCAGGATCAGCTCCGCGCGGTCCATCACCCGTCTACCGGTGATGTCCTCGACGTTCTTGCCCTGGCTCGGGCTCAGCTCGTCATCGAAGAGCAGCAGCGTCGCATCATTATCGGCAATCGTTTGTGACAGCTCCTCGATCTTGCCCTTTCCAAGGTACGTTGCTGGATTGGGCCGATCGATCTGCTGAACAACCTCGCCGACAACTTGTGCGCCGGCCGTGTCTGCTAGCCTCGCGAGCTCCTCGAGATGCTCGGCCGTTCGGTGCCGCGCATTACGCCCCTTGCGCGGCGCACCGATCAGGAGCGCGCGCTCGGTGGGCGCTGTCAGATCAATGAGTTCTCGTGACAAGCCTTAGTGCGACATCCCCGACAGCGTCGAAAAGCGGCCTGTACGGTTGTACGGTTGCGTGAAGTTTCCAGCCGGCGTGGCGACTGACACCTCGCCGAGCACGCGATAATTGACGGAGCCGTTCTCGCGAAGCTGTTTCGCGGCAGCCGCAAGACCCGCGTAGCTGAGACTCACAGGAAGACGCACGATTGTCGAGTCGCCGCTTTGAACCGTGAACCGCGTATTGTACACGCCTTCGCCGACAGCCGTTGTATCCACCAGGAGGCGGTAGGTAAGACGTGAGGCATCGAGTCGATACCCGTTAGGGTTGTAGACGCTGAGCACGATGTCAACGGTACCGCCCCGGGTCCCGACCCCTTCGACCTGCAAGTCGTTGAAGTTCACGACCGGCTGACGAAATCCGCCCATCCCCATGGAGGCGCATCCCGCGAGCGCGGCCACAGCCAGAATCACATATGTTTTGTTCATGGACCTCAGTCTCCTGCACGGAAAGTGCCGCTGGTTGGACATTGACTTTCACCCTCGTAGCTTTACCCCGCATGATGCAGAGTGATCGTCTCAAGGTACTGGTCGTCGCTGGAGCGCGGCCGAATTTCATGAAGGTAGCTCCAATTCTACGTGCGCTCGACGCCGCCGGCCACCAATCGGTACTCGTCCACACCGGTCAGCATTACGACGCCGCGATGTCACACACCTTCTTTAACGAGCTCGGGATCCGGACCCCTGAATACCACCTCGGCGTCGGGACGGCGAGCCACGCCGTGCAGACGGCCCGGATCATGGAAGCGTTCGAGCCGATTCTCGAAAAGGTACACCCGCAGTGGGTGGTGGTGGTCGGTGATGTCAACTCCACCATGGCAGCAACCCTTGTTGCTTCCAAGTTGCGGACCGAGACGCACGGCCATATCGCGCACGTCGAAGCCGGCCTCAGAAGCAACGACTGGAGGATGCCGGAAGAGGTGAACCGCGTCGTCACGGACCGACTTGCCGATCTGCTGCTCACCCCGTCAGAGGACGCCGCACCAAACCTCATTGCCGAGGGGATTCCGGCAGGCAGGATCGTCTTTGTCGGCAACGTCATGATCGACACATTGATGCAGCAACTCCCGGTCGCGCATGCCACGAACACGCTCGAGCGGCTCGGTTTACGTCGGCGTCACTACGCGGCTGCGACGCTTCACCGACCATCGAATGTGGACGATCCCGCGGCGCTTGCCGCAGTGTTGCAGGGTCTCGCACTCGTCGCCGACTCGTTGCCGGTAGTGCTTCCGCTTCACCCACGCACGCTCAAGAACATTGAGCGCTTTCACCTCGGTCCCATGCTCACGCCGCTCACCGTGCTGGAGCCCCTTGGATACACGGAGATGCTGGCGCTTACCGAAGGCGCGCAGTGCGTCCTGACCGATTCCGGGGGAATACAGGAGGAAACGACCGCCCTTGGCGTTCCCTGTGTCACGCTGCGCGAGCAGACGGAGCGTCCGGTGACGATCACTCAGGGAACCAACCGGATGGCCGCGTGGCCACTCACACCTCGCGGGATAGTGAACGCGTATCTGGAATCCGTCGGCGCGGCCCGGCGCGGAACGCTTCCGCGGCCAGCTGGCTGGGATGGACGTGCTGCCGAACGGATCGTCCACGCGCTTGAGGCCCGGCGCCCGGTGAAGCACTATTCCGCTTCATGAGTTTTTCGCTTCAGTTCAGCCCACCACGCCATTCGTTTTGCGATGTCGCGCTCGAATCCAAACGGGCCGGGCTCGTAGAACACGGAGCCACGAAGCTTCTCCGGTAAGTACTCCTGGGGCGTGTACGCATCGTCGCTGTCATGCGCGTACTTGTAGCCCGCGTGGTAGCCGAGCTCTTTCATGAGGCGGGTCGGCGCATTGCGGATGTTCATCGGAGGTCCCTCTCCCGGAGTATCCCGCGCGGCATCCATTGCTTTGCCCAGCGCGCGGTACGAAGAGTTCGACTTTGGCGCGGTGGCCAGGTACACCAACATTTCCGCCAGCGGCAGGTACCCCTCGGGCGGCCCCAGTATGTGATACGCAGTTCGGGCAGCGACGGCCAGCTGGAGCGCCTGCGGATCCGCCACGCCAATGTCCTCGGCCGCCATCGCTATCGCTCGCCGGAAGATCGTCATCGGATCCTCGCCACCCTCGATCATTCTGGCAGCCCAGTAGAGCGTCGCATCCACATCGCTGCCACGGAGACTCTTGTGCAGCGCCGACAGCAGATTGAAATGTGCCTCGCCGCTCTTGTCGTGCAGTGCGAAGCGCTCTTGCAGGGCGTCCCGTACGGTGTCGCGACTAATGAAGCCGCCCTCGCCAACTTCCGACGCGGCGGCCTCGAGTGCCGTCAGCGCGCGCCGCGCGTCTCCATCACTCTCCCGCGCCAAAGCTGCGCGCGCGTCATCCGCGATCGACACATGCAGCGATGCGAGGCCGCGATCGAGGTCAGACAGCGCGCGGTCGATTACGGCGACGAGATCGCCTTCGGTGAGCGACTCGAGCACGAAGACGCGCATGCGCGAGAGAAGCGCGCCGTTCACTTCAAACGACGGGTTTTCTGTGGTGGCGCCGATGAGTGTTATCGTGCCCTGCTCTACGTGCGGCAGGAACGCGTCCTGTTGCGCGCGGTTGAACCTGTGGATTTCATCCACGAAGAGTATTGTGGGACGCCCCAGCTCAAGTCGCTCCTCCGCCTCTGCCACGATCTCGCGCACTCTTGGAACGCCCTCCGTCACGGCCGAGAAACGCACAAACTCCGAGTCGGTGTACTGCGCGATGAGGCGTCCGAGCGTGGTCTTACCAGTGCCGGGCGGCCCCCAGAAGATCATCGAGCCCACGGTCCCGCGCTCGATCGCGTTGCGGAGGGCTTTCCCCGGTGCAAGCAGGTGCTCCTGTCCTATGAATTCGTCGAGGGAAAGCGGACGCATGCGCGCAGCCAGCGGTAGCGCGGCCGACGGCACTGTGAACAGCGACGGCGCGGGTTTTCTGCGATGCGGCTTGGGCATGTTATATCGCCTTACGCGGCGGCTATCAGTGCGTGCCCCGCGCCGAACACGAGACAGCCGCCGAAAAACGAGAGCGGAAGTCGCCAGTCGCGCTTCCGCTGCACTTCGGGCACCAGGTTGGACGCGGCGACGTAAACGGTGACACCGCCCGACAGAGCGAGCCCATAAGTCGCTAGCGGAGCAATGATCTCCGTCAGCAGCGCGCCAACAACCGTCGCAAGTCCAAGCGCGGCAGCCGCAGCCAGCGCCTTGCCGCGGCCGAAGCCCGCAGCAACGAAGAGCGTGGACACGGTAGATCCCTCCGGGAGCTTGTGCAGCACTATCGCAACCACAACTAGTGTCCCTACCGTCCCGCCAGCCGCGAATGCGCTGGCGATCGCGACTCCGTCCATCAGCATGTGAAGCATGAGTCCCATGAGCGCGGAAATGCCGACCGCGCGTGTGACATGATGCGTCTCCTCACCGAAGTGGAAGTGCGGCACGAGAGTGTGCTGAGTCAGATGGACCGCCAGGTAGCCCGCCAACACCATCCATCCGGCGGCAAGCCCGTGCGCACGCACGGCGTCGGGAATCATGTCCACGACGGCCACCGAGATCATGAATCCGCCGGAGAATGCGATCATCACGTCGATGTCGCGAGCGTTCCACACTCGGCGCCCCGTAACGAGCGCCGCCCCGACTACATTCGCGAGCGCGGCGACGACTGCCGCGACCAGTGTGGTGGCCGTCACGCGGTAACGACAAGGCCGAGCCTCTCGACCGCCGACGCAATGGCTGTAGTGAGCACCGGCGCAGGCGTACGGTCCCACGGTTGTCCGCGCCATGCTCGGTGCGCGACGGCGCGATACTGCTCCAGTCCCCGCGCCTGCAGCAGATACAGCCAGCGGTCGCTGCGTCCATAAGCATACAGATCAAGCTCGGCGGTGAGCGAGAGCTGATCGTCCGGCGTGTAGATGGACAGGTCAACGCCGGCGTAAGTCGCGAGAGGTATCTTGAGTCGCGCGATAACGTCGCGGACGTCGGGCAAGGCCACGTCTGTTGCGTCCCACGCCGACTTCGTGCGCTGGTCAACCAGATGAACATCAACAGCGGGCGGAAGGTGCTCGCTGAGTACGTACATTAGATCCACGGCGCGCTCCGCGTTCGCAGCGACGTGTGCCTCGAAGTGGCCCTCCGGCGATTCTGCGAAAGTAAAGCCGTCGTGCCCGGACCTGAATCGTTGCCACACGGTGACGTGCCGCGCCCGTCCACGAAAGATCATGCGAGCGTTTCCGCATGTCGCAGCAACGTCTCGCGAGTGTTCCGCGCTGGATCTTCGAGAACATACTGAAGCAACGAGCGCAGCGCCTCACCCAGACGGCTGCCAGTCAAACCCGCTCGGAGCAGGTCATCGCCATTAACGGCAAGATCCGAGACCTCGACGGGATCGCGGTACGCGATGCGCACGGTTCGACGGTAAACGGACTCGACGCGTTCCCGCACGGGAGCTCGTCTGCCACTCTGGCGTTCGGCCCACCAGTGCGCGTCGGCAAGACGCAGCAGTGGCGCCATGCGGGTCCGTCCAACGCGCCCCACCCAACCGCGAAGCACCGCGTCCGGTGGCGAAACTGGCTGCATCAAGGACTCCTTCATCACATGCCCAATATCATGCCATCTCTCAACCAGGCCCCCGACCCACGCCGCGTCGGCGTTGGAGAAGCGGAGCGACTTGAGAGTGGCGAGTACCGTGCCGCGCCGCGTCGCCGAGAACAGCCCAGTGAGTCGCGCCTGCAGGCGCTGAGGCCGGCGCGCAAGCAACGGCAATCGGAGATGGTCCAGGGCCAGCAGCTCGACGTCCGTGATACCTGTGAGCGACGGAATCAACTGCTCGAACGCGCCGCTTTCACGCCACAGGCCGAATGCGCCACTCGGGCGCGCGACCTGACGCATCGTCTTCACGATCTCCTGTTGCACCCGCTCCGGCGAAAGTCGCGTCAGGTGCGGTGCGCTGGACACTATTGCCTGCCATGTCTCACTGTCCATACGAAATCCGAATCGCGCGGCGAAGCGGATCGCACGCAGCGCGCGCAGCCGGTCTTCCCGCATCCTCTCCTTCGCGACCCCCACGGCGCGCAGCGTCGCAGATGCGATGTCGTCCTGTCCGCCGAACGGATCACGCAGCTCATCGCGCGATGGTGAATATGCGATGGCGTTCATGGTGAAGTCACGGCGTGCGAGATCCTCGTCCAGTGAATCACCGAACCGCACCACGGCGTGTCTCCCATCCGTTTCAACGTCCGCGCGGAATGTCGTGACCTCGTGCATAACATTGTTGTCATCCAGCACGCCAACGGTTCCGAACTCGATGCCGACCGGAACCGTTCTGCGAAAGAGTGCACGGACCTGCTGCGGCCGTGCGCTCGTCGTTAGATCCCAGTCCAGATTCGGAATCCCCAGCAGGGCGTCTCGGACACCGCCGCCGACACACCACGCCTCGTAGCCGGCGTCTTCGAGCACTCGCGTGATACCGATCACGTGGGCCGGCGGCTGCATGATCGGCAATTTGGTCTACGCGGCGAGCAACGTGCGAAGCTCCGCGTCGCCAAAGCCGACACCAAGCGCGAGCATGAGATCGATGCGTGCCTGTTGTGGGCGTCGCGAGCCAGCAAGGATCGCACCCATGTCCTCGAGCTTGCGACCGCCGCCCGGGTATGCGTACGTGTGGCCCACGCGTCCGCCGCCCGTGCGAGAGGTAATCACCACTGGCTTGCCGTCGGCGATGAACCGGGCGATACCCGGAACCATTTCGGGTGGCACGTTGCCGCGGCCCATCGCTGCTATGATCGCTCCCCGCGACTCCGTGCGGACAGCATCGAGCAGACGAGAGTCACAGCCCGCGACAGCGAAGAATACATCCACTGGAGTCGCCGGTGCACTCGGCGTAATCGCGGGCACCGCGCGCGGAAGCTCCCGTCTGAAGATCACCTCACCCTCGTCCAGATAGCCAATGGGACCGAGGCCAGGACTCTCGAATGCGTCCAGCAGCTGCGTGTTTGACTTGGTTACGTCCAGAGCGGTAAATATCTGCCCGCTCAGAACGACCATCACGCCCTGCCCCATCGACGCTGGGTTTGCAGCGACGTGAACCGCCTCGAAAAGGTTTGCAGGGCCGTCCCATCCAAGATCGCTCTGCGTGCGCATCGCGCCGGTAAATACAACGGGCTTTGGCGACCACAGCGATCTGGCGGCGAGGTATGCAGATTCTTCCAGTGTGTCGGTGCCGTGAGTCACGACCACACCGCGCACTTCGTCTCGCGAGAGATGCTCCGCGATTCGGTTGCGCAATGCCCAGATGCGCGCAATTGACATGTGCGGTCCGGGGAAATGGCCCCAGTCCTCTGTCTCCACCGCGCCAGTGCTGTCAATTCCGCGTGTCGCCTGAACGATCTCCGCGCCCGTAAGCGCCGGTGTGTTCCCGCGCGCAATCGGATCGTTCCGCATCGCGATCGTGCCACCCGTGAAAAGAATTACGATCACGCCCATTCATCCCACTCCGCGGCGCCCTGCATCAGTCGCTCGAGGACGATGAGCGCTCCTGATTCGACATCCTCGCCGGTGACAGCCAGCAGTTCGCATGCCTGCGTAACGAGTGCATCGACCGTCAGCAGTCCCGGCGCAGCTGATCGATCACCGCAGCCGTCAGCAAGCAACGCGCGAAGTTCGGACGCTGCAGCACTCGCCAGAACTTCGACGCCGCTCGCAACGGACGCGGACGTCCCCTCACTCGGTATCGAAGCACGCATCCGGCGGGCCAGATCCGGCGGCGCATCGAGGAGTGACGCGTTGAGCCAGTCGCCGACGGAGCCTGTCGGAGTCAAGCGACCTGCTCCGATACGATTGCGGACACACGCGACAGAAGCGCGCCGAACACTTCCGCGCTCGGAACGCCGCCCTGGGCGAGCGCAGGCTTGCCGCCGCCACGACCCCCAAATTCCGCGACGAGCGCGCGGATCAGATCGTCGGCGCGCACACCGCGCGCGCGGGCCGCGTCGCCCGCCGCGGCGACTACGGCGTGCTTGCCGCCATCCATTGTGCTGACAAGAACGAGCACTGCGTCCGAGGCGCTGTCCCGTGCGGCTTCCGCCAGCTCCTGCAGGGCGCGAGCGTCTGCCGAAGAAACCTCGCGTGCGATTACCCGGAGCCCGTGCACGGATTCCGCGGCGGCGAGCAGTTGCTGCACCGGCGCGGCCGCCCCCTGTCCGCCGCCACGCATCAGTTCTGCGACCCGCTTCTCGAGCGCCCGACGCTCGTCGGCGAGCGCCTGCGTGCGTCGCTCTAGCGTCGCGGGCGTCGCCTTGACTATTTCACTCACACGCTTCAGCAGCCGTTCCCGCTCACGTGCCACCTCGTACGCGCGGGTCCCGGTGATCGCCTCGACGCGCCGTACACCTGCCGCGATCCCGGACTCGCTCAGTATGCTGAAGAGTCCGATCCCCGCGGTGTTTCGCACGTGGGTCCCGCCGCATAGCTCCATTGAAACCCCCGGGATCTCGACGACGCGAACAACGTCTCCGTACTTTTCGCTGAAGAGATGCATCGCGCCCGCACCAACCGCGTCCTGATACGGGCGCTCCGTAGTCGTCACCGGAGTTGCAGCAAGAACTGTCCGGTTGACGATGTCCTCCACGAGCTCCACTTGCTCCGGCGTCAACGGCCCCGAGTGGATGAAGTCGAATCGGAGCCGGTCCGGCGCGACGAGAGATCCAGCCTGATGGACGTGCTCCCCCAGTACCTGCCGCAACGCCGCGTGTAGCAGGTGCGTGGCTGTGTGGTTTCGCTCGGTGGCGAGTCGCGTTGCACGCGTAACGACCGCATGCGCCTTTCCGGGGCCGACGCTGCCATCTGCCTTGCCGATCGCCACATGCCTTCCGTCCAGCTTCCGCACATCTTCGACCTCGACTCGCCAGCCGGCACCGGCGATCTCGCCCGAATCGGAGACCTGACCTCCGGATTCGGCGTAAAACGGCGACTCACGGAGCAGTACCGCGGTTCGCCCATCGCTCAGCGTGCGCACCGCAAGCGCTTCGGTATCGGCCTCGCGCGCGTCGTACCCGACGAAGCTGCTTCCCGCGATCGCAGTTGCAAGTGAAGCCGAGCCGACACTCCATGCACTGGCGTCGCCGAGGTCGTCCGCAACTACGCCAAGCTTTCGCGACCGTCGCTCTTCCTGCGACTGCGACCTCTGCGAAGCGAGTGCAGTTTCAAATCCGGCGATGTCCACCGTGTATCCGCGCTCCCGCGCCATGAGCTCCGTCAGATCGATTGGAAACCCGTACGTGTCGTAGAGCTTGAATGCATCCTCGCCGGCTATCGATCGTTCGTGCGAGGTCGATGCTGGCGCAAGCTCGTCGAAACGCTGCATCCCGCCGGCAATCGTCGATAGGAAACGCTCTTCCTCCGCGTGTGTGGTCGCAATAATGTGCGACCGCCTTTGCTCCAGCTCCAGGTACACGCCTCCCATTGTCGATAAGACCGCTTCCACGACACTCGTCAGCGTCGGCTCGCGTCTGCCGAGCAGCCACGCGTAACGAACGCCGCGCCGAAGTATGCGCCGGAGCACATAGCCGCGTCCGTCGTTCGCGGGGTACACGCCGTCCGCGAGCAGGAACGCAATCGATCGCGCGTGGTCTGCTATCACGCGCATGGCCGCCATCCGCTCGTCCGGCCGCGCAATGGCGCCCGCGCCGACTTGCTTCTCAACGGCCGCGATGAGCGGGGCGAAAAGGTCCGTGTCGAAGTTATTGGCCGCGCCCTGCATCACCGCCGTAATCCGCTCCAGACCCGCGCCCGTATCCACGGACGGTCGCGGAAGTGGCGCGAGCGTGCCGTCCGGCTGCCGGTCGAACTGCATGAACACGAGATTCCAGATCTCGACGAACCGACCGGCCTCGGCCGCCTGGACAAAAGTGTCCGTGTCGAAATCAGTCGCGGCCCCATCGCTCCATTCGGCGCGCGTTCCTTCGGGCGCGCGCCAGTCCCGCGCGACACGTGCAAGGTCCACGTAAATCTCGGAGCACGGTCCGCACGGGCCAGTGTCCGCCATCTGCCAGAAGTTGTCCTTCTCACCGAGGCCGAAAATGCGGTGGTCCGGTAGCCCCGTGATCTCGCGCCATAACGACCGCGCCTCCTTGTCGTCCTGAAACACGGTGACGCGGAGCACGTCGGGCGACAGCCCAAGGTCCTCCGTCACGAACTTCCACGCAAAGCGAATTGCGTCGCGCTTGAAGTAGTCGCCGAAGGAGAAGTTGCCGAGCATTTCGAAGAACGTGTGATGTCGGGCCGTGTGCCCGACCTGCTCGAGATCGTTGTGTTTCCCGCCCGCACGGACACACTTCTGCGAAGTCGTCGCGCGTCGCCCGGGGCTCGGCGGCTCCTCGCTGCCCAGGAATACGCGTTTGAACTGCACCATTCCCGCGTTCGTGAACAGGAGCGTCGGGTCGTCTACCGGAACGAGCGACGAACTGGGCAGTACAGCGTGGCCCTCGCGTTCGAAGAATCCGAGGAACCGCGAGCGAATTTCGGACGATAGCATATAGCCCGGAAATATAGGCGGCGCCCATGCCTGCTTTGGATTCGACGCCCCGCGATCAGAGGTTGCAGCTACGGCTCGTCTTCCTCATGCGAAACGCCTACGCTCGCGACGGCCTCGCGGATGTCGTTCAGCTCGTATCCGCGCCGGGCAAGAAATGCGAAGAGCCGCCGCCGAAGGACCACGGAATCGAGATCACCCATCGACGCCACCTTCTTGCGTGCGACTCGCTCGATTACCGCCCGCGGGTCGATGTCTTCGTCCTGGATCACTTCCTCGATCGCTCGTCTGCTGATCTCCGGTGCCACGCCCTTGCGGGCCAGATCCTGCGCCACACGCCGCGCGGACGTGCCCTGGCCGGCGAGCCGCGATCGTGCGTAAGCGAGGGCATACCGCGAATCGTCCATGAGGCCGGCCGCGACTAGTCGCCCGATCGCAGCGTCCGCGTCGATCGCCGGAACCTCCTTGGCCACGAGCTTGCGGCGAAGCTGCCACACCGTGTACGGCCGCGCGGACAGAAGATTCAACGCGCGATTGTACGCTGATTGAGACACAGCTGTTACGCGAGAACGAAAGTCGCCGAGCCAGCATGATTCGCATTAGGCGGGGAGTCCGGGCCCCATCTCCTACAAACCGCACCAACTCGGCGACACATCCGTTTCGGCATCTGCGGAAGCCTTAAACCTCCTCAACCGCCTCCGGCTCGGCCGCGAGCGGAGCCACCGTACCGGTGATTCCGAGCAGCGCCTTCACCTTGACTTCCACCTCAGCCATCAGAGCTGCATTGTCCTTGAGATACAATTTCGCGTTCTCGCGGCCCTGGCCGATCCGCTGACTGCCATAACTGTACCACGCGCCCGACTTGTCGATGATCCCGTTTTCCGCGGCGATGTCCAGTACCAGTGACGCGTGGCTGATCCCTTCGGCGTACATGATATCGAACTCAGCCTGCTTGAACGGCGGCGCAACCTTGTTCTTGACCACCTTGACCCGGACGTGCGAGCCGACCACGTCTTCCTTGTCCTTCACCGGGCCAATACGACGGATGTCCAGACGAACCGAAGCGTAGAACTTGAGCGCCTTTCCACCAGTCGTGGTCTCCGGATTCCCGAACATGACCCCGATCTTCTCGCGCAGCTGATTGATGAAGATCACCGAAGTATTCGAGCGCGCAATCGCACCGGTCAGCTTGCGCAGCGCCTGACTCATGAGCCGAGCCTGCAACCCGACGTGCGAGTCACCCATGTCGCCTTCGATCTCCGCTTTCGGCACGAGAGCGGCAACCGAGTCTATCACGACCACATCCACCGCGCCGGACCGAACCAGAATTTCGCAGATCTCCAGCGCCTGCTCACCCGTATCCGGCTGCGATACAAGAAGGTTTTCGACGTCGACGCCGAGCTTTGTCGCGTACTCCGTGTCGAGCGCATGCTCCGCGTCGATATAGGCAGCCACGCCACCCGTCTTCTGCGCGTTCGCTACGACATGCAGGCACAGTGTCGTCTTCCCGCTCGACTCCGGACCGTAAATCTCGGTAACTCTGCCCTTCGGAATTCCGCCGATCCCGATAGCTGCATCCAGATTGATCGCACCGGTCGAGATCGCGTCCACGCGAACCCCTGCAGTGCCCGTTCCCATCCGCATGATAGAACCCTTGCCGCAGTTCTTCTCGATCTGCGCCACCGCAAGGTTCAACGCCTTCTTCTTGTCGTCCTGCATGGTGGAAATGCCCATTGATCCCCAGTCCTTTTCGCTGATGTAAGATAACCCAGAACCGGCCGGTCTGGATTCGTGTCACACGCCAAATTCGCGCGCCGTGCCCGCCTCGTCGCCCTTCCACGCCCCCGAACAAAATACGAAATCCGCGCCCGAAAATCAACCGAAAGGACGCAGCCAGAATGCGTCCGGCACGTGTTGGATCAGCACCCTGCCGCCCCCCAGCACAACTCCCACCACATCGAACCGGTAAGTATCTCCAGAACGTCTGTTCGAAGCGAGCCATACCCGCGCCGAACGCGCCAGCTCCCGCTGCTTCTTCCACCCAACGCTTTCGGCAGGGGACCCGAAATCGGTCGAGAGCCGAGTCCGGACCTCGACAAACGCGACCAGGCGGCCCGAGACCGCGAAGTCGGGTTGAAAGGCGACAAGATCGATGTCTCGGTGGCCCGCGCGGAATCGGCGATTCGCGATGGACCATCCCTTCGCCTCCAACCACCGCGCCGCTATCGCCTCGCCCCGGAGCCCGAGCTGCTGCCGCTGAGTCAACACAGAGCAACACTAGCTT
>JALYTX010000069.1 GCA_030854055.1 Gemmatimonadota bacterium | reverse complement strand
TGCCTTCCATGTCGCCGGTACGCACGCCGTCCTCGAGGGTGACGAGCACCGCGTTCTCGATCTCGCTCGCAGCCTTCCCTTCACCGACGTGACGCAGGAGCATGAGCGCGCTGAGGATGAGCGCTGTCGGGTTCGCCAGGTTCTTGCCCGCAATATCCGGCGCGGAGCCGTGCACGGCTTCGAACATTGCGACGTCGCTACCGATGTTGGCGGATGGTGCGAATCCGAGGCCGCCGGTTAGGCCCGACGTGAGGTCGCTCAGGATGTCGCCGTTCATGTTCGTCGTCAGGATCATGTCGAACTGCTCGGGATGCATCGCGAGCTGGTGCGCGGCGTTGTCGACGAGGATGTGCTTCGACTCAATGGACGGGTATTCCTTCGCGATGTCCTCGAAGGTGTGCTGCACGAGGCCCTCGGTGAGCTTCATGATGTTCGACTTGGTCGCGCAGTGGATCCTGTGTCTGCCTTCGGCGACGGCATACGCAAACGCGAAGAGTGTGATCTTTTCGCAGCCGGGCCGCGTGATAATCTTCAGACATTGCGCAACGGCCGGCGTCTCCATGTGCTCGACGCCGGCGTAGAGGTCTTCCACATTCTCGCGCACGACGACGATGTCGAGGTTGCGGCCGGCGTACGGTGTGCGAACACCGGGGAGCTCACGAACGGGGCGCACATTCGCGAAGGTTTCGAAAAGTTTGCGCAGCGTGACGTTCGCGCTCTTGTTGCCGTAGCCGATTGGCGTCTCGAGCGGTCCCTTGAGAACGAGGCGCGTGCGCTCGATCGATTCCATGGTGTCGACGGGCACGCCGGACTCGACTCCGCGCCTGAATGCTTCCGCACCAGCCACCTGCGTCTCGGGTTCCAAGGCAACGCCCGCGGCAGCGATGATTCTGAGCGCAGCGTCCACGACTTCGGGGCCGATCCCGTCGCCGGGAAGAACTGTAAGCTTGATTGGTGATGAAGGCATGCGTCAAATCTATTGGACATGCTCGGCATCTCCACAACATCGGTTGGACGCACCGCGTACGCGGGGAGGATAGTTTACGCGGGTCGTTCTCGCGCGAGATTGACATCGTCACCCGAATCGCTGCTCTCATTGTCGGAGGTTGTTCGTGAAGGCCAATCAAGTTCTCAGTCGCTCCCTCGCGTTCGTCGTGCTCTCAGGGGCGCCAGCGCTTCCAGTGATGGCGCAGGCGCCGTCGAGCACCGGCTATGACAGTCTCGCCTTCACGGCGCTCAAATGGCGCGAGCTCGGGCCGTTTCGGGGCGGACGATCGGTCGCGGTGGCGGGGTCGGCGAGTCGTCCTCGGGAGTACTATCTGGGCACGACGGGCGGCGGTGTGCTGAAGAGTACGGACGGCGGCACGACCTGGAAGCCGATAACGGACAAGTACTTCGGCGGCACCATCGGATCGATCGCGGTGAGCGAGTCGAATCCGAACATCGTTTACGTCGGTACGGGCGAGTCGCCCATCCGGGGCAACGTGTCGCACGGCGACGGTGTGTTCAAGTCCACGGACGCCGGAAAGACATGGTCGTTCGTCGGGTTGGGCGACTCGCGGCAGATATCGCGGGTGCGCATCGATCCGAAGAACCCCGACGTCGTTTACGTGGGCGCGCAGGGGCACGTCTGGGGGCCGAACGCGGAACGTGGCGTGTTCAAGACGACCGATGGCGGTAAGACGTGGAAGAAGGTGCTGTTTCGGAACGATTCGACCGGGATCACGGATCTCGTGATCGATCCACACAATTCCCAGACGCTGTACGCGGCGTTCTGGCAGGCGTACCGCCAGCCGTGGAAGCTCGTGTCGGGCGGCGCGGGGAGCGGAATCTTCAAGTCGACAGACGGCGGCGAGCACTGGACCGAGATAACTCGGAATCCGGGGCTTCCGTCGGGGATCATAGGCAACATCGGGATCACGGCGTCGCCTGCGAAGCAAGGACGGCTCTGGGCCCTTGTAGAGGCCGACTCGGGCGGGGTGTTCCGGTCGGATGACGCCGGCGCGACCTGGACCAAAACCAACAGCGACCGCAGTCTCCGGCAGCGCGCCTGGTACTACACGCGCATCTTCGCCGATCCCAGGGATCCGAACGGCGTGTACGGCACGAACGTTGGTTTCATGCACTCAACCGACGGCGGCAAGACGTTCAAGTCGATCGGCGTTCCGCATGGCGACAATCACGATCTGTGGATCGCGCCGAACGATCCGAAGCGCATGATCGAGTCGAACGACGGCGGAGCAACCGTCACCGTCGACGGCGGCGAGACGTGGACGCCGGAATATCAGTCGACGGCGCAGTTCTACCACGTCGAGACGACGACGCACTTCCCGTACAGGGTGTGCGGCGCGCAGCAGGACAACTCGACGCTGTGCGGACCGAGCGCCAAGGACGGCGGGATCGGGATCGACAGCTGGTATGACGTGGGTGGTGGCGAGAGCGGATACATCGCGGTGCGTCCGGACTCGCCGGACGTCGTGTTTGCGGGATCGTACGGTGGCCTGCTCACGCGCTTCGACGCACGTACCGGACTGAGCCGAGACGTGAATCCGTGGCCGGATAACCCGATGGGTCATGATGCCGCGGACGCGAAGTACCGTTTCCAGTGGACGTTCCCGATTGTACTATCGCCGTTCGATCCCGGCACGATGTACATGGGCAGCAGCGTGATCTTCAAGACCACCGACGAGGGTCAGCACTGGACGGCGATCAGCCCCGATCTCACGCGGCATGATCCGAGAACGCTCGGCGCATCCGGCGGACCGATCACGAAAGACCAGACGTCCGTTGAGTATTACGGAACAGTCTTCGCGATCGCGGAATCGCCGGTGCAAAAGGGCGTGATATGGGCAGGGTCGGATGACGGCCTGCTCAATGTGACGCGCGACGGCGGAAAGACGTGGACGAACATCACGCCGAAGGATTTGCCGGAGTGGACACGCATCTCGATCATCGAGCCGTCGCATCGCGACGCCGGCACTGCGTACGTGGCGGCGAACCGTTATCAGCTGGACGATCTGCGTCCGTACATATACAAGACGACGGACTTCGGCCGCACGTGGAAGATGATTGTGAACGGAATTCCCGCGACCGAGTTCACGCGCGTGGTGCGCGAGGATCCGATGCGTAGCGGTCTGCTGTACGCGGGGACGGAGCGTGGTGTTTGGGTCTCGTTCGACGACGGCGAGCACTGGCAGACGCTGCGCCGCAATCTTCCGATTGTCCCGGTGCACGATCTCGCGATAAAGAATGGCGACCTCATCGCCGCGACGCACGGTCGCGGGTTCTGGATCATGGGCGACGTGTCACCGCTGCGTCAGCTCTCGCCGGCGGTTGTTTCGTCGGAGGCGCACCTGTTCACCCCCGCCAAGGTTTATCGCGCAAGCTTCTACGGAGGTGCGAGCACGGGTGCGAATGGGGCTCCGCCTCGGGCCGCGAACCCGGCGTCTGGTGCCGTCATCTATTACTGGCTCAAGTCGCCGAGGCAGGTGGTGACGCTCGACTTCATGGACGCAAGCGGAAAGTTGATCCGTCACTTCACGAGCGACCTGGATTCGGCCGCCGTCGTGGACAGCGTCGAGGCGGGTACGAAGAAGGCTGCGGTGCACGACAGTCTGGTGAAGGCTGGAATAAATGCGGACAGCATTAAGGT
>JALYTX010000060.1 GCA_030854055.1 Gemmatimonadota bacterium | reverse complement strand
CGCCTCGCGCCCAGGCTCGCGCCCAGGCTCGCGCTCAGACTCGCGCGGTTGCCATCCCGGGACCTCATCGCGTACTCCAGCGCGCCAGCACAGCCCGCGAGCGCAACCTGCGAAACCCCGATGACCACCCCGACGTACGACAGGCTCACCTAGAACAGTCGTTCGAACAGGATTCTCTGGTCGTCAGCCGGCGTACGATTGCCATGCGTCAAATATGCCGGGGGCGCCCAGACGGCGGCAGTGCGTGCAGTGCGTGCAGTGCGACTAGTAACGTGTGAGCGAAGGGTCGACATCGTTGGTCCAGCTGACTATTCCGCCGGCCAGATTCGTCACGTTCGTAAAACCTTTCGATACAAGTTGCTGGGCCGCGGTCATGCTGCGAATACCGGCCTTGCAGTACAGCACGATCGGGCGGTCGCGTTCCCAATCGTCGCTTGCGTGCCGGATGGTGCCGAGCGGGACGAGCCGCGCGCGTTCAATCCTGGCGATGCGCCACTCAACGGGCTCCCGAACGTCTACAAGGTCGAAGTCAGCGCCTGTGGCAAGCTGTTGCGAGAGTTCCAGCGCCGAAATTGTGCGAATCCTGACGGCGGCCTCCGGATAATCCGAATTATCGCCGCCCTCAGGCGCGCCGCACGTGGAGTCCGCGTACTGCGCTTCCCGGTCGCGGAGGCTGCGGATGGATCCACCACCAGCAGCGACGTCACCGCATGCCGGACAGGTTGGATCACGCTTAATCGCGACGGTGCGGAACGTCATTCCGAGCGTCTCCACAAGCAGCAAGCGGCCGATCAGCGGATCCCCGACGCCCAGTATCAGCTTGAGGGTCTCGACCGCCTGAATTGTCCCGAGCAGGCCGGGCAGAACCCCCAGAACGCCGGCTTCGGCGCAATTGGGAACAAGCCCCGCGGGCGGCGGCTCACGAAAAACGCACCGATAACACGGCCCGTCAGGCGCGCCGAACACCGACGCCTGGCCCTCGAAACGAAAAATACACGCGAACGCGTTCAGCTTGCCGAGCAGCACCGCCGCATCGTTGGTCAGGTACCGCGTCGCGAAGTTGTCCGACCCGTCAACGACTATGTCGAAGTCGCGCATGATCTCGAGCGCATTCCCGCTATCGAATCGCGTTTCGAACGCCTCGAGATTCACGTGCGGGTTCACGTCCCGAATCCTGTCCCGCGCAGACTCGACCTTGGCTCGGCCGACGTCGGATGTGCCGTGGAGAATCTGCCGCTGAAGATTGCTTGCATCGACGACGTCGAAGTCGACGAGCCCGATCGTCCCAACACCGGCCGCAGCGAGGTACAACGCACTGGGCGATCCCAGACCGCCGGCGCCGATAAGAAGCACGCGCGCGCGCTTGATCTTGCGCTGACCGGCGACACCGACTTCGTCCAGAAGGAGATGTCGTGAATACCGAAGCTGTTCGCCCTCGTCGAGTGGCGGCAACACGTCGCGCGCGTCCGGCTCGGATGACCTTGTGGGCACGGCCATGTGCGTCAGACTCCTGCGATGATGGGAACGCGCGTTACCATGTCGGCATTGGCGACGCTGCCTGTCAAATACGTCTCATTGTTCACGCGCGTTGCCGGCGGTAATCTCCAGCTCTACCTGTGCGCCGCGACTTTCGGCGGCGCAAACGAATCCGTCTGCCATAACGCCGGCGACGCGCCACGCGCGCACGCCGGCTTCGCACACGTCGCTCGCGGTGCGCACTGTCGCTACCGCGACGATGGTCGAACCGGAACCGCTAAGAGTCGCGCCAATCGCGCCCGCTGCGACTGCCGCATTGGTAGCCTCGTCGTAACCGCGAACCAGTGACCGGCGCACGGGCACATGCAGCACGTCATCGAGCGCCGCTGTCAGCAAACGCTCGTTGCCGGTTTGCAATCCCATCACCAGTGCCGCCGCACGCGACGCGGCCGTGACGGCGGTTTCGAACGCGACGTCAGCCGGCAGGGCTGCACGTGCTGCAGCGGTACGAATTTCGAAATCAGGTACAAGGAACACGAAACGAAGAGCGTCGTGGACCGTGATTGGGACAGACGCGTAGTGATGACCGCCCGTCCGAACGCTCAGAACCGCACCCCCGAGCGCCGAGGGTGCGACATTGTCAGGATGGCCCTCGAGGGACGCCGCGATGTCGATTATCGCTTCGGAGTCCAGCCCACCCTGGAAGATCTCGTTCGCGAGCAACACGCCGGCGATAAGGGCCGCAGCGGAAGACCCGAGACCACGCGCGACCGGGATGTCGGACGACGCGTCGAGGCGCACGCCCTTGGGAGGTGCTCTGCGAAGTGCGCTCGAACCGGCGACAATGCCGCGCCAGATGAGATCGTCGTCAGGATTGCACGACAGCGTTGCGAGCTCGCCCGAGCGGAAAATGCGCAGCTTGTCACTCGCTGCGTCCACACGCGCCCGGACATCGAGCCAGCGGCCGATCGCCATCCCGATGCAGTCGAATCCGGATCCGAGGTTTGACGTCGACGCTGGAACGCGAACGCGTAGATCACTCACGATCGTCACCGCACGTGGAGCGACGCACTCGGAAAAGCGCGCATGTTGCGAGGCGCGCGCTTTGTCAGAACTCGCGCTTGCGCATTTCCTTGAAGAAATGCTCGCCCCTTTCGCGCTCCTTGAGGCTTGCCTCGTCGATCGGGTCATCAGGAAGATTCACATCGTACTTCTTGCCGAAACCCTTGCGAGTGGAAGTCGCCGACGCCGCCTTCGCAGCGTTCTTCTTCACCAGAGCCTCCAACTGCCGCTTGTCCATTTTGCCGCCTGGTTGAGGGGTCGCAGTCGATCCACGACGTTGCCCCTGATTGACTTTTAATCTAGGCGCCCGCAACGTGGCGGGAGACTGGCCGCGGCGCGTACGCCCGGCGGGCGCGTAGCGTCGCTAGCCCAGTGTAAATTGAGCCGAATGTTCGGCGCCCCGCCTTCCCCGCACCGTATTTCTCCGCAGCGCGTCGTAGCCAGAGCGGCAGCCAGAGCGGCGGCCGGATGGAACGCTGTGACCGGGTGGTTCAACGGACAGGCGCTCAGCGAGAATGCCGTTCTCCTGGTATTCGCCGTCGTAACGGGCATCCTCAGCGCGCTGGGCGTGGTTGTATTCTACAAGAGCATCGACCTGGCGTACTGGGCGTTTTATCGATTGCCGACCGCCGAATTTCCCCGGGTCGCGCTTGTTACATACCGCCCCGTCATAACGGCAGCCGGCCTTGCGCTCGCTTGGTGGGTGATGCGGCGGGTGGGTCGCGGTCACGACGGGATGAACGTTCCAGATGTGCAGCTTGCCGTGGTCCGGCGCGGGGGCGACATCCCCACACGTCCGGCGCTGGCGCGCACTGCTGCCAGCGCGATAACGATCGGCGCGGGCGGATCCGCTGGAAACGAAGGACCCGTCGTCGTGCTGGCGGCCGCAATCGGGTCGTGGCTCGGGCGCACCTTTCGCTTTGCGCCGTCGCGGGTGGTCGTGCTGGTTGGCTGCGCAACCGGTGCGGCCATCAGCGCTGCGTTCAACGCGCCGCTGGCCGGCGCGTTCTTCGCTCTCGAGGAAGTAGTTGGCACGCTCGCGGCAGGCTCGTTCGCCCCGGTGGTCGTGTCGAGCGTCGTTGCGGCGGTCGTGTCACGCGCAGTATTCGGAAATCACCCCGCGTTCTCGATTCCACAGCAGTACGGCTACGCGCATCCGAGCGAGTTGATACTGCTGTATCCACTCCTCGGCGTCCTGTGCGGCATAATCGCAGCGCTGTTCGTGCGAACGTATTTCTGGTTCGGCGACCTCGACGGCCGAGTGAATTTGCCGCGGTCGGTGGTGCCTCTGCTCGGCGGCGCCGCAGTCGGTCTCCTGGTGTTCGCGTCCAACGGTCGGCTTGTTGGCTACGGCCATCTCGCCATGCATGCCGACATATTCGGACGCATGGCGTGGTACGGGCTTCTTGCGCTGGCGCTTGGCAAGATCCTCGCAACTTCGATCACCCTCAACCTGGGTGGATCCGGCGGCGTGTTCACGCCTTCGCTTTATATCGGTGCCGCCACAGGCGGTGCGTTCGGCGGGGCGCTAGCGCACGCCTTCCCATCGCTCGGTTTGCATCCAGAGGCGTACGCACTAGTCGGGATGGGCGCGCTAATCGCCGGCGCGACCGACGCGCCCATTACCGGAATACTTCTCGTGTTCGAAATGACGAACGACTACGCGATCGTCGTCCCGTTAATGCTCACCGTTGTCATCTGTCATACCGTTGCACGACGACTCAGCGGCGACTCGCTCTACAGCGGATGGCTGAGACGCCGGGGAGAGTCCATCGAGCACGGCACGGATCGGGACGTACTGGCGGGACTGCACGTTTCGGACGCATACGAAGCGGCGCCACAGGTAATCGACGAACGTGCCGCGGTCGACGAGCTACTCGAACACCTCGGCTCCGCGACGCAGCTTTATTTTCCCGTCGTCGATGAATCGCATTCGCTGGTCGGGGTCATCACGGCATCGGAACTCGGTCAGCTTGCACGCAGCGGCGACAATCTCGGGTCGCTCCTTCTGGCCGGCGACATCGCGCAGCCCAGCGAGACAGTGTTCCCCTCAGATTCGCTGCTGGACGCAGTGCGAAAAATGGGAGTCCGCGGTGCCGAGTCTATTCCGGTGGTCGAGCGTCGTAGCAACCGGTTGTTGGGCTTGATCGATCGCAGCCATGTGCTCAATCTTTACGAGCGCACCGTGTCGGCGTCCCCACACTCGCCAAGTCAGCCGCCAAGCAGCCTGAGCACTTCAGCAGCTGGGATGTCACCGAAGTAGTCGTCGAGGTTGACGCCCGCAAGCGCGACAGCTACGCTCTCGGGGTTGTACTGGATGCCGAGGAGCAGGGCTTCGATTTCAGACACGTCCTCGCGCCCCATGAAGTCTCCGAATATTCGTACCCTGGCGATTCGACCCGCTTCGACGTTCATGCGGATGTCGACCTCCCCGGCGGGAAACCTCCGAGCCGTCTCTAAGTTGCAGCGCGGATTCTCGCCGTAGTTCCAGTCCCAAGTCGCGTACTTCCGCTCCACCAGCGCGTGGACCTCTGACCAGTCGGGGTCCGAGAGCTCGAGCGTAGGAATGTTATTCCTCTCTCGGGTACCGAATATCCGCTCCAGTATTCGCTCGCGAAGCTCAATCACCGTGATCCTGTCGCTCAAAAACTCTGAGATGTTCGCAACGCGGCTCCGGATGGACTTGACGCCCTTGGATTCGACCTTTCCGGGACGCGGAACGAGCGCAGCGGTCACGTCGTCAAGGTTCGAGTCGAACAACAACGTGCCGTGGCTGAACATTCTATCGGGCCGAGCGAACTGCGCGTTGCCGGAAATCTTTCGTCCACCGACAAGGATGTCGTTGCGGCCACCAAGCTCGGCCGGCACACCGAGATCGTGAAGAACCTCGATCACCGGACGAGTAAAGAGCTCGTATCGGTTGAAGCGTCCGTGAACCGATGACGTCATGAAGCTGAAGTTCAGGTTGCCCAGGTCGTGATACACGGCTCCGCCGCCGGAGATTCTTCGGACCACCGTGATGCCGCGCGCGGCGACCGTGTCAGGGTTGATCTCTTCGATGGTGTTCTGATTCCTGCCGATTATGATCGACGGCGCATTGACGTAGAAGAGCAGCAGATCGTCGGTACCCATTCGATTGCGCAGCACATGCTCTTCGAGCGCGAGGTTGATACGAGCATCATTGACGTCCCGATTGTCTATGAACAGCATGACAAGATCCACTCAGCAGTAAACGGGGGTTGCGCGGAATTTCAACTTAACGGACTATCTTTTCGCGCGGCGCAGTGGACATCGGCGCGCGCGTGTTCATCAAAGCGTAATGTCGCGGTAAGGGCCATGACAGGTACGACGTTTAGTCTTCAAGGCGAAGGTAACGCTCACACCAACAATGGAGTATCAACAGTGAAGCCATACGCTCTCTCCGGCCTGGTCGCCCTCGCCACACTCGCCGTCAGTTCAGCCGGCGCCCAGCAGCCAACACATCCAACGCCCAAGTCGGACATCCCAGCCAATCTGGCGAAAGAAGCCCGGATCACCACTGACTCTGCTCGCACCATCGCGCGCGCGAAACTCCCCAAGGCATTTATCCAATCCGAGGAGCTGGAGCGTGAGAACGGGCGCCTCATCTACTCGTTCGACATGAAGACCGACGGCAGGTCGGGCATCGACGAAGTGAACGTCAACGCACTGAATGGCTCGATCGTCGGAAAGGTTGGCCACGAATCTGCGAAGTCCGAAGCGAAGGAAGCGGCGGCCGAGCAGAAGATGTCGGCGAAGAAGCCGCAGTAACTGCGCGACAACCGTCGCCATGACGGAAGGCCGCCAACGCGAGGTTGGCGGCCTTCTTTGCGATTGCGCGCGTGCCGTTTGTCTGGTTCAGTCCCTACGCGTCAGCCGCACTCCGAGAATCCGCACACGTGGCACTTAGCGCATCCTTCTGCGAGCTCGAGTTGCGAGCCGCAGTCGGGGCAGGTCTGCATGAACCCGTCGCCACTGTTGTACGCGTCGAAGCCCATCTGCATCTGGGCCTGCGCGGCCGCCACATCGGACGCAGCCTTGATGGTTTCCGGCGTGGCGCGCGGCGCCTGGGCAGCAGCGTTGGCCGCCGAAAGCAGATCCTGCTGCACGCCCTGTTTCTCCCGCGTCCACTCCTCGAGTGCAATGCCTATCGCGTCAGGAACCGACAGGACCTTGCTCGGTCCGAGTCCGACGGCGCGGTCGGAGCTGATACCTCGCAACTGCTTGTGCACTTCGCGAAGGGGAATGCCGGACCGAAGAGCGAGTGAAATCATGCGGCCCATTGCCTCGGCGTCGGCCATCGCCGCTCCGCCGGCCTTACCCAGGTTGATGAATACCTCGAACGGCTGGCCCTTGTCGTCCTCGGTAATGTTGACGAACATCGTGCCGAGCGGCGTCTCCTTACGGATGGTAGTACCGCGCAAGCGGTCCGGACGTGAGCGCTTGACGCGGCGCTGCAGATTTTCCGCCTCTGCGTCGTACAACGCCTGTTTGAGACGCTCCATCTCGGCCGTCATCTCCGCGATCGTTCCGGCAAGCTCGCCCATTTCGCGGCGGTCGCTCTTCTCATCGCGTGACGCTGTGGCGTGCGCTGTCGCACCAGTGGACAGCACCTGGTTGTCGCGCGATCCGTCGCGATATACGGTCACTCCCTTGCACTTGAGATCGTAGGCGAGCTCATAGATGGCACGCACGTCGTCACGCGTCGCGGCATGCGGGAAGTTGGTCGTCTTCGAGATGGCCGAATCGCAGTGTTCCTGGAAGGCGGCCTGCATTCGCACGTGCCATTCGGGCGTGATGTCGTGCGCGGTAACGAAGACCCGCTGCCACTTCTCCGGGATCTCGTCGAAGTGAATGTGGCCTTCCTTGGCGATGCGCTCGATGAGCGTTTCGGAGTACCACCCCTCTCGTTTTGCGATCTCGACGAAATCGTCGTTGACGTCCGGCATCATGACACCGGCCTGGTTGCGCATGAACGCTACCGCGAAAAGCGGCTCGATTCCGGAAGAGCAACCAGCGATGATCGAGATGGTGCCTGTGGGTGCAACAGTGGTGACGTTGCAGTTGCGGAGCATCTGCCTGGGCCGGACGCGGTCGCCGCTCAGGTCGCGCGCACACGTTTCGTCCGGTCCAAAGATCGAGCGCGCCCACTCGGGGAACGGCCCCCGCTCGTTGGCGAGCCGCTCACTCTCGCGCTTGGACTCGGTATCGATGAACTCCTGCAGCGTGCGGCCGAACTCGACGCCTTCCGGAGAGTCGTACGGAATGCCGAGGCGCACAAGTGCGTCAGCGAATCCCATGACGCCGAATCCGATGCGGCGGATGCGCTTGGACAGCGCGTCGATTTCCGGCAACGGGTACTTGTTGACGTCGATGATGTTGTCGAGAAAGCGCGTGGCAAGGTAGACGTCGCGCTTCATCGAATCCCAGTCCATCACGCCGTCCGCGACGTAGTACCCGACGTTGATCGAGCCAAGGTTGCAGACATCGTACGGAAGGAGCGGCTGCTCGCCGCACGGGTTTGTCGCCTCGTACTTCCCGAGGTGTGGAACCGGATTGTATCGTTCCGCCTCGTCGATGAAGAAACAGCCGGGCTCGCCCGTGCGCCACGCACCGTCGATCATCCTGTTCCATACCATTCGCGCGTCGAGCCGACCTTCCACTGCCCCGGTTGACGGCTCGACGAGGTCGTACATTCCGCCTGCCTGCAGCGCCCTCATGAAGGCGGCGGTGATCCCGACGGAAATATTGAAGTTGGTGATCTGGGTGAGATCCTCCTTGCACGCGATGAAGTCCAGCACGTCAGGATGGTCGACGCGAAGAATCCCCATGTTCGCGCCGCGGCGCGTGCCTCCCTGCTTGACCGCATCTGTCGAAGCATCATAGAGCTTCATGAACGACACAGGTCCCGACGCAACGCCAGTCGTCGAGCGCACCATTGAGCCCTTGCCGCGCAGGCGCGAGAAGGAAAATCCGGTGCCGCCCCCGGATTGATGGATCAGCGCCATTGCCCGCAGCGTGTCGTAGATGCCGTTGTGGCCGTTGGAAAGCGCGTCCTCCACCGGCAACACAAAACAGGCCGATAGCTGGCCGAGGGGCCTCCCGGCGTTCATCAGCGTCGGGGAATTTGGCTCGAATCTGCGCTCCGTCATCAGACGGTAGAACTCCTCCGCGAGCGCCCTCACCGCTCCCGCACTTGCGCCGTACCTGCGATCGGCCTCGGCGACTGTCGCCGCGACGCGCCAGAACATGTCCTCCGGCTGCTCCGTGGGGTTTCCAGCCCGGTCCTTGATGAGATACCGTTTGGACAGAACCGTCTTCGCGTTCTGATTCAGCTGCGCCGCAGGCAGCAATTCGGGGGGGGTCACATCTGCCATCTCTTCTCTCACCTGGAACTATGCGGATTGTTCGTTCGGCGGAATGTACCACCAAACGTGCTTGCTCAACTTCGATCTGGAGACCGACGGCGCGGGCGATTCAGGCGAGCACCAGGTCAGGGGAGGTGAGAATAAGCAGGTACGTGTTTCCGCGCCAGTACAAAGTTAACCTCTTGTACAGTAACGATTTAGCCGCCGCTGGTCACGAACATCTGTGATGCTCGGTTATCCTCATAGACAATCCACCGATCGAAAGCGGACAACATAAAAGTGACACCGCCCCGGAGCTACAATGTCAAGTTCATGTTCCACAATGACTTACGGGTTGTAAGGCCCGTGTCGCCGCCGGTACGGCGCACAGTTGTCGTGAGCCGCAGTTATGGGGCTTGCTCCGAGACACGTATGTTGCCGCGCGTGATCCGATATACCAAAACCTCCAGCACTAGAAAGCGAGGCCAAGCGTGGCGTACGTCGAAATCCTTGCCGCGCCCCCGACGGCCGCGCCAGACGCAGGACGAGCCAATCCGAGCCGGAAACGGTACCGAACGTCGAACTGGAGGGCAGAGTCAAGATTCAGCTCGCCACCGACCGACGCCAGCACCGGGCCGCCACTATTTACTGCCGCGCAGGCGGGCATCTGCGCCGCCGGACAGGAAGCGTGCGCGGCGTCGCCAAAAAGCGTCATGGACACGCGGTCCAGGAAGAAGGGAAAGAGTCCGAGGGACCGCGATGGCGCGACGAGCGGAATGCGGTACTCGGCGCTTGCGGCCACCGCGTGGATCCCCGTTTCAGCGCCAGACGGAAAGCCACGCACGGGGAAAGTTCTGGGAGAGCTCCCGAAGGTTATCCCCGGGACCACTTCCACCGACTGGCCGCTCACGCCGCCGACTGAGAATTCCGTCGGAGAGCGCGAATCTGCGTCCCCAACTGCTGCGCGGATCGCTACCACGTGATGCGCGAAGCCGGGCAGGTCGAGTGACTTGTACGCCGAACCAATGACGACCCCGCTGCGGCCAGCGGCGCCGTGCGAGGAATTCCAGCGTTGTCGCACCGAGCCGCTCAGCGACACGCCATCCTCGGGCGAGATGGCGAGCGTTGGCGATTGCGTATTCGAAAACGCGGCGCCCGCGACCACTGCCGGATATGTATGGCTCGAACTGTAGAACGGGTCGAGATGCGACAGCAGTGCCGCGGGCATCGTGACGTAGTCGCGCTGCTCCACTTCCGCACCGATCGTCGCCGAGAAGTACGTGCGCACTCGAGGCCGCGAGAATGTCGCGCGCACACTTGCGAGGCGGCTCCGCTCGCCCAGGTCGCCAACCTTTCGGCCGCCGCGAGTGATGTTGGAGTAGTTCCAGGATTGCTGCAGGAGCGCCGACGTCAGTGGGTTGGCCCACCGGTTGTATGCATAGGACACCGATGCGTCCACGTTTGAGTTGTGCGTGTTCACGTCGGCCTGCGCAACGTAAACATGGCGCCCTGTCGCATCTGCAGCTCCGGTCACCGCGCCCAGAACGTTGCCGCGGCCGTAACCTTCCTGTGCGAACGTCGGCGACCAGTAGGCGGGTACGAGCGTGGACCAAGGAGAATACGGCGCTGCGGCGCTGGTGTCGTCTGCTACTTGCCACCGCGGATCTTTGTCCGGTGTTTCGTGCCGCTGGGCGCTCGAGATGGCCGGCGCCGCAAGCTCGGCGAGATCGACGCTTGAGACCGTCCACGTCTTGATGTGATACCCGTCACCGCGCAGAACAGTCGTAGCGACGCGCAGCGAATCCGGACCTGCGGCAACGATGTCGAGTCCGTACACACCACCGGGCTCCGATGTCAACGGGGTCCGTGATGTCGAGTCGGCATCGGCTCGGACGGCCTGGAGCTGTGATTCCCCGGCCAGATCCGAAGTGAAAATTATTGAGCTCGCGTCGGGGGCCCACACCGGAGATCGCAGCACGGCGGATTCGCGGACCGGAATGCGGAGCGCGCGCCCGGTGCTGTCCATCACGACGATCTCGTTGAGGGCGCCCACAACGCGGACCGCGGCGATCATCGAACCATCGGGCGACCACCGTGGAGCCGTCCACTGCGTGTCCAGCGATGCCGCTGCAATTGGAGTGATGCCTCCGCCGTCGGCGGAGACCCGCACGAGCCGAGTGCTGCCGGGCACGGTCTGAACCGCCACAATCTCTCCATCCGCGCGAACACTTGGCGCGCTGAGTCGCGCGGCTTCCGTGAGACGGCGCTCGGAGTCCCCACGCTCCACGTAAAGATCGCCGCGCACGTGAAAGCGATCGATGAAGTCCGCCTGCGAAAAAACCACTGAACCGTCCGCGATCGGCGCGTTGACGTCAAGCGAGTTGCGGCGCGCGATACGCGCGGGCACGCCTGCAAGTGTCGCGCGGTAGATTCCCGGAGTCTGGCGACCATCGTTCGCGACGAAAACCAGTGACGTGTCGCTTGTCCACCGCGGCTCCGATATGAGGCGGCCGCCCCCAGCCAGCTCGTGGCCTCTTGAAGGGGCCAGAGGACCCGATAGCGCGCCCGATCGTGCAGTGTCCAATTGCGCCGTGGAAGCCGAAGAAGATTCGGCAACCGCGAGCACGGAGTCTCGCCAACGGTTCCACGCATGGGTGAAGGTCTCGCCGAACGTTCGCTTCGCTTCGCGATCGAGTAGAAACGGAATTGTGGCCCCGCTCGCCTTCTCGATGAACGCTGCCACCGAGCGAGAACCGTGACGCCGTGCAAGGTCGTCCCAGACGAAGGAGCCGTACACGTAAACCGACTGACCGTAGGGAAATCTTGACGTAGCGAGCGAGAGCTGTCCCAGCTTCGGGAGCACGCGATCTACCGCGGCAGAGCGCGCGACCGCAGTCTCGAAGCTGCCGTTCAGCCGTCCGCCGCTGGTGAAGCGCGACTCGTAGTACACGGCGAGTCCTTCGGTAAGCCAAGAGGGCGTGTAGTAATTAGGGAACAGCACCGGGTTGCGTCCGAACACTGTCTGCGCGGCGCGCCACCAGCCGCGGCTGCGGTCCAGGTGGAAGATGTGAGTAAGCTCATGCTGCAGTACGAGGACAGTCCAGTCGTCGTAGCTCTCGAGCGACGGATCATCAACGGGAGGCCGCGCGTAAATGATGATTTGGGGACGGGGAACGACCGTCGCGGAACCATTCGACGCGTCGGTCGCGTCGCTCAGGACAATGTCGATCACGCCGCGCGGTGTCACGAGTTCACTTGCGAGGTTGGAATACGCTCGTTCCGCTATGGACGCTGCGTGTCTCGCCTGGCGTTCGAGCGGGGCGGTGAAATGCACCCGAAAATGGTCGGTTGTGATTGTGGACCACTGCTCGTTGGACGGAACCTGCGCGCGAGCGGCGGCCGGTACGGCGAGCATCCAGAACGCAGCGACAGCACTCATCAGGATTGCGGCTCTCGAGCGCCGCGCGAGTCCCGCAATCATTTCATCGTGCCAGCGACGCGAAATATTTCTCCAGGCCGTCGACGATACCGCGCGCATATGACTCCTGATACTCTGGCGTCCGAATCGCGGCTTCCTGGTCCGGCATGATTATGAACAGCCCTTCCGCGAGCACGGCGGGAAACCAGGTTGGCCTGCACACGGCGAGGTTCTGATAGAAAACGCCACGGTTGCGCAAGCCAAGCTGCGGCACGAGCGCGGCCTGGATAGTGCGCGCGAGCGGCCGGGACTGCGGATGGAAGTAGTACGTGCCCGTCCCATTGTCCCGGAACGGATTCTGTCCATCGGCGTCCGCATTTAGGTGTATTGACACGAAAGCATTCGGATCTGCCCGACGTGCGATAATCGGTCGCTCACCGAGAGCGACGGGCGCGGGAGTCTCGCGGGTCATCACCACGTGCGCGCCGCGAGCTTCGAGCAACTCGCGCACCCGGAGACCGACGGCGAGAGTGGGGACCGGCTCGTACAGCCCGGTCGGCCCGGTCGCTCCGATGGGGGGATGACCCGGATCGACGACGATGGTCATCCCACGGAGCGGCGCGGCCGCATCCACTACCGGGGGCCGCCGGATGGTGAGGCTGAAGATCCCGTCCTCGTAAAGCGCCTGATAACCATACACCGGTTTGCTGAGTGCGAAATGAAACACTATGCGATGCGGCTCGTGCGCTTCCGTGGCGTCCGCGATCAGCGAATCCGCAATCTGGGAGAGAGCGCCGGCGCTCGTGGTGTTGTAGAGAGTGAGTGTGATTTCCTGTTCGGTTTCGGCGATGGTGTACGGCGGCGGTGCGCTCGTCCGTAGCTGCAGTTGAACACCCGCTTGCACCGTCGCAAGCTGCGCCGGACCGGCGCGGATTGCGTCAGCAGCGCGCGCATTGGCAGACGGCAACGCAAGCGCCCTGCTACGCGGCCTGACATCGCGTCGCTGAACCCAGACGTCCTGCCCGCTATCCAGGCTCACACGAGCCATGTCGTTCCGGTATTCGAGCAGGTGAACCGGTGTGCCCGGAAACAGGAACCACTTGTAGTCGCCCGTGGGCGTGGGCCGCCCGATGATCACATTATCGGTGTCGCTCACAGTACGGTCCAGCGAATCGTCCCGAAGCGTTGCCGGAACGGCCGCCGCGAATCGCATGATGTCCGGCGTTACTGGTGTCCGAGGGCCAACACCGGCGAGCGTGCGGACGGGGAAGCGAAGCCGCGCTGTATCCGTTGTCGTGTAGGCAACAAGATCATACCACTGGTGATCAGCCGGCGGGTTCGGGACCCACCCCAGAAATGCGCCGTTGGGCCAGACCGGAACGAGGTCCCCATTTATGCGAAGGCCCGCGGCTCCGTTTCCAATAGAGCCAAAAATAAAGTTGGAGTCTCGCGAGGCGACGAGAGCATTGCGCTCGGGGTAAACCACCTTCACCGCCAGCGGCCCCTCTATCGTCGGCACCGGCGGAAGCGCCGGATTGGACACGGGGAGCGGTGCCCGGGCGACCGTCGCGCGGGGCCTCGCAATGTCACGTGGCGGAGGATGAGCTGGGGCGGGCGCAGGCTCAGGACGGTTCCGGGAGCACGCCGCAGCGTTTGCGGCGAGCGCGAGCATCACCCCGGAAACGACCGAGCGGGATACGGTTTGGCGACCACACATGCGACTTAAGGTAGTCACGAAAGGAGTGACGGTCAGCAGCGATCGGTGTATTCTTCCGCATGCCCGACCGCGAAGCCTCCCGACCACCGCAGACCGCACGCGCGCTCGTCGTCGTCGCGGGTGGTCGCACGGACGTCGGCCGTCTTCGGACGCTCAACGAGGACTCTTATCTCGTCGCCGCCCTCGGTCGGGATGCCGTGGTGATGAAGGGAGCAACAACCACGATAACGATTCCGCAGACACCGGGTCTCCTGGTCGTCGCGGACGGGGTCGGGGGTGCGGCCTCAGGCGAGATCGCGAGTCTCATGGCGACCGACACCATGTTCATCGAGCTGCGCCGGCGGTTCGAATCCGATTGGCCCCGCACCGCGGCCGGCGTCGACGCAGCGCTCCGCTCCGCGATCTCGGCAGCGAATCACGTGATATTTACATATGCTGCGGGAAACCCGCAGCACCGCGGAATGGCGACAACCTCCACGCTCGCCGTAGTGCACGAATCGACGATCACTATCGCGCAGGTGGGCGACAGTCGTGCATACCTCGTTCGTGGCGGCGTCGCGCGACAGATCACGAAGGATCAGTCGCTCATTCAAAGATTGATCGACGCCGGTGAGATGACGGAAGGCGAGGCAGCCAACAGCGATCGCCGCAATATCATCCTCCAGGCACTCGGCTCCGAGGCAACGGTTTCGCCCGACATGTATCGCGAACAGGCTGAGGCAGGTGATGTACTCATGCTCTGCAGCGACGGTCTCTCCAACCTCGTAAGCCCGACCGACATCGCGCGCATCGCGCTCGCGGACGACAACATGGAGACGGTGTGCGAGCGCCTTGTCGGGTTCGCCAACTCTCTCGGTGGTCACGACAACATAACCGTAGTAGCTGCGCGTTTTGAGCCCGGCGAACCGGTTGACCCTGACCGGCCGCCGCCCGCGACTACGCGGGAGTCAACTTCCCCAGGACTCTCGGACCGCGTGCGCCGGTGGCTCCGATGACGTTGGCAGCGTTGCGCGACAGATGCAGATATGCGAGCAGTGCGAACGCCACCGATTCCTTCGCCTCGCCGTTGTAATAAACGTCGTCAAAGTGCCGCACGGGTAACGGCGCCATGTCCTGTATAATCGCGCCGAGCAGAGTCGAGTTGCGCGCGCCGCCTCCTGAAACTATCATCTCGCTCACGGGCTCCCCCACGAACCGGGTGATCGACGCCGCTATCGAGCGGGACGTGAGTGCCACAGCCGTCGCCACGGCATCTTCCGACCGCACTTCCGGGCCGAGCGCGTCAAGCAGCCGATCGGCAAAGCGCACGCCGAAATATTCGCGGCCGGTGGACTTTGGCGGGTCCTTCGCAAAGTAGGGATCGCGGAGCAGCTCCTCGACGACGCCTTCATCCGTCCGGCCCGTCCGCGCTATCGATCCGTCATGATCGTAGCTCAGTGTCGGGTACAGCCTGCGAACGACATGGTCGATGACGACCACGCCCGGGCCCGTGTCAAAGGCGCGCATTCGCGAAAGCTCGCCACCGGGCGGCGAGACGGTAACGTTTCCGATGCCCCCGATGTTCTGAAGCAGACGCCATTCAGTGAGACTGGAGTACAACAGCGAGTCTGCGATCGGGACGAGAGGCGCGCCCTCCCCGCCGGCAGCGACATCGCGAACGCGAAAGTCAGCAACAACATCGATACCGGTTCGCTCCGCGATGACCGCCGACTCTCCCAGCTGCCATGTCGAGTGTCGCGGAGAATGCCACATCGTCTGGCCGTGCGAGCCAATCGCGCGGACTTGTGAAGCCGCGACGTTCGCAGCACGCAACGCACCGATCGCCGCTTCGGCAAGCCGCGCACCCAGGTCAAACGAAAGGCTGCAGTATTCTTCCGCGCTGGCGTGCGACATAGCCGCATGCAATCGATCGCGCTCAAGCGCGTCGAAAGGTGTGGATGCAAACGAGAGCAACTCATGCTCCATACGACCCTGTGCGGCATCGAAGCGCACAACCGCCGCTGAGATTCCGTCCAGCGACGTCCCCGACATGAGGCCGACGTACACGCCGTCAGCGCCCGACGTCAGCACCGGCACCACGACTAGTCGCCCGAGATGGAAGGGGGCGTGCCGGGTATGACGCGGCGAATCACTCCACCTTTTTCCGCGAGCAGTCTTGCCGCATCCTCGCTCGCAACGCCAAGGATCTCCATGACGAGTGCCGTCTTCACGGTACCGCCAGCAAGCTCGAGCTGCTCGCGCGCCCGCGCCCGGGAGCAGCCAGTGACTTCGATAATGATCCGTTCAGCACGATCTGTCAGTTTCGCATTCGTCGCGCGCATGTCCACCATCAAATTGCCGTACGTCTTGCCCAGAAGAATCATGGCGCCAGTGGTGATCGTATTCAGCACAAGCTTTGTGGCAGTTCCCGCTTTCAGACGTGTCGATCCGGTCACCACCTCCGGTCCGACGACGGGAAGAATTGCCACGTCGCACAGGGCGAGCAGCGACTCAGGCGGGGGCGTGCACGCGATGATCGCAGTTCGCGATCCAATCGCTCTCGCGCGGCGAAGCGCGCCACGAACAAACGGGGTAGTGCCAGACGCAGCGATTCCCACGACGAAGTCGCGCTCGGTCACCGAGCGGTCGTCGAGCTCGCGGGCGCCCTGTTCGGCGCTGTCTTCTGCTCCCTCCTGCGAGCGCGTGAGAGCGGGGACACCGCCGGCTATGATTCCCTGCACCATTTCCGGATCGGTCCCGAACGTCGGTGGACATTCACTCGCGTCGAGCACGCCAAGCCGTCCGGACGTACCCGCGCCGACGTAAAAAAGTCGGCCGCCCTGTCTGAAAGCGGCGACGGCAAAATCAATGGCCATCGCAATTTCGGCGCTCTGGCTGGCAACTATGCCGGGAACAGTCTCGTCCTCCCGCGCGATGATTTCCACGATCTCCCGCGCCGTCGCAAGATCGATGTTTGCAGTGCGCGGGTTGCGGCGCTCCGTGACTCGTGGGTCGAACACGGGAGGAAAGGTATCGCGCCGGCGAACCGACCGCGACCGGAAACAAGGAGTCCCCGCCGACTTCGGCGGGGACTCTTACGCTCGGTTAGGGCCTGCAGTTACACTGTGTTGCAATCAGGTATGAACCTGGATGGAGTTGTCGAGCGCGATCGTGATGTTGCCACCGCTCGGCACGCAGCCTTCGTAGTTGGCGGTAGCCGCCGCGGTTCCGGCACCCGCCGCCGCGCCCACGCCCGCGCCAATGATCGTGGACTTGGTGTTGTGACCCATAATCTGGCCGATGATGGCGCCCACCGCCGCCCCGGTCGCCACCTTCTGCGCGTCCTTGCTACCTGGCTCGTTTCTTACGCGATCGACCTGCGCCGAGCTTACTGTTGCCGTGACCGGGTATGTGTGACCCCCGAAACTGATCGACTGTACGCGGAAGCCGATCTGAATCTTGTCGTTCATGTTATCGCTTCGCTTCAGCTGCGTGATCTCCAGCTGAGCTGTCGCACCGGCGGGGATCACAGCGCCATTGCTACCGGTGACGCTGTTAACTACGGTGGCCGAAATCGTCTGGCCCACCTGATTGGTGTTGGTGCACACGCGCGAGTTGGAAGTCAACGAGATCGACGACCCAGCGGCGATGGTGCCGAGTGCCGTCTCGGTTCGGCCCGGCGTGCGCGTAACCGTATTGCCACTCGCAGTGGTGGACGTGGTTGGTCTCGGCGTGCGCACCGGCGCTGGCGCTGGCTCGCGGCGCGTCGGGCGCGTCGCGCTTGCGACCGGCGTCGGTGCAGGTTTGGCGGCGGGCGCAGTCCGGGCCGGAACATCGGAGAGTTGCGGCTGAGCCGCACTGTCACGATTCGCGAGCTGGAGATCGCGATTCAGCGTCGAATCCTGCGCGACGGAATCGGTCTTCTTTTCTCCGCTGCACGCCGCGACGCCGATCAGTGCGATCGCCGTGGGCAGAACGGCCAGCTTCCGAAGGCGTCGCATATATTTTGACATTATTTCGCTCTCCTAATTGCGTTGAGGGACTAACCAACGTAGAGCGGCAATCCGTGTGCCAGACATGCTCCCCAACCTGCGCAGGCTCCAGCGATATTTTCGACCGTATCGAGTGCAACTCGTTGCGGGGCTTGCGTTTGTAGTATTATCGGCCGGGATCACTTCTGTGATACCGCGAATTCTTGAGCAGGCAATCGACGCGATACGCGCGCACGATCCCGTGCGCCACGTCTGGATGCTCGGCGGGGCGATAGTTGTAACAGCGCTCGTTGGGGGCGCCCTCAGGTTTGGAATGCGTGAGTGGTTGAACGGGCTCAGCAGGTGGGTCGAGTACGATTTGCGGAATGATCTCTTTGCGCACCTCGAGGCGCTGGACGCGTCGTACTACACACGCACGCGCACCGGCGACATAATGGCACGCCTGACGAACGATCTTGGCGCGGTACGAATGACGGCCGGTCCCGCGATCATGTATCTGACGAACACAGTGTTCGGCGGCATGTTTGCGCTGTACTTCATGTCGCGGATCAACGTGCGCCTCACGCTGCTGGCGTTCTGTCCCATGATCCTGCTTCCGATCATAAGCGTCAGACTCGCGAAGCTGATACACATGCGGTTCGAGTCGGTACAGGAGCATTTTTCGTCGCTCACGACACACGCTCAGGAGAATCTGACCGGCGTTCGGATCGTTCGCGCGTACCGGCAGGAAGACGCGGAAATCGCGCATTTCGGCGCGCTCAATCAGGAATACCTCTCACGCAACATGGCGCTTGTCCGCTTATGGGGGGTGATGCAACCGCTCTTCTCCACGCTCGCGGGCGCGGGCGCGATCATCGTTCTTGGTGTGGGCGGCATGCTCGCGCTCCGCGGCACGATCACGATCGGCGCATTCGTGGCATTCGGCATGTACCTCACAATGCTTACGTGGCCCCTCATTGCTCTGGGATGGGTGATCAACCTGTTCCAGCGCGGCGATGCGTCCATGCGGCGGCTGTTACAGATACTCGATGAACGTCCGCGAATACTTACTGAACTGCCCGAGATACACCTTCCTGCCACGAGCGGGGGCCGTACGATAGAGTTCCGTGACGTCGGTTTCCACTTTCCGACGTCCGGCGACGACCCTCCACGCTGGGTCCTCCAGAACGTGAGCTTCGTCATTCCAGCCGGTGCGACCGCAGGGATCGTCGGTGCGACAGGCAGCGGCAAGAGCGCGCTGATCGATCTCATAGCGCGGGTGTACGACCCGCAGCGCGGGGAGGTGCTGATCGACGGGGTTCCCGTCAAACGCATTCCGCTTGATGAGTTGCGGCGGGAGATCGGTTATGTGCCGCAGGAGAGTCTGCTCTTCAGTGACACGATCAGCGCCAACCTGGCGTACGGGCTCAGGCCCGGCGACGACCCAGACGCGTGGCGCGCAGCGGCGGTCGTTGCGCAGCTGGAGGAGACGATATCGGCATTTCCGGACAGTTACGAGACTGTATTGGGCGAGCGAGGGATCAACCTCAGCGGCGGGCAGAAGCAGCGTGCGGCGCTCGCGCGCGCGCTGGCCCGAAAGCCTGCAATCGTCCTGCTCGACGACGCATTATCAGCGGTGGATACGCACACGGAGGCTGAGATTCTCCGAGGACTGCGCAGCGCGCTCTCAACTCGCACTGCGGTGATCGCGTCGCACCGTGCGAGTGCGTTGCGCGACGCTGCAATGATACTTGTTCTGGACGACGGTGGCATTGTCGAGCGGGGGACACATTCCGAGCTACTAGCCGCCGAAGGACGCTACTGGGCTCTTCTTCGCCGCCAGCAGTTGGTTGAGGAGGTCACCGCCGGGGTGTAGTTTTCCGCCATGCACCAACCAGATTCTGCGAGCAGCTCCACCCTCCGTGCCGCGGCGCTCGAGGCCGAACTTCAGGGCGCGCGTCGGGAGCTCGCCGAGCTTTCGTCACGCGATGCACTGAAGACGCAGTTTCTGTCGAACATCTCGCACGATCTCCGCACGCCGCTCACCGCCATCATCACGCATGCCGAGATCCTGCGTGACGGAATTCTTGGCCCAGTACTACCGCGCCAGATCGACAGCGTGACCGCGATCATCTCAGGCGGACGGCAGCTGCTCGACATGGTCGGCGAGATACTCACTTACGCCAAGGCTACCGCCAATCGCCTGCGACTTGTTCCGGGCGTATTCGATCTGGGAGAGGTTGTTCGGCAGGTGAGCGTGATAAACGAGGCCGTCGCGCACCGGCGGTCTCTTTCCGTCGCGACCCAGATCCCGGATTCGCTGCCGCCGGTGCACGCCGACCTGGAAAAGATCACGCACGTGCTGAACAACCTCATCGGCAACGCGATTGACTTCACACCAGCTGGAGGCCACGTGTGGGTGCGCGCGTGGTACGGTGACGACGACGGGCCGAACGCACATTTTGTCGAGGTTGGCGATGATGGGATCGGCATCGCCCCCGAGCATCAGCAGTTGATCTTCGACGAGTTTGCGCAGGTCGACTCATCTGCCTCGCGTCACCACCACGGGACAGGGCTCGGGTTGACGATCGCCCGCAGGCTCGTTGAGCTGCATGGCGGCCGAATATGGGTCGAGAGCGCGCCCGGAGAAGGAGCGCGATTCATCTTCACAATTCCAGGTGCCAGCCACACGCCTTCTCATAGCTGAAGACAGCGAGCTCGTCGCGTCGGCGCTTCGTCTCCTGTTCGAGGAAGCTGGCTACGACGTGCGGGTTGCCGGCAGTGTGAGCGACGTCATCCGCGTCGGAACGGAATGGAAGCCAGAGGTAATGTTGCTCGACCTCACTCTTGCCGACGGTGACGGCCTCGATGCACTCGATAGACTTAGCGCCGACGGCGTGCCACCACGCGCCACGATCGCATTGACGGGCCACGACGACCACGACGTCCGCGAGCGCTGCCTGCAGGCGGGCTGCCACGACGTGCTCATCAAACCGGTTCCGATTGCGCGTCTGCGGGAGCTGGTACGATCGCTCTGAATTCCCCGCCCGAGATGCGCTCGGGTTGAAACTGTTCGCCGCTACGCTGCACAACGCCGCGAACCACTTCCTCGATGGTAACCAACGGCGCGTCGGCCTCGGCGACAATCTCGACGCTCCAGCGACCGCGATCCGCCCCCTTCACTGTCGAGCGATAGCTGGCCGCATACACCACATGCCGCGTCTCGTGCGCCTGCACGAGCGGATCCGGATACGCGGCGACCACCGCCGTCGCAGCCTCCACGCCCGCCTGCCTGATCACGGGGAAGAGATACAATTCGGCGACTTGACTGTATCCGACGCGATCGGAAATCTCGCGAAAGAAGCGTTCTGTGGTTTCGTTCATGCGGTGAAAGCTCGCACGCTGGCGCGATTACTACAATCACCCGCGCGGGCGCGCGTCGGAGAGATCACTTTCCGTCCAGAATCCAATCCACGGCGCCTTCTGCCATTGGGCCCGCAATGGTCAAGGACTGCAGGGAATGGGACGCGAAGGGAATTCTGGTATAGCGAAGCCGTCCCCCGCCAGCGACCTGGAAGAGCGAATCAAAAACGATGCGGCGGTCGTGTGACCCGCGCAACAGAGCAATCCGAACGCCTGACGGCACGTTATGGACCTGATCGGCCACGGAAAAGCTTCCCGCCTCGTTCGGCTCTCCCAGATTCGCCCGATCGTACGCCGTGACGTAAAAATGGCTCCTCTCGGTGGGTCCCAGCGCGAGTACGCCCACCATGCGCGCGGGCGGCGCATGGACCGCGGTCCAGAGCGCCAGATCTGCGCCAAATGAGTGACCGCCGATCACGAGAGGAAGGCCCTCCGCGCGGAGCTCGCGCACGGATCGAGCGATTACGTCGTCAATACTTGATTGGAATGCGCGCTCCCGCGGAGCATGATCTTCGGGCAGCCCGTTGATGTACTGCTTTACATCGACCCCGATCACGTCGTAGCCATGCGCCGCGAACCGACGCGCGAGCTCGTCGTGCGCCTTCCAGAAGCCGACGTCGTTTCCAAAGAACACTATCACCGCGCGCGGGGCGCCCGACGCAGGATAGAAGTACAATGGAAGCGCGCGAAGCGACGCGTCCTTCGGAACGTATGTCGGCGTGGCGGAAGGACATCCAAGTGCGGAGCAAGCCAGCAACAGAACAGCCGCGGCACGCGCACGCACGCCCAAGCGCGCCGGAACGATTGTAGCAGCGCTCATCCTAGAGCAGCGACACCGGATCGCGGTCCACAGTAACGCGCAGACTGTCGCGGGCCGGCACCGGGAAACGCTCGAGAAAATATCGACCAACCCGCGTGAGCTCGTGCGGGTGCTCCGACTTCAGAAGTACGTGCCAGCGCCAGCGAGTCTTGATGCGCTCGACGGCGCATGGTGCGGGACCGACTATACTCAGACCCGGGCTCTCCTGCGCACGCACGAGGCGACGCAGCCAGGCTGATCCAGCGATCGCAAGATCCGCTACACCTGACTCCGCACTGCCGCTGAAAACGATGTTCGCGAGTCTGTTATATGGAGGGTACACGGGATTCACGCGGCCGGCGAGCTCCTCTGCGACAAACGTCGCGTAGTCGTGCGTCACTGCGCACTTGACCGCATGGTGCGACGGAACCCGCGTCTGAATGAGTACTTCCCCGCCCTTGGCGCCGCGACCGGACCGCCCAGCCACCTGGCTCAACAGCTGAAAACAGCGTTCGCTCGCACGAAAATCGGGCAGGTTGATGCCCACGTCCGCGTCTATGACGCCAACGAACGTGACGTTTGGAAAGTCGAGCCCTTTGGCAATCATCTGGGTGCCGAGCAGGATGTCAACGTCGCCTGCCCCGACGCGGTCGAGGATTTCGGTATGAGCCCATTTCGCCGAGGTCGTATCCACGTCCATGCGCGCCACGCGCGCCGCGGGAAAGCGCTCGCATACGAGACGTTCAATTTGCTGGGTGCCGAGGCCGCGACGACGCAGGGTGGCGCCGCCGCAGCGACTGCACGTTCGCTGCGGCGCTTCCTGATGCATGCAGTAGTGACACACCAGCCGCTCCGGCGAGCGATGATAGGTCAGCGTGATGCTGCAGTTGGGACACGCGGCAACGTTGCCGCACGCCTCGCACTGAACGAAGGCGGAGTAACCCCGTCGGTTGAGCAGAAGAATGCTCTGCTCTCCCCGGTCGAGGCGGGCACGTAGCGCGGCGTCAAGCGGCTCCGTCACGACCCGCTGATAATCGTCCTCCCCGGCCGCAGCGGCATGATCCGGCACGCGTTTTCTGAGGTCCACCACCCCGATCCGCGGGAGCGTAGCGCCGCCCACACGGTCGGGAAGCGTGAGCAGCGTGAATTTTTTCGACGCCGCGTTCGTCCAGCTTTCGAGCGATGGCGTCGCGCTTCCGAGAACGACGATCGCACCTTCATTCGTCGCGCGCACTATCGCCGTCTCGCGCGCGTGGTACCGTGGAGTCTCACCCTGCTTGTAGCTCGACTCGTGCTCCTCATCCACGATTATGGCGCCGAGATTTGCCAACGGCGCGAACACGGCCGAGCGCGCGCCCACTGCAATCCGTTTCTCGCCGCGCTTCAGCGCCCGCCACGCATCGTATCGCTCGCCATCGCTCAAAGCGCTGTGCAGCACCGCAACGTCGTCGCCGAAAACAGCGCGAAAGCGGTCCACTGTCTGCGGCGTCAGCGCGATCTCCGGCACAAGAACTATTGCGGTCTTGCCGCGAACGTGCACGATCTCCCGGAGCAGTTCAATGTAGACCAGAGTCTTGCCACTGCCTGTGACGCCGTGCAGAAGAAACACCGCTCCAGGATCCGCGGCCTTCATACGCTCGATTACCCCGAGCTGCTGCGGCGTCGGGTTGCGCCGCGGCTCGAGACGGCCGGCGCGACTCCCGAACGGGTCGCGATCGACGCGCTCGTGCTCGATCGTTATAAGCGCGCGCTTCTCAAGCGACCGCAGCACCGTGCTGGAGAAATTGAGCTGTTCGAGCAGATGGGCGACGCTGCTGGCGCCGCCCAGTGACTCCAGGAGCTCGAACAGCGCGCGCTGCTGTGGCGCACGGACAAATGCCTTCTCTCTCTGGAGAAGCGTGGGGATATCGTCACGAATGCGCACAACGCGACGCGTCTTGGGCCTCGGATTGGGCTGGGCGGCCCCCGCCAGCAATGCGGGAAGCACCGACCGGAGGACTACGCCGAGCGGCACTATGTAATACTCCGAGATCCAGCGCGACAGTGACAGGAGCGCCGCATCGACCGCCGGATCCTCGTCAGGAACGGCCGAGACCGGCTTCACCACACCGCGTCTCGGCGGAGCCGCGTCCAGCGCCGTGACGATCCCGATTTCCTGGCGCTTGCGAAACGGTACGAGCACTCTGCTCCCGATCCGAGCCGCGTGCTCATGTTCCCTGTCCACCGAGTATACGAACGTCTGGAAGAGCGGAACCGGCAGCGCAACTTCCACAAGACTATGCGCCGCGTCCGTCACGCTGGCGGTCGACGTTCCGCGCCGAGTCCGGGCCGATCCGTTAGCCGGACACGCCCGTCAGCGATGGTCACTCCGTCGAACGGATCGGTGGCGAGCAGCGCAGCGCCGTCGAAGTCGGAGGTGTCGAGCAGCGGTGCGATCTGGGCGATTGCGCTTATCCCGAGCGAGGTCTCGATCATGCACCCGGCCATGACCGCCATGTCGTGTGCACGCGCAACGTGCACGAGCCGAAGCGCCTCTCGCAGACTGCCGCACTTGGCGAGTTTGATGTTTATAGCGTCACACGCGCCAGCGAGTCGCGGCACATCTTGGGCAACGAGGCAGGATTCGTCGGCAATCACGGGCATTCCGCAGCGCGCGCGCACGAGGCGCATTCCATCAATGTCGCCCGCGGCCACGGGTTGCTCTACAGACTCGACGCCGAAGTCCCGCAGCATCGCGCACCGCGACAGCGCCTGCTGCACGGTCCACGCCGCGTTCGCGTCTACGCGAAGCACCTTCTCCGGCGCCGCCTCCCTGACAGTCCGGACGATTTCGGTGTCGCGATCGGTACCGAGCTTGATCTTGAGAATTGGGTACTCGGCCGCCTCGGCGACGCGTCGCTTCAGTCCGGCGACGTCGTCGATCGCGATAGTGTAGCTTGATAGCGTCTCGCTATCTGTGTCGAGTCCCCAGAGCCGGTAAAGCGGCACGCCAAGCTTCCGGGCGTGAAGGTCGTGCAGCGCGGAGCTAATCGCACCGCGCGCCGATGCATTGCCCTTTAACGTTGCAGCGAGATTGGCTTCGGTGGCTTCGAGGGACCACGATCTCGCACGCTCCACGACCGGCGCGTAGCGCTCCAGCGCCGCGACCACCGACTCCGCCGACTCACCGTAGTACCGATTGGGCGCGGCTTCGCCCATGCCAGTGACTCCATCGTCGGTAATCGAGACAATAACGTTCTCATGACCCGAGTATCCCCATCGCGCAATTACAAACGGAAGTCGGGTCTGGAGTGAGATCCGTTCCCACGCGAGCTTCACGACGTGTTTACGAACGAGGGAAGCACGCGGGAGAACCAGCCGTTGCGCTTCTCCGGATTCGGGGACCCCGCCTGCGTGAGGTACTGGATGAGCGCGTCGGCGACGTCGTTGCCCCGCTGATATCGTGTCGACGGGTCCTTCGCGAGGCAGCGCATCACCACAGCCGACAGCGCCGCTGGTACTCTGGAATCCACCATATCCGGTGCGACAGGTGTCTCCTCCAGGTGCTTGGATGTTATCGAATAGATGTCGGCGCCATCGAACGGCACGAATCCTACAAGCGTCTCGTACATCAGGATGCCCAAAGTATATAGATCACTTCGTCCGTCCAGCAGTCGCCCGCGTGCCTGTTCCGGCGACATGTAGTGCGGCGTACCCATCACATGCCCGGTACCGGTCATTCGCGGGCGAAAGTGCGCGGTTGCGATTCCAAAATCCGTAACAACAGCGTGCTCGTCCTCATCGAACAGTACGTTGTCAGGCTTGATGTCGCGGTGGATGACACCGTGCCTGTGCGCATAGTCAAGCGCACTCGCGACCTGGGCGCAGACCGCCGCGACGCGCTCCGGGGCGAGCGCACGCCGGCCCGCGATGCGGTCCCCGAGGGTGCCGCGGGAGAGGTAGGGCATCACCGTGAATACGTGGCGCTCCGTCATTCCAAAATCGATAATTGTGCATACGTGCGGGTGCACGAGCTGCGCGGCTGTCTCTGCTTCGCGCCGGAACCGCTCACGCATGTCGGCGTCGCGTGCAAGGTGAGGGTGCAGCACTTTCAGAACCACCGGGCGGTCGAGCGCGGTGTGCATGGCGTAGTACACAGTGGCCATACCGCCGTCGCCAATACGGTGAGACACGCTGTATCGTCCGCCAATGACGTGCCTGAGCGACGTTATGTCGGCGTCGGGCCGTTCGTCACGCGCCGACACAGCCGGGAGAGCTGCGTCGCAGCGAGTGCAGCGCGCCGCGTTACCGCGGTTCCACGACCCACACGCCGGACAGAACACTAGGCCCCGAGTTCCATGCGGACAAAGTCGTACGGAGCCCGACCATCATCACGCTGGTCAAGGAGCGAGAGTGCCTCGTGCAGCTTGGCGTAGTGAATGTCGAGCCATCGCGAGAGAACGCGCTCATCGCGAAACACCGTGCCAGGCGGCGCGGGAACTACCGGCCCGGCGGCGCACAGCGCGTCGACCACCCGCACGAAATCCTGCAGCTCTGCATCGCCCAGTTTCACGCGGACGTAACTCGCGCGCGCGACTAACGCGCCCAGCTCACGGTACGTGATCAGCGAAACGCCATGCGCGGAAAGCAGTTCCTGATCCACGCTGTCCGCGTCAACCACGCCGTAAAAACGGAGGGCCTTCGGAGGCGCGCTAGCCATGCGCGCCACGCCCCGCTCTTTCCTGAGCGGGAAGAGTATGCGGCCACTTCACACCCTTGATGATCGAGAAATTCATGGAGCGCTCCCGCGACAGATCGCGCAGCAGCTCCGTCTCCCGCGCGAGCGCCTGACGTGCCTCGGCCCACCCGGATCGCCGGAGCGCGCGACCCATGACCTGTAGCTTTCCCTGCCAGTTCAATCGTGGGGATGCGTCGGCGCCGTTCGTGACGAGCTCGACGTCGCATTCGTTGGTCCAGTCTGTCACCTGGATCTCCACGACACCCGCATCGCGCAGCATCTGCTTCCACTCTACAAGCATGCGCGGTCGGAGCCCCAGCCGCTCGACGACCAGCTCCCTGCGGGATGCGTGCAGCTCGGAACTCCACGTGAGCTGAAGCAGAACCACCGCGCCCATCGGCTTCGTAACCCTGGCCAGTTCGGCGACGGCCTGCTCAGTCGATGCGGCCGCTGCAATTTCCGGCTCTCCAATCGCCGCGTCAAAGACATCGCTCTCGTACGGCAGGTCGTCGAGCTGGGCCTGCTGGTAGCTCAGTCCGAGGCCACTTTCGCGCGCGTGGTCCTCAGCCTGGTGAATGTCGTCGTATTCCGGGTCGACGCCCGTCACCGACGCGCCGGTGCGGCGGGCGAGCCACTCCGTCGTAACACCGCGTCCGCAGCCCGCGACGACAATCTCGTGCCCTCGCTCGACCTCGGCGAGCCGGACGACCTCGCGGTAGAGATCCTCTCCCGTGGCCCGCCAACGATCGATAATTGCCATCTGTACCAACCGCAGTACCGCGGGCGCGGGGGTCGCTCGATTGCCTTCAGCCATCTGTATCGAAAGCTATCTGGCCGCAGGCAACCCGGCGAGCCCGCGCAGGTGTACCACGACCGCCTCGGCGAGGCGCGCCGGGGTGTAACCGCCCTCCAGCGCGCTGACGAGCCGCCCTTCGCATTGCTCCTCGGCGCGCTGAACAACGAAGCGGGTGAGTCGGTCCACGTGCTCCATCTCGAGCGTAAATCCGCCGATCGCATCACCGGCGAGGCAGTCGAACCCCGCGGAGAGAAGGATGACATCAGGTCTGAAGTCGGACAGAACCGAGTCGAACGCCCGCTCGAATGCGTCGACATAGTCGGTTGGAGCGAGGCCGGCGCGCAACGGAACGTTCGTCACCGTGCCGAACGGGCCACGGTCATTCGCAGCGCCAGTCCCCGGATAGAATGGCCACTGGTGCATGGACAGGAACCGTATTCGGGAATCCGACTGCACCAGCGCCTGAGTGCCGTTCCCGTGGTGGACGTCCCAGTCGGCGATGAGCACGCGCGATGCCCCAAGCTTCTCCAGCGCGTAGAATGCGCCGACGGCGACGCTGCCGAAGATGCAGAAACCCATGGACCTGTCGCAGAGCGCGTGATGGCCCGGCGGCCGCACGGCGCACAAGCTCCGTTTCGCGCGGCCGTCGAATGCCATGTCGAGCGCATCGAGTACGCACCCCGCTGCCGCGGTCGCAGCATCCCAGGAGCCCTCACTCGCAACGGTATCGACGTCGAGGCGGCCGCCACCGGCAGCGCATATCCTTCTTATGCTCTCGACATATTGGCGATCGTGCACCAGCGCCAGCTCATCGACCGTCGCGCTGCGCCCCTGCACATGATCCAGCAGCGGGAACATCTCGTAGTCGTTACGCACCGCGCGCATTATTGCGACAAGGCGACCAACGTGCTCCGGGTGGCCCCAGCCGGTATCGTGCCGACCGCAGTCGGAGCTGGAGATGAATGCGGTGCGGTGCATCGCGCGGTGTATGCGGGAAAGGAGTGGCGGACTGGCAGACCGACGGCCTCTAGAAGTGGGGCCGGTATGCACGCGCGGGAAGCACTATCTTGCGGGGCGCCGTCTCCGTTGAGCAACCAGCAGAGTGGACCCATTCGCGACGCCGACATCCGTCAGCGACCGGGACTCATCGAATATCTCGCAGCCCCCGAGCTTGACAGAAAAATCGTCCGGAAAAAGCGCGTCCGGAAGAAGCGCGTCGAGCGCGCAGAGCTTGGCCGCGCGCACTGAGTCGCTGCCGTGCGCGTCAACCAATACGACGTCCCAGACTGCCGGTGATTCCACGCGGAACATCACGTGCGGACCGACGGAAGCTCCGCCGACGATGACGACGCCGGGCCTGGCGCGCAGAGAATTTGGAAAGCGCCGGGTCATGTGCGAGTAGCAGCGGCCGCGGGAAGCGCCACCGGAACCGTGCTGAAATCCGGCTGCCCGGCGACCGGAAGAAGCGATAGGAATCGGGCCACCTGTTGGTCGAACATGTACGTAGACCCGCTCACGAGAGTGACGCCGTCTTGCTCCGATACGCCGATGACCACTTCCTCGCCTCCCATTCCGCGGAGCGAAATGAAAGTCGGGCCTTCCATGTCCAGAAACGCTGTATAGATGGAATTCCTGCGCGAAAAGAAGCGCTTCGCTTCTGAAAGTACGTCCGCCGCGCTGAGCGTGGTGCTCGTTGCCTGGAATGTCCTGTCGATCTGCGCCATGATGGAAATTTAACTGAGCTTGCGCTGGGACGGCCACCCGCGCATACGACCCAGCTGCTGGTCAGCCGGCGAGCAGCGCTTCGATTCGCCGCTTGAGAGGCTGGAAGCTGATCCCTGTTCCCGCGACGCGTTCTGCAAGTTCGTCCGCCGACTCGCGTTGCCCTTCTGCGAAAAGCTCTTCCACCAGCCACGGACCTGCTGCGGGGTTGCGCCACCAGTCCTCGTCGAAACGGGCAACGAGGGCCTCCTCCAATACCGCCTGGAGTTGCCACGCGCGCAGGTATCGGCTCGAGTAGAACCGCGAGTCCAGATCCAGAAACGCGTCCGCACGACGGTACCGGAATCCGGTCGCGGCGGCGAGAGTTTCCACGTAAAGATCCGGGAGCGCCGACCACCCTGTCGCTCCGGAGTACACCTGAATCTCGTACAGCAGTTTTGCACAGTATCGGCGCACGAAATGGAGTTCCTCGAATCCGGCAAATCTCAGATAGGATTCGGCGCGCTTTCTATTGAGGTGCGTGTAGCGCTGAAGCCACGCACGCTGTTGCGTGCGATGATCAAACAGCATGGCGTAGCCTTCGGTCACGGAATTGTCACCGAGCCAGCGGTACTCGAACGGGAAGTCCGGGCGGGCGTTCGCGAAATGAAGCGCGTGACCCAGCTCGTGTAGAAAGGTGCCGTAATCGGCCTGTCCGCCATGCGGACGAAGTACTAGATAGACTTGTTCCGGAACACGCACCGGGGCGCAGAAGGCGCGGGGACGTTTGCCTGCCCTGTCGCCAATGTCGAACGTGATCCGGCCGGCCGCAGCCGGATCGATTCCCATTTCCGCGCAGTTGCGTCGAATCGCACCTTCCATGGACGAGGCGGGAAACGCGTCATCGAATTCGCGTAGCCGGAACATGGCCAGCGAGTCGGCGCGTGTTGCTCTGCCGCGTGCAACTCCGAACAGCCTGAGCCGCTCATCGAGCACTGCATCCCACATGTTGGCAGTGTCGCGCAGAAATGCCTCGCATTCGTTCGCGAGTCGGGTAAGCGATATACCGCTCAGCGCCTCGAAGGTCGCGACGTAGCCATTCGCTATTCCGAGCGCGTCCACTGCATCGCGCTCACGTTGCAGTCGTTCCATGCGCAGCGGCGCGAACGACTCCTCAACAACGCGCGCGCGCGCTACATCTATCGCATCGCGCTCGGCGGCATCGGCGCTGTTCGCGATGTCGATCGCGGCACGCTGATAGGGAATGACGGTTCCGTCCGCGAGGCGCACCACGCTAGCGTTGTCAAGCAGCACCTCGCGTTCGTCCAGTGGTGCAAGCTGTCTGCCAACCCGGGACTCCACCTGCCACTCGAGCATCATTCGAGCGGCGCGACCTTCCTCCGACCCCGACGGCGCCTCGCGGAACCGCGCGACGCAACCTTCCATCACCTCGTCGTCCAGGATATCCGGGTACTGCGCGTAAATTGCCTGAAGCGCTGCCTCGGGTTTGAGGCCCGAGTATGCGAGATAACCTTCCCGCGCCACTTCCTCGCATAATGCCTGAGCGCGTTTGCGGAGGCGCTCAAGGTTCATCTGGCGAGCCGCTCCCGGATGTAGCGCGCGAGTTTGCCCACGTTCACACGATCCTGCGCGAGGGTGTCGCGGTCGCGCACCGTGACCGAATCGCTGGCAGCCGACTCACTGTCAACCGTGATGCAGTACGGTGTCCCCACCTCGTCCTGCCGGCGGTACCGCTTGCCGATGCTGCCTGACTCGTCGTAGTCGACCGGGAATTCGAGCCGGAGGCCATCAGCGATCGCGTGTGCCATGTCCGGCTGGCCATCCTTTTTTGTCAACGGGAAGACCGCTGCCGTGATCGGCGCGAGCGATGGATGTATGCCAAGCACGACGCGCCCCTCATCCTCGCCAGCCACGCTCTCCTCCCGGTATGCGTTGACAAGTACGGCAAGCGTGACACGATCCGCGCCGACTGAGGTTTCCACGACGTACGGTGTGTACCGCCGATTGTTCTGCGCGTCGAAGTACTCGAGCTTTCTTCCGGAGAACGCCGTGTGCTGACCGAGATCGAAGTCGCCCCGGTTGTGCACCCCTTCGATTTCCTGGAAGCCGAGCGTGCCGCCGAAGTCGAACTGCACGTCAAACGCGCCCTTGGCGTAGTGCGCGAGCTCCTCCGGCGTATGCTCGTGAAATTCGAGCCGGACTTCGGTGAGGCCCAGCGCGCGGTGCCAAGCCATGCGCTCCGCCTTCCAGTACTCGAACCACTCGGCTGCTTTCTCCGGCTCTACGAAGAACTGCATCTCCATCTGCTCGAATTCACGCGTACGAAAGATGAAGTTGCCCGGAGTGATCTCGTTTCTGAATGCCTTGCCAATCTGCGCGATGCCGAAAGGAATCTTCTGACGCATCGACTGCTGCACGTTCAGGAAGTTGACGAAGATCCCCTGCGCGGTCTCTGGCCGCAGATACACGGTAGCAGCGCTCTCTTCCACGGGGCCCATGAAAGTCTTGAACATCAGGTTGAACTGCCGCGGCTCGGTGAGCTGACATTCTGCAAACTCACCCGGATGCTTGCTCGGCTTTCGCGGGCATCGCGCGTCAGTGAGCTTGTCTGCGCGAAAGCGGCCCTTGCACGTCTTGCAGTCCACCAGGGGGTCCACGAACCCCGCAACGTGGCCACTCGCTTCCCACACACGCGGGTGCATGAGTATCGCGGCGTCCAGCCCTTCGACGTCATCACGCGACCGGACCATCGCGTTCCACCAGCGGTCCTTGACGTTCTTCTTAAGTGCAACGCCCAGCGGGCCGTAATCCCACACGGAGCCCGTACCACCGTAAATCTCGGATGACTGGAAGATGTAGCCTCGGCGTTTGCAGAGGGATACGAGCTTCTCCATCACGTCCGGGTAATTCATTCTTTACAGTCCGATGATCTGGTCGCGCCTGGTACCGACGCTGACGTATGTGATTGGCGCTTCAACCAGCATTTCAATACGGTCGAGGTACTCGCGCGCGGGCGCGGGCAGCTCGTGGAGAGTTCGAGCGTCGGCAGTGGACGTCCGCCAGCCAGGAAAGCTTTCGTATACGGGCTCCGCATGCTCGAGCAGCGCGAGATCGCCTGGAAACTCGGTGAACTCCTCGCTGCCTATGCGATAGCCGGTGCATAGACTGATCTCGTCGAGCGTGTCGAGCACGTCGAGCTTCGTGACGGCGAGGTCAGTGAGTCCATTGACGCGTACGGCGTACCGGACGACCACCGCATCGAACCAGCCGCAGCGTCGCGCACGTCCGGTCGTTGCACCGAACTCGTTTCCTAGTGACCGCATCCTCGATTGAAGCGGCTCCGCGAATTCTGTGGGTAGCGGCCCCTCGCCGACTCGCGTCGTGTATGCCTTGACGACACCGAGACACCTGTCGAGAGAGCGCGGCGATATACCCACACCGACCGCGGCCCCCCCGGAGGTTGTCGTGCTCGACGTGACGTAAGGATATGTGCCGTGGTCCACATCCAGCATCGAACCCTGCGCGCCCTCGAGGAGAACCGCGGCGTTGCTCCGCTGTGCGCGATAGACAGCGAGGCCGACGTCCTCGGCGAGCGACAGCAGACGCGGCGCGAGGCGCTCGAGAATCGCCACGGTCTCGTCGACCGAGGCGCGGTGCGGGCTGCCCCACGCCTCGAGTTGCGCATTCGCGTGCGCAACCGCAGCCTCGAGTCTGGGCCGCAGCGTCGCGGGATGCCGGAGATCGAGGACGCGCACTCCGCGGCGCGCGATCTTGTCCTCGTACGCGGGACCGATTCCACGTCCCGTCGTCCCGATAGCTCTGCTGGCGGCACTGCTGGAGTCTACAAGCTTGTGATACGGTAACACGAGGTGTGCGCGCTCGCTCACGTACAGTCGCCCTTCGACGTCGATGCTCTCTGCGACGAGCTCGTCGATCTCCGTGAAGAGAGTTTCGGGGTCCAGCACAACTCCGTTCCCGATGGCGCAGCGAACGCCGTCATGCAGGATTCCGCTCGGTATCTGGTGCAGAACAAACGACGAGTCGCCGAGGTCCACCGTGTGACCCGCGTTAGCGCCGCCCTGGTACCGGACCACCCAGTCGGCGCGCTCGGCGAGCACGTCGACGAGTTTGCCCTTACCCTCGTCCCCCCACTGCGCACCGACCACTACAACGGTGCGTGTTGCCGCATCAAACATGGCTACCCCGTAACACACAAAAACGCCCCGTCTGGCGCGACGGGGCGTGGTCTTAATCTACGTGTGGGGGCCTGCCTGTCAACGCTTTCTGCGGTTCATGGTCATCCCGCGCGCTCGCTGTGTGGCTCGCTTGCGGCTCGCTGTGCGGCTCGCTGTGCGGCTCGCTCTGAACCGGAAGGATTACAGAGAACGTGGAGCCGGTGCCAAAGGTACTCTCGAGCGTGACCCGTCCCCCCAGCACGCTCGTCAGCTTTCGCGTGATGCTGAGGCCAAGGCCCGTTCCACCAAACTCGCGCGTGCGGGACTGGTCCACCTGACGGAAGTCGTCCCAGATCGCCGTCAAGTCTTCCTTGCGGATTCCGATGCCCGTGTCTGCGACGTCGATACGAACCGTCGATCCTTCCATCACGGCCGTTAAAGTGATCTTTCCCGAGTGCGTGAATTTCACCGCGTTGGAAAGCAGGTTCAGAATGATCTGCTTGACCTTGGTCCGGTCCGTGACCATGCGAACTGGCTCGCCCGGGGCAAGCCACTGATACGCGAGTCCTTTTTTTCGTATCAACGGATCGACCTGCACGGAGGCCTCACGCATCACCTCCTGCAGGTTGGCCTCTTCCAGGTGCAGTGGCATCCGGCCAGCCTCGATCTTCGCGAGATCGAGGATGTCGTTGATGAGCGCGAGAAGGTGTTGCGCCGCCGCGCGGATGCGGGTCAGCCCTTCCTCCTGACGCTCGTTGAGATCGCCATAGATGCGATCCAACATGAGCGCCGTGTACCCGATTAGCGCGTTGATTGGCGTCCGCAGCTCGTGCGACATGCTCGCGAGAAACTCTGACTTCAGGCGGTTGGCCTTCTCGAGTTCACGTGATTGCCACTGGAGTCTCTCGTTCTGCTCGCCCAAGTCAGCGGTCGCGGCACTCACGCGCGCTTCAAGTTCACTGCTGAAGTTCTTGAGCTCCTTGTACAGGCGTTCGTTTTCGGTCTGCTCGGTGAGATCGTGAAGCACCGACACGATCGCGAGAGGCTCGCCGCGCCGGTCGATGATCTTTCCTGCAACGACTTCCATCGGAATGGTCACGGGCGAGTCACCCGGACGAACAAGATCCATGTCTTCGCGTCGCGCCACCTCGGGACTCAGGCTGAAATCCGAAATGAACGTCGTGAACCTCGTGTCGTTCGAACGCACCGCGGACGAGCGATCGCCCGCCGCGTAGCCAATGTTGGACGTCGCCGAACCGAAAAGCAGTTCTGCCTGCCGGTTCATGAGAAGGATATTCGCGCGGTCGTCGGTAACCAGAATCGGATCTGCGACATTGGTCAGGATAAGATTCAGACGATCGCTCTCGCGCTTTGCCTCGTACTCGGCAAGCCGCACGCGCTGCACCTGAAGCTCGAGCTCTCCGGCCGCTCTGCGCAGGTCGGTCACATCGCGCAGCACCGAAACCATCGCCGATTCATCCTCGTCCAGCGGTTGAGTGAGTACCTCGAAAAGCAGGTCGGTGCCGTCGTCCGGGTCCACCATGTTCAACTCACGCGCCCCCGCACCTGTGCCAGAGCGTGCTCCGCTTCCCGCGGTGACCGCGGCGTCCTTCGAGAGGTGCGAGGTCAACAGGAGGTTGTTGATTTCGACGGCTCTGCGGCGTCCCTCCGAGTCGTTCTCTAGTACGGAAAGCAGGTGTTCGGCGCGGCGATTCTGCACGAGGATCCGGCGCTCGCGATCGATAATGACAATCGGGTCGGGCAGCGAGTTGACGATCGAAGTGAGAACCGTTCTTTGTTCGGCTAGTTCTTGCGCTCGTCTTACGTGCAGTTCCTGCGCAGCCGCGTTGGCCAGCACCGGCCCAACCAGGCGTGTCACGCGCGCTATATCCGCTACGTCTCTCGCGCTTGAATCCGCTCCCATGACGAGAATCCCGAATGGCGAGGTCGCCGCTCGCGAGATCGCATCGGCTGCTGCGTCAGCCTGAGCCGGATGTAGTGTGCACGAGTCGCCCAGCAGCCGGCCGGCTTCCTCGCGGTGGAGGAACCGGGGCAGTTCCGCTTGTCGCGGCTGCACGATAGGTACAACGAGCACCGCCGACCCGCGCGGGACGCCGGACCGTGGCGGCCCTTCCCTGCAGGCGACAGCGTCCGTGCCGAGCATCGCGATGATGAACGGATCGCTCAGATCATCCAGAGTGCGGCCGGTTGGCTGCGCCGCTTCATCGAACCCGCGCGTCGCGATAGGAAGCAGCTGTCGCGCGGCTGAATCGAGCAGCATTACGTAGCCCCGCTGCGAGGCGGTCCGGTGGCACACACGCTCCAGGAACTCCGAGACCGCAGCACGAAAATCCGGAGCTGCCGCTACAGCCTCGACAAGTGATCCCAGCCAGCCACCGGCCTCACCGTCGTAGGCCCCTAACGCGGAGCGGTCATGCGCCGAGCTGGTCAAGCCGACGGCGTAGCTCAGCGTTCTCCAACTGGACGCGCTCGAGCTCGTCCGCGGCCGCGAGCTCGCGAGGACGCGACATTGGCTGGGTAATCCCGACAGCCTCCGAGTACTTGAGATAAGTCTCGATGGAGGCGACTACAATTCTCGCCTCGACTGTAACGAGATCAATGCCGACGAGCGATACGCGGACCCAGGCATCGATGACGATGCCCTTGTCGAGAACGCGATCAAGAATATCAATTAGCGAGCTTCCGCTTGGTGACCGTTCAACGGCCATGACTCCTCCTAGTCGGGTGAAGACAGTTTTGCGAGTTGTCGCTCGATCCTTTCCAGCCGGTCGTTGATCTCTCCGGCGCCGACGGTGGCGCCCGAGTGGCCGACGGGACCTGGCTGACTCGTGAGACGGGGATCATGCCGCCACCAGTTCATTCCAATCTGCTCCGCCTTGTCGATGGAGCAGACCAGGAGGCGAATCTGTATCGTGAGCAGCTCGACGTTGGCGAGGTTGATCTTGATGTCGCCGGCGATGACGAGTCCCTTGTCGAGGACGCGATCCAGTATCTCGACGAGCCCCGTGCTACGCGATGGTGAAGCGAGTTCAGACAATAGTGCTCCTCATTTCAGACGGCCAAGAGGCCCAAGATCAATTTGCAAGTCTTCGTCCGTCAGACCAAAAACGTGCTTCAGCTCTCCCATCCTCTCGTTGAGGCGAGAGAGCGCCAGACCCAGTCGCTCAATCTCCGCCGCGCTGAGATGCCCGCCTTCCATCCGTCTCACCGCCTGGTGCTCAAGCACTTTCCGGAGCACTTCGATCAACGTCAGAACGAGCCGAGCCAACCCGGACTCCGGACCACTGGCGTCCGCGTTGATGCGATCGGGCAAACCCCGCGCCACCGTATTCAGACTGCGTGTGACGGGCTCCGCAGGAAAGCCTGACCCCGCGACCGCTGTCCCATGGACGGTTGACCTAGCAAGAAGCGGCGCATGCGCGCTTCCGCCGCCGCCGTGCGGTACGGCACCGAGGCCGCCGGCAAGTGACCGGGTCTGAGCAGGCGCAGAGCCGCGGCGCGCCAGCTGCGCGTCCGCTGTTGCCACTGCCTGGAGGAGTAGCCCCAGGTTCAACCGGATGAGGTCGACGTCGGCGACCGCTATGGTCACCTCGCCATGCACCACGGCGCCCCGGTCCAGCACCGTATTGAGGAGATCGCTGAGGTCCAGCGCATCGTCGCCCAGCAGCGATGTCTGCCCCACCGTCAATTGCTCGACCGCCGAATCGTCAGGCGTCACGGACAAAGTGGTAGGGCGGCCAAGGGCCGGTGAAGTCGAACCGGATCCCGGACGGCTGATACTCGCGCATTATCTCGGTCAGCGTTGCTCTGAAAGCGTCGTACGCCCCATCATCGACCAGGTATGCGCCGTCCAGGATTACGCCCTGTTCTCTGGCGAGCGCGCCGGCCGGTGCAACGCTTGCACGCGAGTGGCTGGATAGCGCGCGGTGCGCCTCCTCCGCCAATCGCGCTGCCGCATCGCGCGATGCAGCCTTTCGCAGCTCCGCCATCTTGCGCTGCAGAAGATAAGCCTGACCGGGCGTCGAATCGGCCGCCCGCGATACCAGCTCAGCGTGTGCAACGCTCGTTCGCTCCGCGACGGCCTCGACTGACGCGCGGTCACCAGCCACGCGGACGCCGTACTCGCGGGCGCCAGCGACGTGCGCGAGCGCTCTGCGAAACTCATCAGCGCGATCGTGCAGCATCTGCACGATCGCCCGCTCATCAGCGAACAGCACCCACATCGGGAAGGGTAATGTCGGGCCAGCGTCAGCGGCCCATGTGACAAGCGCGTCATGCGCCCTCGCCCGCGGAGCCAGCCACGCCGAATCGCCCGTACGCTCCGACACGACCTCGGCAGCGTACTCGCGCGCGTCGAGCGAGCTCACCAGCGCCCGCAGCCCGTCCGCGCCATCGCTTCCGACCTGGCGCACGCGGGCACCGTCGATTCCATCGGGCATAGCCCGGCCATTCGCCGCCGTGCCGACGCAGTACACGTAGTCAATCGTGGGCGTCAACGTGAATCGTCGTCGCGAGCCACACGCACCGGACCACCGGCGACCGCCATGCCCAGCTTCTCGCGCCACTCCCGCACCTCGCGCAGTCGCTGCATTATCGCCTGCTCGCGAATGATGTACTCGTCGTCCGTAATGTCACCGGAGTCCAGCTCGAGTTGGAGCTGCATGAAGTCTTCCTTGACCGCCGTGTCGTCGGTCAGCTCTTCCTCGACCGACCGCCGAACCTTGTCGAGCGTCCACAGGGTGCCGTCCCACGGGCCGGTGAAAGGCGCCAGCAGAATGGACGAAAGAATGCCCACGTCAGTCTGCCTTTTCCAGCTTGAGCTTGATGTTCACGAAATTGTACGGTGGCCACGGGCCGGTGTACTTGAACGTAAGCAGATTCTCGAAGCGACGGCTCAGATCAGTCACTGCGTCATCGAAGCGCTTTTCGTCCGACCTGTTGACGAGGAACGCGGCGTTCATGATCATCCGGTCGCCGATGACCTTGTTGCTGCGACTGGCCACCGATACGTGTTTCAGCTCCTCGTGCACGGTAGCCATATAACGTCCAGCGCTGTCCTCGAGTGCGCTTTCTATCAACCGGCCAAGTTGCATGCGTGCAAAGTAGGTGGACGAGGCCGCGTTACGCGTGATCTCATCCTTCAGCTTGCGAATCTCGTCGTTCTCCTGCTCGAGACTCTCCACCACACGGTCGCGATCCCACCTGATCTGGACACCAAACTCGATCTTGTCCTTCATCTTCTCGAGCACGTCGGTGAATGCGTCGTACGTCGATCGGAGCAGTTGGCCCACGTCCTCCTCCGATCTGAACACCGTGCCGAACGACATCGGAATCACGGTAAACTCGCGCATTACCGTCTCGTTGACGAACTCGTGTGCGAGCACGTTCTCGCGCGTCGGATCGTAGATGACGATCGGCGTGTCGCTGACGACTGCCGCGAGTCCACCCAGCACGACGGCGTAGACGCGCGAGCCGCCGCCTATGCCAATATCTCCGAAGTCTCTCGGCGCATCGTGGCGGATAATGCAGTAGACGTACTTGCCCTCCTGCACCGCGCCCGCCCCACCCTCGGTCGCGTTGCCCGCCTCCGCGTCGGTGCCGGCGATGGACGCATCGAGTGCGCTCATCCGCTCACCCCCCAGCCGTTGTTGCTCCATGTGCTTGGCCCGTCCCCCTTGCCGCAGTCTAAAGTCCCTACTCTCCTGCAATGATTGCACCGCAGAGCGTAACCATAAGTTTCGCCGCTTCATCGATCCCGCTACCCGAGATATTCTCAAGCGTGTCTCGCGAGGTGTGTATTCTGGCGAGCGAAGCGAGCGTGCCCTTGCTCACGGTGCAGGCCACCCACCCTGCGTCCGCCAGCGCCGTTGCATCCAGAAGAACACCGGGCAGCGCCCTCCGTCGCCGTACGTGCGGCGCGGACGCAGCAAGGGCCTTATCAAACCCGTTGCCTCGCCGTGGCGAACGCGGCGCCGTAACCGTCAGCGCTCCGCTGTCGTCAACCCCGTCGCAATTTATCGCCACCGCTGGCGTTGCCCCGTCCGCCCACGCCCGCGCCCCGGCGAGACCCAATTCTTCACCGGAAGTGATCACGACGCCCAGGGGGAACGCGTCGCCGGTGGTTCGGGCAGCGGCCAGCACCGCTGCAACGCCACTGGCATTGTCCAGTGCTCCCGTCCCCCGGGAACCCACCTGCGAAAACAGCAGCGGGAGCGCCGCGGCGGCGGCAATCGCCACCAGAACGGGCATGCCGGCTCCAGCGCGCGCGGACCACGCCGAAAGAAGCCAGAGAAGAAACGTTCCGCCCCACGCGAGGGCCAGCGTAGCTGCGCAACCGGCCCGGAGCAGCAGCGACAGTGGCTGGCTCTTGCTGTCCAGATGCGCCACAAGCCACACTCTTGGTACACCGCGGCGCGCGACCAGGTTCGTTCCGCTTCGACGCATCCACGTAAGTCGCCGCGTTCCGAAGCGCGCGACCCACCAAGCGCAGGCCACCGCGGCGCCGACGGTCGCAAGCGCCACGCTCATGATTGGCTCAGTGGATTGCGGCCGGCGCATTGCAGCCCCAAGCGCCGCAGCCGCAACGAGCACGAAAATTCCGCCAGCGACGGGAGTTGCGCACAGACCCGGCCACGCGGAGTAGCCGAAGGGCAACTCCTCGACCTCGAAACCCGCGGAAACCAGAATCCTCGAGCACATCGCCCGCGCCGCAGCCTCGGCGGGGGATCCGGCCGGTCGCGCCGAGCTCGCGAGCATGCTTAACAAGCGGCCGGAATCGCCCCCGGTCACCGCGGACCGGTGCACATAGTTCGCTATCGCAGCCCCATAATCTTCTTCGCTTCGCCAAGCGTCGCGCTGGCCACCAGCCGGGCGCGTTCGGCCCCCGAGGCGAGAACGCCGTCCAGCTTCTGGGGCGACGCACGAAGACTCTCGGCGCGGTCGCGGATGGGTGCGAGCTCAGCTTCCATGGAGACGTGGAGGACCCGCTTGCACTCGATGCAACCCCAGCCCGCGGTTCGGCATTGCGCCGCCACATTTTCAACGACGTCGGGGGCGCTGAACGCCTTGTGGATCTGGTAGATGTTGCAAACCTCGGGCGTCCCCGGATCCGTTCGCCTGACGCGTGCCGGGTCTGTCATGGCAGGCCGCAGCTTCTCCCACACGACCTTTGATTCGTCGAGGAGTCCGATTGTGTTTCCCAAAGATTTCGACATCTTCGCCTTCCCGTCGAGGCCCATTATGCGGCGCGTCGGCGTGAGGAACGGAGCTGCCTCAAGAAAATATTCGACTCCGAATTTCGCGTTCCACTTGCGGACGATATCCCGAGCCAGCTCCAGGTGCTGCAACTGGTCCTCCCCCACGGGTACGAGGTCGGCCATGTACAGTGCAACGTCGGCCGCCATGAGCACCGGGTAGTTCAGCACGCCGGCCAGGACGCTGTCCTGGCGACTGGCCCTGTCCTTGTACTGCGTCTGACGCTCGAGCTCTCCCACCGGCGTTACGGTGTTGAATATCCAGGCCAGTTCTGTATGTTCGGGAACGGCCGATTGAATGAACAGGGTGCACTTCTCGGGATCGACGCCCGCGGCAACCAGCGACATCGCCATCTCGCGCGTGCGCCGGCGAAGATCCGCTGGCTCGTACGGCCCCGTGATAGCGTGGTAATCGACTATCGAGAAAAAGGACTCGAACCGGTCCTGCAAAACCACCCAGTTTCGGATCGCGCCGAGGTAGTTTCCAATATGCAGCTCACCCGAAGGCTGAATGCCGCTGAATACACGTGCCATGCGCGAAATATATGGATCCGGCGCGCAGCGGCGGCGTGAGGGACCCGCGTGAAGTTGATTGAGTGCGTTCCCAATTTCTCCGAAGGGCGCGACGTCGCAGTCGTGAACGCAATACGCGATCGCATCGCGGCAGTGCCTGGCGTGACCGTTCTGCACGTGACATCGGACGCGTGGCACAACCGCTCCGTCATCACTTTCGTCGCGTCCGTCGATGTCATGCCTGACGCAGCAATCGCGGCCGTGCGCGCGGCGCGCGACCACATCGATCTGACACGACACGAGGGCGTTCACCCCCGCATAGGCGCGGCCGACGTCGTTCCCTTCATTCCGCTGGAGGGAGCGTCCATGGAAGACTGCATCGCGATCGCGCGCGAGGTGGGCCGTCGCGTGGGAGAGGAGCTCGGCATACCCGTGTATCTCTACGAGCGCGCGGCGACAAGACCGTCGCGCAGAAACCTCGCAGACGTGCGTCGCGGCGGACTAGAAAGTCTGAGCGCGGCGATCGGCTCCGATCCCGAGAAAGCGCCCGACTTCGGTCCGAGCGCGCTGCACCCGACAGCCGGAGCCGTCGCAATTGGCGCTCGTCCGTTCCTGGTCGCGTTCAACGCATACATCGGACCTGCCTCGAACCTCGCGATAGCACGGCAGATAGCGCGCGCCATCCGAGAATCGGGCGGGGGCGTTCCAGCTATCAAGGCACTCGCGCTGGAGGTCGATGGTCAGGCACAGGTCTCGCTGAATCTCGTGGACCTCGAGCGAACCGGTCTCGCCGCTGCGTATGCGGCGATCGACGCCGAGGCACGCGCGCGAGGTGCGGAGATAACGTGGAGCGAGATAATCGGATTGATCCCCGAGCGCGTCGCGTCGGACGTTGCATCCAGATCGCTTCGGCTTCGCGATGACATAGCTACGCACCTGCTCGAGAACAGATTGGCGCACGCAGTCATCAGCAGGGGCGAGCAGTCCCTGTCCGAGTACATCTCAAGCGTCGCTGGGGCTGACGCCATCCCCGGGGGCGGCAGCGTTTCGGCGGTCGTGGCGGCACTCGCGTCAGCGTTGGTGGCGATGGTGGCGAGCCTGACAATCGGACGCGAGCGCTACAGCGCCGTCGAGCCCGAGATGCGGCAGCTTCAGATCCGCGCTCGCTTGCTCGCGCACGATCTGCACTCGCTCGCCGCGCGCGACGCCGAATCATACGCGCGTGTCACGGACGCGCGCCGCCAGCCGCATGATACGCCGGAAAGCAGCGCGCAACGAGAGATCGCGATTCGCAAAGCGCTGCTCGACGCGATCAGCGTTCCACTGGCCGTCAGCCGGCTTGCGGTAAACGTTGTCGATCTGGCTCTCGGAGTCGCGCGAAACGGGAACTCGAACGCGATCACAGACGCCGGCACGGCCGCGCTCGTTGCAAGCGCAGCATGTGCTTCAGCCGGTTACAATGTTCGCATCAACGCCCGTTCATTGCGCGATCCGTCGGAAGCAGCGGCGTCGGTTCGCGAAGCCTGCGAGTTGGCCGCGACAGCGGCAACGACTGCAGCACTGGTAGCCGACCTCGTCGAAGCGGCGCTGTGATGGAACCGTGCGCGGCGCGCACGATGCCCGCGACTAGGCTGCGAGCAGCGTGAGCACGCGCGGTCCGTCCGCAGTGACGGCAACGGTGTGCTCGAAGTGGGCCGCACGGGACCTGTCGGCGGTAATCACCGTCCACTGATCGGCAAGCTGCCGCGTCTTGGGACTGCCGATCATCACCATCGGCTCGATCGCGATCGTGAGGCCCGCCGCGAGCTTGATCCCGCGCTTCGGCTTCCCGTAGTTGGGAACCTGCGGGTCCTCGTGGAAGGTGGTGCCGATTCCGTGGCCGACGAGGTCGCGAGTGACGTTGAACCCCGCGCGCTCCACGACGTCCTGTACTGCAGCACCGATATCGCCAATGTGGTTGTCGGGCCGTGCGGCCGCGATTCCCGCGGCAAGTGCTTGGCGCGTCACATCCAGAAGCCTCAGTGAGTCGACACTCACCTCACCAACAGCGATGGTGCTCGCCGAGTCCGTATGGTATCCGTCGAGCAGGACGCCAGCGTCGATCGACACGATATCGCCGTCGTTGATCGTCCGCTTTGCGCTCGGGATGCCGTGCACGATTTCCTCGTTGATAGAGGAGCATATGCTTGCCGGAAATCCGTACAGTCCCTTGAACGATGGCTTGGCGCCGGTATGCGACCGTATGAATTCCTCAACGAGGCGATCGACATCGAGCGTCGTCATGCCGGCCCGCACCTCGCGCTCCGCGAGCTGCAGCGCGCCGGCGAGTATTTGTCCGCCGCGTGCCATGATCTCGATCTCTCTCGCCGACTTGAGCTGAATCATGATGTTGCGTTCCGCAGCCTCAGCAGCCTCAGCCGGCCGACTGAACCTGTTCCAGCGCAGTGGCGGCGCGCGCAGTAACTTCGGCGACGTCTCCGATCGCATCGATCCTCTGCACGGGAACCCCGTGTGTCTCGTACCACGCTATTACGGGAGCCGTCTGTTCTTCGTACACGTTGAGCCGATTTTGTATGGCCTCGGGCTCGTCGTCCTTGCGACGGTCGACCCTGCCTCCGTCGCCCCGGGGGCACGAGGTGCCCCGCTCGATCCCCTTGAACGGAGTCTGGCACACATCGCATGTCGTGCGCGAGCTGAGACGCCGAATGAGTTCCGCGTGGTTCGCCTCGAAGAGCAGTACCGCGTCCACCTTTCGGCCGATGCTTGCGAGATTCTGCTTCAGCCCTTCAGCCTGAGGGACGGTCCGCACGGCGCCATCGAGAATCGCGCCGCGCGCCGATTGCGGCGACGCAATCGCATCACGAAGAATTCCAAGGATGACGTCGTCGGGTACGAGATCGCCGCGCTCCATGAAGGATTTCGCCTTGAGGCCGAGGAGTGTTCCCTCACGCAGGGCGGCGCGGAACAGATCGCCAGTCGCGATCTTGGGAATCCCAAGGCGAGCTGCAAGCAGCTCGCCTTGAGTTCCCTTGCCCGCGCCGGGTGGGCCGAGGAGCACGATGATCACGCGTGCATCTTCGCGTCAGTAACCCGCGAAGGCGCTCTGACCACGGAACCTCACGCGGCCCTTCTTCATGAAGCCATCGTACTTGCGCAGCAGCATGTGCTGGTTGATCTGCGCCATGGTATCGAGCGCGACACCGACAACGATCAGCAACGACGTTCCGCCAAAACGGAAGGGCACGTTGATCATGTCCGCGATGAACACCGGAAGCAACGCGATGAACGTCAAAAAGATTGCGCCCGGAAGAGTGATACGTGAGATAACCGAGTCAACGTACTCCGCAGTCTTGGCGCCCGGTTTGACGCCCGGGATGAACCCTCCCTGCTTCTTCAGGTTCTCCGCGATATCCACGGGATTGAAAATGATCGCCGTGTAGAAGTACGTGAAGAAGATGATGAAGACTGCTGAGAGAACAAAGTAGACCCAGGTGCCTGGCTGCATCCGCTCGGAGATCTGCTGCATGAACGGGTTGCCGCTGAACTGCGCAAACGCACCCGGAATCACGATCACAGACTGGGCAAAGATGATCGGCATCACACCCGCAGTATTGATGCGCAGCGGAATGAAGTTGCGGGACGCCTCGCGCTGGCGCCCGCGTGACATGGTCCGTTGCGGGATCTGGATCATGATGCGGCGTGCCGCCATCGTTATGGCGATCGTTCCGGCGACGACGGCGACCATTATGAAGCCGAGCAGGATGAGCGAGAACGGACCGATCGCCTGGGTCGTGACGAACTTGAACGTGTCGAAAATCCCTGGCCAGAACCGCTCGACGATCGAGAAGAAGATGATCAGCGATGCCCCGTTGCCGAGGCCGCGCTCCGTGATCTGCTCACCGAGCCACATTACGAAGATCGCGCCAGTGGTGAGGAACAGCACCATCTGAAGCTTGAACGCCAGTCCGGGATTGATGACCGCGTTCGCGAGCGACGACGTGAACAGCGCGAAACCCCAGCCTTGGACGATCGCCAGACCAATGGTGATGTAGCGCGTCCACTGGTTGATCGTCTTACGGCCTTCCTCGTCCTTCTGCATCTTCTCGACCTGCGGCAGCACCGCACCGGCGATCTGGATGAAGATGGAAGCAGAGATGTACGGCATGATGCCGAGCGCAAAGACAGTCGCGCGAGAAAGGCCGCCTCCGACGAAGAGGTCGTACAGACCTAGCAGCCCGCCGCCTCCCTTGTTCGCGAAGAAGTCCGTGAGCGCAACAACGTCGATTCCCGGCGCCGTGATGTGGGATCCCAGCCGGTAGAGCACCAGGCACAGGAACGTGAACTTGATCTTATCCCACAGCTCGGTATTCCGCGTGATGTCCGCAACAGCGGATGCGGGATTTGTCTGCGCCATTAGAAGAGTCTCCTCACGAAATCTACGCGACTGTCCCGCCAGCGGCGACGATCTTCTCGCGCGCACCGCTGCTGACCTTGAGACCCCGAACGTTGATCGGCTGCGTGATCTCGCCGTTCGCCAGAATCTTTGCCGCTCCCTTGCTTCCGTGGATCATGCCGGCTTCCAGGAGGAGCTCCATCGTTATCTCCTTGCCCTCGAACTGGGCAAGGTCGCCGAGTCGGACGACTTGGTGCTCGACGCGGAACGGGCTGGTGAAGCCGCGCTTCGGAAGTCTGCGCGTGAGCGGCATCTGGCCGCCTTCGAACTGCGGCTTGCCTCCACCCGGGCCATGGTGACCTGCTCGGGCCTTGATGCCCTTGTGTCCCTTTCCTGACGTCTTGCCGGTGCCCGAGCCTGGCCCGCGGCCAATGCGCTTGCGATTGCGCGACGAGCCCGGAGCTGACGACAGGTTGTGAAGACCGATCTTGCTTGCCATGTATTTATGCCTCTTCCTTGGCGGGTGCGATCGTCACGAGATGACGCACGCGCTTGATCTGACCGCGAAGCGACGGCGAGTCCTGGTGGACCACGACGTCGTGCGGGTGTTTGAGCCCGAGTGCCTCGAGCGTGCGGCTCATCCGCCACGAATGCCCGATCTTGCTGCGCACCTGAGTGATCTCGATCCGGCCCTTTCCAGCAGGCTGGAGCTTGTCTGTCGTCTTGGGGCCCCTCGTCGGGTGCCACACGAATGTCCTGGCCATTACGCAACCACCTTCGTCTTTGCACGCGAGCGATAGCCGAGCGAACTCTGCTCGACGCCACGCTCACGCGCGATCTGTTCTACCGTCGTCAGATTCTGCAGCGCGTCGAGCGCCGCGAGAACCATGTTGTGCGGGTTCGTCGACCCGAGACTCTTCGTAAGGATGTCGGTGATTCCGCAGCACTCCATCACTGCGCGGACAGCGCCGCCGGCAATAACACCGGCACCAGGAGCTGCGGGCTTCATGAGTACCTTGCCCGCGCCATGCTGTCCGACGATGGCGTGCGGAATGGTGCCGCCCGTCATTGGGATCGAAACCATGTGGCGACGCGCAGCCTCGACGGCCTTGCGCACCGCTTCGGAGACTTCGTTCGCCTTGCCGGTGGAGAAGCCCACGCGTCCTGCGCCGTCGCCCACTGCAACGAGCGCGTTGAACGAGAAGCGGCGTCCGCCCTTCACGACCTTCGCTACGCGATTGATCGCGACCACGTTCTCGATGAGGTCGCCGCCCTCGCCGCGCTCGCCACCGCGTCCACCGTCGCGACCACCGCCGGGCCCGCGACCCCCGCCCGGCCCGCCAC
>JALYTX010000058.1 GCA_030854055.1 Gemmatimonadota bacterium | reverse complement strand
GCCGCTTTTTTATAGTTGGCGTACGAACGTGCGGCCCCTAGGTACAGCTACCTCGCCGTAAAGTCCGTCTGATCGTTGACACCCCTGCAAGTCTCCGCAATCAGCTCCGCCACATTGCTCACGTCGTTCAGAGAAATCATCTCACTCGGTGAGTGCATGTAGCGGTTCGGAATCGATACCAGCCCCGTCGCCACGCCCTCACGTGCTATGTGGATGGCGTCCGCGTCGGTGCCGGTATCGCGACCGGCAGCATGCACGGTGTACGGGATGCTGTTTTTTTCCGCAACGTCGCGCAGCATCCTGAACAGCACGGGAGACACCACGGCGCCACGGGTAAGGACCGGGCCGCCGTCGAGCTTGGCCTCGCCATGCTCCTTCTTCTCGATGTTCGGGTGATCCACCGCAAACGTCACGTCCACGACGATCGCCATCTCTGGCTGAATCGAGTGCGCTCCGACCAGCGCGCCGCCGCCGTGATACGCGATCTCTTCCTGCGCGGTGGCCACCGCAACCACCCTCGCCGCGCCAGGCTTTTCAGCGTAACGGCGGAGCGCTTCGAGAACCGTGAACGCGCCGATCCGGTTGTCGATCGAACGCGATGCGAGCCGGGAGTTTGGGAGCTCGATCGCCCGCGAGTCGATCACCCCGGGATCGCCCACCGCGAGCATGGTGAGGCACTCCTTCTTGTCGCGCGCGCCGATATCGACCCATAGGTCGCGCATCCTTGCGCCCTTTTCGCGGTCCTCGGGACGGATGATGTGGATCGGAATCTTTCCGACCACACCGACCACGTCGCCATGACGGCCCGCGAAACGAATGCGCTGGCCAATCAACACCTGCGGATCCCACCCGCCGATCGGTGCGAGATACGCATAACCATCATCGTCGATGTAGGTGACGATGACGCCGATCTCGTCAATATGACCCGCAAGCATGATCGTCGGCGAGCCGCCAGGATTTACGACAGCCATCGAGTTGCCCGCGACGTCGGACGTCACTTCGGCGAATTTCGATGCCTCGGTACGCCAGATCTTGGCAGGCGCGCTCTCAAAGCTCGACGGACCGGGCGTATCGAGCAACAGCTTCAGAAAAGTGATCGAATCGGCGCTGAACATGGTCGGATAATTTACCACGCCCCGGATGCAAATGGCGTCCGGGGCGTGGCCTGGTGAACCTGCCTATGTAATAATCATCGGCACCTGCAGTCCTCGCATGAGTACGCTTTGACTACATACGTTTACCGTTTGCGTGCTAACGGAGCACGGCCTTCGCTATCGTCTGCAGCTGCATGTTCGACGTTCCTTCATAGATAGTTCCGATCTTTGCGTCTCTGAAAAATTTCTCGACCGGGTAATCCGTGGTGTAACCGTAGCCTCCGAACAGCTCGACGCACAGCGACGTCACGCGCCCGCACACCTGTGAGGAGTACAACTTGGCCATCGCACCCTCGCGCGCGATGTCGCGGCCGGCGTCCTTGAGCCTCGTTGCGTTGTACACCATCAAACGCGCCGCCTCCAGCTCCGTAGCTGCCTGCGCAACCTGAAACTGGATGGCCTGCATCTCGGACAGCGGCATTCCGAACTGCCGCCGCTCCTTCAGATAAGCAGTCGCCGCGTCGAGCGCGCCCTGTGCAACGCCGATCATCTGCGCGCCGATCCCGATGCGCCCCTCATTCAACGTCTCGATCGCGATCTTGTACCCCTGCCCTGCCGCACCCAGCACGTTCGCAGCGGGTACCTCGCAGTTATCCAGCAACAGCTCGACCGTGGACGACGCACGGATACCGAGCTTGTCTTCCTTCTTGCCAACCGCGAAACCGGGAAAGTCGCGCTCTATGATGAAGGCGGTAATCCCTTTGTAGCCGGCGGCGGCGTCAATGGTCGCAAAGACCACATACAGTCCGGCCTCAGCCCCGTTGGTGATCCAGAGCTTGCGTCCATTCAGAACGTACGAGTCACCGCGTTTCTCCGCGCGGGTTGCGAGTGCAAACGCATCCGACCCCGATCCGGCCTCCGAAAGCGCGTAGGACCCGAGCGTGCCGCTCGTCAACATTTCGAGATAACGTGTCTTCTGCTCCTCGCTCCCGTAGCGTGCTATCGGATAGTTGACCAGCGTGTTCTGGACGTCGCAAACGATGCCGGCGGAGGCGTCCACCCTCGAAAGCTCCTCCACCGCCAGCGTGACCATCATGAGTGACCCCCCGGACCCGCCGTACTGTTCCTCGACTTCGATTCCCATCAGGCCCAGCTCGAAATACTGTGGCACGAGCGCGGGGTCGAACTTGCCGGCGCGCTCCATGGCCTTCACTCGCGGTGCGACCTCGGTTGCCGCGAACGCAGCGATCGCTTCGCGGAACATCAACTCGTCCTCGGACAGCATCGTTAGCGCGGGACGGATATCGGCGGCCATGGTCATTTAGCACGGAGTAGCTGTGGAACTCGCGCGGCTCCTGGTGCCGGAGGCATCGCGCGCCGTATAGTATAGGGGAAAGCATCGCCGTCCGCGACGGCGATTCTGGCGAGTAACACCTGCCGCAACAGCATCGGAGACAGCATGCGAGTCCTTCTTGTAGAAGACGATCCCGAGCTGGCCGCGGTCATAACCGACGGTCTGCGCAACCAGCACATCGAGACCAGCGCCGCACGCGATTTCGCCGAGGGCAAGGAGCGGGCCGTGCTCGGCAGCTTCGACGTCATCGTGCTCGATGTGCTGCTTCCCGGCGGGAGCGGCTTCGATCTCTGTCGCCTCATCCGGGAGCGCGGGATAGCGACGCCAATCCTGATGCTCACAGCACGCGACGCGGTCGAAGATCGCGTGCGCGGACTGGAGTCGGGCGCGGACGACTACCTCACCAAACCGTTCGCATTCGCGGAGCTTACAGCCCGCTTACGAGCGCTCTCGCGGCGGCGGCCGGCTATCGCGCCTCGGCAATACGACGTCGCAGACTTGCATGTGGACATTCCAACGCGCACCGTCACCCGTCGAGACACGCCGATATCGCTCACGGCCAAGGAGTTCGCGCTGCTCGAGTGCATGCTGGAGAACGTCGGCAACGTCGTCACGCGCAGCGCCATCACAGCGTATGTCTGGGATGAGAACCACGATCCTTTCACAAACGTTCTCGAAGTATTGGTTCGCAGGTTGCGTAGAAAGATCGACGACGGCTTCGAGCCCAAGCTGATCCACACATTGCGCGGGGCAGGATACAGGCTGGGAGTGTGACGGACAATCTTCTCAAGCTGCGTCGGCGGCTCACCGCGTGGTACGCGCTCACGCTCGGCACCATCGTCCTGCTGCTCGGAACGGGCCTCTTCATCGCGATAAGGCAGCAGATTGCATCGCAACTTGATGCCTCGCTGGTGCTCGCGACGGACGCGGTCCGCCGCGCGACGAACATACGTGAGACCGAGGAGCGATCGGCGTCGGGGGCGGTGATGGACGCAGTGGCGGAGCTTCGCATACCGGACCGAGACCTGTATCTGTTCGACGGCGCAGCTCTTCCACTCGTTCCGGCTTCGGCGCCTCCGAAAATTGCGCAGACTGCCGCCCGCGCTCTGCGAGACTCCGTAACGCTCGTCACGCTGCACCACGTAGACGACCACATGCTGCGGGTTTACGCGCGCCGCTTCACGTCAGCGCGCAGCCGCCGCGTGTATGTCGCCGTTGCAGTTGCGGACCAGGTCGAGCTTGAGGATCGGTACGCCGCGCTGATAGTCGCCTTCGGCGCTGCGGCTCTGGTCGCGCTCGTCTTGTTCGCCGCCGGTGGGTCGTTCCTGACTCGCAAATCGGTGGAACCGGTGGAGCGAACGATGAGCTACATGCGTCGATTCATGGCCGACGCCGCGCACGAGCTGCGAACGCCCCTGGCGGTTGTCCGAAGCCGCGCCGAAGTCGCGCTTGCGGAGGAGCCGGACTCCATACGGCAGCGCGACGCGCTTGCGGCAATCGAGCGCGAAGCGATTCGGCTTGGCGGCATCGTTGAGGATCTGCTGCTACTCGCGCGCTCCGATTCAGGCGGGTGGCCTGTCTCCATGAAGCGCCTCTTTCTGGACGACGTTGTTTCGGACGCTGTCGGTGCAGCGAGCTCGCTCGCTTCGCGCGGAGGAGTAAGTCTATCGCTGGACACCTTTGAGGAATCCACGATCGTGGGCGACGAGGCGCTCGTGCGGCAGCTGATGATGATCCTCCTCGACAACGCCATCAAATTCACTCCTGCCGGGGGCTCCGTAGGGGTGTCCGTGACCGCGGACGCGCAAGGGGCGATCGTATCGGTAACCGACTCTGGAATCGGCATTCCAGCAGACCAGCTCACACACGTCTTCGAGCGATTCTACCGCGGTGATGCCGCGCGCGGACGAGGCGACGGTGCGGGCCTGGGGCTGTCCATTGCACAGTGGATCGCGGACGTACACAAGGCGCGACTGTCGCTTCGATCGGGCGCCGTGCCGGGAACCGCGAGCGGAACCGTGGCAGAAGTACGGTTTCCGCCTGCGCCCCGGCAGTGAGGGCTCCCGGTTTACGGCCGGATGTCGTTATGATTGCATTAAGCCCAACCAACCGATAAGAGGTTCCCGTGTTCGCCAGGACTATTTCGCTCGCTTTCATCGCGGTCGGCGCGCCGCTCGTCGCGTTCCCGATCGCGGCTCAGACCTCCCCTGCCGGCACCGGCGTGCAGACGTACCATGTGACTCGCCGCATTCCAGTAGTTGGCGACGGCGGCTGGGATTACGTCACGTTCGACACTGCGCGCAGCCGCATCTTCATCTCACGCTCCACACGCGTGCAGGTGGTGGATGCAAACTCCGGGCAACTCATTGGCGAGATTCCGAACACGGGAGGAGTGCACGGTATCGCACTCGCGTACGGACTGAACAAGGGCTACACCAGCAACGGGCGCGATACCACGGTCACTGTGTTCGACTTCGTCTCGCTGGCGCCAACGAAGACGATTCGGGTCACCGGTGCGAATCCGGACGCGATCCTGTTCGATTCTGTAACGCAGCGCGTGTTCACGTTCAACGGTCGTGGCGAGAGCGCGACCGCGATCGATGCAGCCGGTGACACGGTCGTGGGCACCCTTGCACTCGGCGGTAAGCCCGAGACCGCTGTATCAGACGGAGCGGGACATGTCTTCGTCAACATCGAAGACAGGAGCACGATCGTCGAGTTCGATGCGGTAAAGCTGGCGATCCTGCACACGTATCCGCTCGCGCCGTGCGAGGAGCCGAGCGGGCTCGCGATCGACGTGGCACATCATCTACTGATTGCGGGATGCAGCAACAAGATGATGGCCGTGGTCGACGCGACGAACGGCCGCGTCGTCGCGACTCCGGTGACCGACGACGGCACCGACGCAAATGCATTCGATCCGGTCACTGGAATTGCATTCAGCTCGAACGGCGCCGGCACCCTGACTCTTGTGACGCAGCCCGCGCCCGGCAAGTTTGCGAGCGAGAACATCGCAACCGAGCGCGGCGCGCGCACGATGGCGCTGGACCCGAAGACCCATCGCGCCTATCTCATAACCGCCGGGTTCAATGCAGCCCCCGCGCC
>JALYTX010000044.1 GCA_030854055.1 Gemmatimonadota bacterium | reverse complement strand
ACGTCGTCTTGCCGTGATCAACGTGGCCGATCGTTCCCACGTTTACGTGCGGCTTCGTACGCTCGAATTTCGCCTTCGCCATGATGTCGTCCCTGTTCCCTGTTCGGTTCGTTGTTTCGTTGCGTCGATTATCCCAACCGAAAGCTCGCGACCGGGATTGAACCGGTGACCTCACCCTTACCAAGGGTGTGCTCTACCAACTGAGCTACACGAGCGATTCGTCCTACGTCCTGCAAGCGGGAGACGGGACTCGAACCCGCGACATCAAGCTTGGAAGGCTAGCGCTCTACCAACTGAGCTACTCCCGCAACAAAATGGTGGGGGAAGGATTCGAACCTTCGAAGGCGTGAGCCGGCAGATTTACAGTCTGCTCCCGTTGGCCGCTTGGGTACCCCACCGAGTCCTGCGCGACCACCCGCTTCCGCCTTCACCCGCAGAGCTGACGACCGGAATCGAACCGGTAACCTGTCGATTACAAATCGACTGCTCCGCCAATTGAGCTACGTCAGCTAGGCGTTTCCACGCAAGCCTGGAAAAATACCCTACTTTGTGGGCCAGAGTCAACGCCCACTACGCCTTTTTCCAGCGGGTTCCGCCCGGGCTGTCCTCGATCACGATCCCGCGCGATGCCAGCTCATCTCGGATCGCGTCGGCGACCGCAAAACTCCTGTTGGCTCGGGCCGCCCGCCGGTCGGCCAGTCGCTGCTCGACGTAACCGGCAAGCTCCGTATCCCCCTCGGCTCGGTCGGGCACAATGTCAAGCACGGAATTCACGGTCGCGAATGCCGCTCGTGCCCCCGCCAGCGCGTCAATATCCTCGCCGTGCCGGTCCAACTCGGCGTTCGCGCGGCGAATAAAGCTGAACAGCGCTGCCATCGCTTCCGGCGCGTTCAGATCGTCGAAAAGAGCAGCGCGGGCCGTCCGCTCGAGCTCATCCGCCGCCAGTACGAGCTCGGACGTGCCACCGCGTGCCGACGCGAGGCGCTCCGCAAAGTCGCCCACACGACGTACCGCCTCCAGCGATCCTTCCAGCGCCGCGGGAGACAGGTTCAACTGCTTTCTGTAGTGGGTCGAGAAGACGAAATGCCTGAACGCTGCACCGGAGACTCCCTGCGCTTTCAGGTCAGCTACCGTCGCAACGTTGCCAACGCGCTTCGCCATCTTGCTGCCGTCCGTCAGCAGGAACTGCCCGTGACACCAGAACCGGGAAAACTCCCTTCCGGTTGCGGCCTCGGACTGGGCGATTTCGTCCTCGTGGTGCGGAAAGACGAGATCTATCGCGCCGCAGTGCACGTCGAGCGTCTCGCCGAGAAACCGCATGGCCATCGCGGAGCACTCCAGATGCCACCCGGGCCGCCCGCGGCCCCACGGGGAGTCCCACGCTGCGCCACACGCCTCGTCCTCGGGCTTGGCCGCCTTCCAGAGCGCAAAGTCCTGCGCGTTCTCCTTGGCGTAGTCGTCCTGCGCTACACGTGCGCCGCTCTGGATTTCACGCGTGTCGAGCCGCGAAAGCTTGCCGTAATCCGGGAAGCGGTCGATCGCGAAATACACGGACCCGTCGTCGGCCTGATACGCGACTCCACGCTCCACGAGACGCTCGACGAGTGCAATCATTTCGGCGATGCTATCGGTGGCTCGGGGATATCGCTCCGCATCCTCGATGCGAAGGTAGCGGCGGTCCGAATGAAACCGCTCCGCAACCGGGACCGTCACTGCTTCAATAGAAACGCCGAGCTCGGACGCGCGGCGAATGATCTTGTCGTCGACATCTGTGAGGTTCATGACCTGATCCACGCTCCATCCCGCCATCCGGAACACGCGGCGCATGAGATCCTCGAACAGAAACGTGCGGAAGTTGCCCACGTGCGCAGGGTTGTAAACCGTCGGACCGCAGGTGTACATGCGGACAGTTTTCCCATCGGCCGGCTCGAAAGACTCGACCGTCTGTGTCATGGTGTTGTACAGGCGCACGTCAGGCATGGCGGAAAAATACCAAATCGCGTCTGCGGTATCAGGCCGGCGAGGCTACTCTGGTCTTGAACGCCTGAAGATCTACCGGCGGCCCGGCCGCGAGCAGAACTCCTCCGTCGGGTACCGGAACTCGCAGCACCATCATCCCGCTGCGGCCAGCCTTTCTGACACCCTTGCGCTCATATATGCGGTTGATGAGGATGTGTCGCACAATCACCATGATCATGGCGAGCGTTGGAAGGGCAACCACAAGCCCGAGCGGACCGAGCAGGCTGCCGACAACGAGTACAGCCATGATGGTGAGCACCGGGGGCAGCTCCACCTGCTTCGACATCACCAGAGGTGACACGAGATTGCCTTCCACAAGATGAACCACCACCCCGACACCCAGCACAAGCAGTGCGCGCGTTGCGCCGTTTGGCCCTGTGAGCACAAAGGCAGCTGGAAGCGTCGTACTGAGCAGCGATCCGAAGAACGGCACGATCGCGACCATACCCGTGAACACTCCGAACGTGAGCCAGTACGGCACGTTCAACAACCACAGGAAGAATGCCGTGAGCAGCGCAAGCACGGCCATCGTCGTGAGCTGCCCGACAATGTACGCGCGGAGTGACGTAGCGATGTCACGCAGTACGTCGCGCACCAGGTCGCGGTGGCGCGGCGGGAAAAGCGCTATGAGCCACTCACGGTACACGCCTGGCTGAAGCGCCAGATAGATGCTCATCACGAAGACGGAGAATACGTCGATCATGATCCCGACAATCGAGAAAACGCGCGGGAACATGGACTGAGCGTAACCCGACAACTGATCGTACACCGCGCGCAAAACCTGATGGTTTCCCGTGGGCCAGAAGCCGCGCATCCCCGGGAGGCTGACCACAAATCGGTCGAACGTGGACTCGAGGCTCGTGATGTACGCGGGCAGCACATCGACAAGCTCGCGGGTCTGACCGGCGACGGCCGGAACAAGCAGCCAGAAAAGTCCGATGACGCCCAGCAGCGTGAGCAGCACCGCAGCAAGGAACGCAAGACTGTGGGGGAGTCTTGCGCGCGCAACGAGCGCATCGCGTACGGCGCCGAGGTACAGCGACGCTATGATCGCAATGAAGAGCAGGAGGAAGACGCCAACTGTCTTCTGAAAAATCCACAGCAGGAGAACGAGCAGCGTGATTGCCGTTATCGTTCCCGCCGTGCGGCTCCCCTGGGATGTCCCGCTGTTTGTCAACTCCTCAGCTTGTCATCGCCGTTATCGGGAGCCTGCAGCGCGCGAGCCGACTGAGGAGTTACGTCACCCGCACCGAGCTTGTGCGAGTCTGGCGCCTGGCCGGAACCGAGGCCCATCTTCTGCTTGAGCTGGGAGAGCTGCAGGTCTGCTGTGGCGTCGCCCGCCGAGGATTCGAGCTGCTTGAACTGATTGCTGAGTGCATCGCCTGAGAATTCTTCGTCAATCTCGACGCTTGCGCGGATCTGGCGCTCGTTCTGCTCGATCTTCTCTTCCATCCGCGCGAATGCGTCGAACGCCGACTTGTCGGACATCGAAGACATCGTCTCCGAGATGCGCTTCTGCGCCTCGGCGCGCCGCTGCCGGGCGAGCAGCAGCGTCTTCTTGCGATTGGCTTCCTCGATGTTGTCGTTGAGGTCACGCAACGAGTTCTTGAGGCGATCGGTTTCCTGCTTGTGCGCTTCCCACGTCATCTGCATCTGCTGCCCGCGCGAGACGTGCTCGTTGCGGCGCATGAGCGCCTGCTTTGCGAGCTCGTCCCTTCCCTCCTTTACGGCCAGCATCGCGCGCCGCTCCCACTCTTCGGCTTCGCGGAGCTCGCCCATGGTCTGGTCCTCGAGCCGCTTCTCGTCGGCGATGGCGGCCGCGACCTGCTGCTTGGCTCGCACGAGCTGGGTCCGCATGTCCGCGATGATCTGATTGAGCATTTTTTCCGGCTGCTCTACAGCCGAGATCGCGGCGTTCACGTTCGCGCGGAAGAGGCGCGCAATGCTATCAAAAAGGCCCATTCGGACAGGGATGTAGGGGTTTGGCCGTGGCAAGGTTCCGCAAGTCAGCCTGTAGATACGTCCGCGGACACCCGATAGTCGGAATAATAGTCTTCGTTGCCGGTCGCAGTTAGCCCGCCCGGGCCGACGCCCTCCCCACGACCGGGCCGCGTGCCACACCGGTGCGAATCGGAGCGCGTGGAATCGCCCTTCAGCGAGCGCCCTGCCCTTTCCGACCTTCCGGGAGTTCGGGGCCGCGCAACATCTCTGAGTGGGCAATCGCGTCTTCGTAGTAATCGTGCCCGGTACGTGCGAAACCGAGCCGTTCGTAGAATTTGACCAGATACCGCTGAGCCCCGATCCGGATCGGGCAGACACCGTACTGACGCTGGAGTTGAGCGATCCCTTCACGCACAAGATCGCGGCCGAGGCCCATGCCGCGCGCCGACGCGGATGTGATGATTCGCCCAAGCGACGGCTCGGTGTAGCTGATGCCGGGAGGAACGATCCGAAGGTACGCAATCATTTCTCCGTTTGACCCGCGGCACCACAGGTGATGCGAGACCTTGTCCGCACCGTCCGGGTCCTGATATGCGCAGCGCTGCTCGACAACGAACACTGCCGCGCGCAGCGCCATGATGTCATGGAGGTCGTCCGGACTCAAGTCGCGAAAGTGAGTGCAATGCCATTCGCCGCGATTCGGCGACGCGTGATTCATTAACAGCGCACCGGCTGGTACCGCGGCTCCGCCGCAGGCGGATGACGTTCAGCGCCCAAGAAGCGGGACCATCAGCCGGCTTTTAGTCGTCGTACTTCGGGAAGCATGGGCCGCAGGTACTTGCCCGTGTGTGACGCCGCTACTGCAGCCACCTGCTCCGGGGTACCACTCGCAACGACTGCCCCGCCCTTGAGACCGCCCTCAGGTCCGAGATCGATTATGTAATCCGCGGTCTTGATGACATCGAGGTTGTGCTCTATGACGAGCACGGTGTTGCCGCGATCGACGAGGGTGTGAAGGACCTTGAGCAACATGCGTACGTCTTCGAAGTGCAACCCGGTAGTGGGCTCGTCGAGGATGTAGAACGTTCTGCCCGTGTCGCGCTTGGACAGCTCGGACGCGAGCTTCACTCGCTGCGCCTCACCGCCGGAAAGCGTCGTCGCGCTCTGGCCAAGGTGGATGTAGCCGAGGCCTACTTCGTTGAGCGTGACGAGCTTGTTGTGAATGCGCGGCTGGTTGGAGAACACTTCTGTCGCGTCCTCAACGGTGAGCTCGAGCACGTCCGCGATGCTGAGACCGCGGAAGCGAACTTCGAGCGTCTCGCGGTTGTACCGTTTGCCCTTGCAGACATCGCATGGCACGTACACATCGGGGAGGAAGTGCATCTCGATCTTCACGAGCCCGTCGCCCTCGCATGCCTCGCAGCGTCCGCCCTTGACGTTGAACGAGAACCGACCGGGCCCGTAGCCGCGGATCTTGGACTCGGGGAGTTCGGCGAACAGCTCGCGCACCGGCGTGAACAGACCGACGTACGTCGCCGGGTTCGAACGCGGCGTGCGTCCGATCGGACTCTGGTCTATGTCGATTACCTTGTCGATGTGTTCGAGACCGGTGATCCGCCGGTGCTTGCCCGGTATGACTCGTGCACGATAGAAGTGACGCGCCAGCGAGCTGTGCAGAATGTCCTCCACAAGGGTGGACTTGCCCGATCCGGATACGCCGGTAACGGCAACGAAGTTGCCGAGCGGAATGTCGACGGTTACGTCGCGCAGATTGTGCTCCGTCGCACCTTCTATCCGCAACGTGCGATCGGAATCCTGCGGGCGCCGCGGATTGGGAATGGCGATAGTCGACTCGCCGCGCAGGTACCGCCCGGTAATCGAATTCGGGTTGTTGATCACTTCGTCGA
>JALYTX010000091.1 GCA_030854055.1 Gemmatimonadota bacterium | reverse complement strand
TGAGTGCGCAGACGCCTCGAATCGAATTCGCTGCCTCCTCGGGTGACGCGTTCGAGAGCCGCGTGCCGAGCACCACGCCGATTTCCCCCTCGTGTTCAACCTGCGTGGACTGCGGGGGAAGAACCACAGCCTCTCCGTCACGTACCACGCTCGATGGCGGCTTGAGGAAGAGCAGCGGTTCCTTCGGCACTTCGTTGCCGAGTTCCTTCGCATGCTCGGAGTAGTTTCTACCCACACATACAATCTTGCCGGGCCTGTCAATCATTCGATGCGCTCGGTATTGAATAAAAGCGTTGCAGCTGACGCTCCAGTACGCCCCACGCACCGGTCATGCGCCGCGCAGGTGGCAGGTCGCGCAGCAGATCACGACCATACCGCTTTGAGATTACGCGCGGATCGGCGATAACGATGGCGCCTCGGTCGCTAGCGCTCCGTATGAGCCGCCCGAAACCCTGCTTGAGGCGAAGCGACGCGTGCGGCAGCATGTACTCCGAAAAGGCGTCGCCACCCCGCGCCGTTATCGCCTCGCACTGGGCGGCGGTCACCGGCTCGGACGGCACTCGGAATGGAAGCCGGGCGATCACGAGCGCTCTTAACGCAGAACCCGGCACATCGACCCCTTCCCAGTACGACGATGTGCCCAGCAGGATCGCATCACCCGAATCACGGAATCGTGACAGCAATGCGTCGCGCCCGTCCTCCCCGTGAACCAGCAACGTGAATTCACTGCCGACACCGTTGCGCCGCAAGGCGTCAGCTGCCGCGCGAACATCGCGATGACTCGTGAACAGCGCGAACATACCACCGCCCGACGCGCGCGCGGCACCTTCGATGATTTCCAGCACCGCAGCGAAATGCGCGGCCGCGTCTTCGTTCGGCGCCGGGATGTCAGTCGGGATCACCAGCAGGGCTTGCGACTGATAGTCGAATGGCGATGCGAATACCGCACTTACGGGCCGAACCGTCCGGCCATCGAGGCCAAATCGCCGAGCAACGAATCCAAAGTCGCCATCAGTTCCGAGAGTTGCGCTGGTGACGACGGCTGTCTTCACACGAGTGAAGAGATCGTCACGAAGAATCGGCGCAAGGTCGAGCGGAACCGCGGTCACGGCAACGTTCCCTTCCCGTCCCTTCACTTCGAGCCAACGTACCATTGGCTCCATTGCGGCTGGCGGCCGCAGCGCCAACATCAAACCCTCGGCCGCGTCGTCCAGCCGGCGCGCGACCGCGCGCAGCTCGTTCACCAATAGCAGCATCGCGTCGTCACGCTGCCCGCCGCCCTGCAACCGGTCACTCACGAGCGTGAGACTCTCGCCCAGCACTCGCAACTCGCGGAGCAGATCGGTCAGCGCCATGTGAAGGCCACCTTTCCAGACCGGATGTTGCGCGAAATCGTCACCCATGCGCAGCACCGGAGCGCCGCACTGATGCAGCACCGCTAGCAGCAGGTCGAACAGGAGGTCGCTCTTTTCACGCGATGCGCGTACTGCTGGAACAATGCGCTGCGTCACGACATCCAGACTCGCCGTGCCGAGCAGATCGCGCGACGCCGAAAGCTGCTCGATGAGGGTGTTGACGAGGCCCCGGCCGCGGCGCTCAAGCCGCCCGAACAACCGGTTCAGCGAGCGCCGCGATGTGGTCACACCGAGGTGGGCCGACGCTGCATCTTCCAGGTGATGTCCTTCGTCGATCACGAGCCGAGTGTACGGCGGAATCACCGCTGCGTCCTCCCAGTTTCCAGCAGCGCGCCGCACTGCTACGTCGGACATCAGCAGATGATGATTTACAACCACTACATCTGCCTGCGCAGCTTCGCGGCGCGCCCGAAATAGGAAACAGTCCTGATAGTGCGGGCATGCGTTGCGGGTGCACAGATCGGGTTCGGCGGCCACCTCATCCCAGACCTCGCCGCGCGGCGGAGTGCGCAGATCGCTCAGAGAGCCGTCTACCGTCGTTTCGGCCCACACGCGGATAGCGTCGAGCCCTTCGCTCGTGTCATCGTCGAGGAGTGTCGGGCCAAGCAGCGTAGCCTGCGCCAGTCGTAGCTTGCACAGGTAGTTGCGCCAACCCTTGAGCAACGCGAAACGCACAGCCTGCTCCGGCGCAAGCGCATCGCGCAGAAACGGAAGATCCTTTCTTACAAGCTGTTCCTGAAGGTTGATCGTGTTCGTGGACACGACGGTGCGCTCGCCATTCGCTGCGGCCCACCTCAACGCGGGAACGAGATAGCCGAGCGATTTTCCGACGCCCGTGCCCGCCTCGAGCAGCCCGACCCCGCCAGCGTTGTACAGCCCCACAACCGCGTGGGCCATTTCACGCTGCGTCGGCCGGTCCTCGAACCGCCGCATTGCGCGCGCGATTAGTCCGTCGGGCCCGAGATCCGCGGATACGTCGTCAGCATCGAGCAAACGCACCGGGCGAACATGCTCCGCCTCTGAGGGGGCCGGATCCTCATCGGCATAATCGTCCAACACCAGTCTGGTGGCGGCAGCGACGAGGTCCAGCGGTGCTATCATCGGGTTTTTTTCGGGGTCGTTGCCACCCAGAGAAGCTAATCAGCCGGCGTGGAATCCGGGGGCGAATGTGCCAGCTTGTACGCGACGTTTCGGGGCACACCGAGTTCCGCGGTGAGCCGGTCGATTATGTCGCGCGATGATGCGCCTTCACAACGCATACGGGAAACGGTCTCGCGTGCTTCCGCCGCACTCGGGGCAGCCTCGGCAGCTCCTGCAACCACCAGTACCACCTCGCCGCGCATTCCGTCCTCGACGCCCGCGTGCAGCGACGATACCGTGCCGCGCCGTATTTCCTCGAATCGCTTGGTAAGCTCCCGCGCGATCGCCGCTGGACGGTCGGCGCATCCGGCGTCGACGAGGTCCTCGAGTGTTGCGCCAACACGTTGTGGTGATTCGTAGAGAACCGTAGTGAACGGCGAGCGTTGAATTGTTCGGAGTATCACCTCGCGCTCGCCGCCCTTGCGCGGAAGAAACCCTAGAAATGTGAAGCACTCCGCCGGCAACCCGGAGGCGACGAGGGCGGCAAGTAGCGCACTCGCGCCCGGAATCGGGATGACTGCGACACTTGCGTCGATGGCAGCGGCAACGAGGCGCGCACCCGGATCAGATAGAAGCGGCGTTCCGGCGTCGGATATCAGGGCCACTGCTTCGCCCGCCGCGATGCGTCGGACGATTCTCGGCGACTCGCGCGCCTCGTTGTGCTCGTGATACGCCGACATCGGCGTGGAGATACCAATGTGCGAGAGAAGCGTGCGCGAATGCCGCGTGTCCTCCGCCACGATCAGACTCACAGACCGCAGCACTTCTTGCGCGCGCACTGTAATGTCGCCGAGATTACCGATGGGCGTCGAAACGACGTACAGCGCCGGCGCGAGCAGTTGGTCGTCTGACACGGAAGAGGCGCTCATTCAATCACCATGACCTGGCCACGGATGATTGGATGAGCGCCTCTTGAGTAGAGAAGGCGACGCGAAAGCGTCGTACTGCTACGCCGCGTGCTGCTGGAACTTGGCCGCGAGCTGCGCCTTCGGTACTGCGCCCAACACCTGATCAACGACCTTCCCGTCCTTGAAGAACAGGATCAGCGGAATTGAGCGGACGCCGAATCGCTGGGCGAGGCTCTGGTTCTGATCGACATCGACCTTTGCGACCTTCGCCTTCCCCGCGTACTCGGTGGCGAGCTCATCGAGAACGGGGCCAACGATGCGGCACGGACCGCACCAGGGTGCCCAAAAATCAACGACCGCCAGGCCATTGTGCTTCTCGATCTCGCCCGCGAAAGTAGCGTCGGTAAGCTCAACAGAATTCGACATCTTATCTTTCTCCGCGGCAACCATGCCGCTCGTCGTGAGTGCAGTTTGTTCGCCTACTACCATCTAATCTAACGACCGAAACAATGAGCAAGTCTGGCGCCGAAGGAGCGCAATCGGGCAGGGCGCCCCGGATTGCACATGTGGGAATCGCCGTTGAATCGCTCGCGGCAATCGTCCCGTTCTTTCGCGACGTGCTGGGCATGCCGGAGGTCCTTATGGGCGACTCGGACGGAGCGCAGATTCGCGCCGTGGCTAGCGGCGAGTCGCTGCTCGAGTTCCTTGAGCCCGTCGCGCCTGACACCCCGATCGGGAAGTACCTGGCCCGCCGGGGGCCCGGGATTCATCACATCTGCATAGCGGTGGACGACCTGGACGCAGCTCTTGCGCGTTGCGTTGCCGCCGGCGTCGATCCCATCGACACCACGCCGCGCATGGGTGCCGAGGGCAGGCGCATCGCGTTTCTGCATCCCCGCTTCACGGGCGGGATCCTGGTCGAGCTTTCAGAGTGAGCGCGACCAAGGAAAACTTGCTTACTTTGCGATACAAAGTACATTATGATTAAATAATCTGCGGAGGGTCAGGCTGGCGACTGTCGTCGAACGCATGAAACGGGTCAGGATCGGCGAACCGCTCGGAATTACGGAGCCGGTGGCGCCATCGCGCAGAAATCCTTGACGGCCGCGATGTCCAGGTTCTCGACGTACCAGCGGCCGTTCGGGCCCAGGACGGTGTAGATGACCGGCTGCCGGTCCCGGCCGCCTCGCATCAGCTCGACGCGCACCATGCGTCTCGTTTCCGACGTCGGACTCTCGCTCACGACCCGAAACGTGTCGTAGTTGAAATAGCACTGCAGGATCACCTCGCGCTTCTCAAGCTCTCCGCGCGGGAGATTGTCCCGTGCAGAGCCACGCGAGGTTCCCCATACCTGCGACATCGCCTGCAAGTCCTGCGCGTGCACGGCGCTAAAAAAGCGCTCGACGGCGCCCACCGACGTGGCGGCGCCGGGCGCCTGGTCGACTCCTGAGACACGAGGAGGGGCGGACGCGCAGGCGGCCGTTGCCACGATCACGAAAGCGAGCATTAACTTCTTCATCCCGAAGAAGTTATACTCCCGCCGAATATGCGAGCAAGCTACCAGCGCCTTTACGTGAACATCGACCACGTCGCGACTCTGCGCCAGGCACGCCGCGGCCGCGAGCCCGACGCCGTGGAAGCCGCCGTGGTATGCGAGGAGGCGGGCGCCGACGGAATCACGGCCCATTTGCGCGAGGACCGGCGCCACATCCAGGATGCCGACGTCCGCGCGCTCAAATCCGCGGTGCAAACGTACTTCAACCTCGAGCTTGCATGCACCGAAGAGATGATCGCCGTCGCACTCGCGGTCCGTCCTGATCAGGTGACACTCGTGCCTGAGCGTCGGGAGGAGGTCACGACTGAAGGCGGACTGGACGTCGTGCGTCTCGCCGCGCGCGTCGGTCGCGGCATCCTGGCGCTTCGTGATGCCGGCATTCGGACCAGCCTTTTCATCGGTCCGGACGCTGGCGCGGTGCGGGCTTCGCACGAGGCAGGCGCGGAGGCCATCGAGCTCCACACTGGCGAGTTTGCGAACGATCTTGCGAGCAACGCTTCGTTGCGCGCGCTGCAGGAAGCCGCCTCACTCGCCGCCGACCTCGGCCTCGCTGTGCACGCGGGTCACGGCCTCACCGCACGCAATCTCGCCCCGGTGGCCGCGATTGCGGAGATCGAGGAGCTCAACATCGGGCACTCGATTGTGAGCCAGTCGATCTTCGTTGGACTTCGCTCTGCGGTAAAGCAGGTGCGCGAATCGATGGACGTCGCGCGAAACTCTTGAAGAAACACTTTCGCGCGGTCCTCGGCGTCGCAATCAGCGCCGTACTACTGTGGTGGGTGCTCCGCGACGTCAGCATTGCGACGGTGATTCACGAGCTGTCGATGGCTAACCCGTGGCTGTTCGCACTCGCGACTGTCTGCTCCACTCTAATCTTTCCGCTCCGCGCGCGACGGTGGCGCACGATTCTCGATCCCGTCTTTCCAAAGCTCCCCTTCGGTGCACTCTGGCGCGCAACTGCGATCGGAATGATGGTGAACAACGTGGTCCCTGCGCGTGCCGGAGAAGTGGCACGCGCCTACGTGCTCACCCGCGAAACGCCGGTCCCTTTCTCGACGTCGATCGCTTCGCTGGCGGTCGATCGGGTCTTCGACGCGATAGTACTCTTATTGCTTGCTTTCCTTTCGGTTCTGGATCCGGCCTTTCCCGCCGGCGTCAACATCGCAGGAGTGCCGGTAGCGCGCTGGGCTATCGGTGGAGCGACGCTTGTCGGCGCCGCGGTGGTCGTGCTCTACTCGCTGGTGTTCTTCCCCGCGCAACTCATCCGACTATTCGAGCTTTTCGCGCGCAAGCTGTCTCCCAAAATCGAGGAGCGGGGCAAGGCCGCGCTCCTTACCTTTAGTGAAGGTCTGAGCGTCCTCCGCAGTCCGCGGCACTTCGCCGCTGTGATGGGATGGACCACGGTACACTGGCTGGTCAACGCACTCGGGTGGTGGCTTGCGTTCGTTGCGGTCGGCATCCACGCGCCATTCTCCGCGGCCCTGCTCCTCCAGGCGATGGTCGCGCTTGGCGTGGCGGTGCCTGCCGCTCCTGGATATTTCGGCGTGTTCGAGAAGGTGGCGGTGCTGGGGCTGGCGGTGTACGGAGTGAGCGCGTCGCTCGCGACGAGCTGGGCGTTAGGCTTCCACATTCTGTCGTTCTTGCCGATCACCACGTTCGGCGCGATCTACGCCGCGCGGCTCAACCTGAACCTCAGGGACTTGCAGTCACAGCAGAGCGCCGCGTGACTACGTGCGTCGCGATACGGGCGCAGGCCAAGCTCAATCTCTGGCTGCATGTGCTCGCCCGTGAAGAGAGCGGGTATCACAGTATCGAGACGTTGTTTCATCGCATCGATCTCGCTGACGATGTCACGGTGCGCCTCACACCCGATGGCGCGCGCACGATTGAGTGCAGCGAGGACGTCGGGCCGCTGCACGACAATCTGGCGTACAGGGCGGCGGTGCTATTCTGCGAGCGTACCGATTGGCAAGCTGGATTCCACATCGCCATTACGAAGCGCATACCTGCGCGCGGGGGTTTGGGTGGCGGCAGTGCCGATGCCGCGGCCGTGTTGCTCGCGATGAACTCGTTGTCGCCGCGCGCGCACAGCGAGGCATCGCTCGCGGCGCTCGGTGCGCGCCTCGGTGCGGACGTTCCGTTCCTCCTCTCAGACGCGCCGTGCGCGCTCGCGTGGGCACATGGGGACCGCATGCTTGCGCTTCCCGCACTTCCGCAACGACACGTTGCGCTCGTGATCCCCGACTCTGGAATAAGCACCGCCGAAGCGTATGCGTCACTAACGCCGGGGACGCACGTCCCAGCTCGGATCACGATCGACGACCTTGGCAGCTGGCAAACCATAGCTTCGCTCTCACACAACGACCTGTCGTTGTCCCGTGCTGCGATCAGCAACTCCACCGTCTCCGAATCAGTCGCAGCACTCCGCCGCGGCGGCGCGTTCCTCGCGGGGATGTCCGGCTCCGGATCGGTGCTTTTCGGCATCTTTGACTCGGCGCCAGTTGCGAGCGAACTGGAGCTCGCCACGGGCTGCCGCGTCCTGCTTACCAAGACCGCGACGTCGGTAGCGCGCGCGATCGGGCGCGGCTAGCGACGCCCCATTGCTCACGGGTACGCCGAGCGGCGACCACGGCATCGATCTGCCAGCTGCGCCGCCGCTACGGAATTCTGCGATCTCGTTGACCGGACGGTGCCGGATACGGTAGTTTTTGGGGCTGTGCCTCTGCTCCCTCGTCCAATGGCAGGACATCGGTCTTTGGATCCGAGAATGGTGGTTCGAATCCACCGGGAGCAACTGAAGCGGTTACCGCCGCGACCTGCGCCTCGCTAGCGCGTCTCATTGACCGGCGCCCCGGGCGTCATTAATTTTAAAGGCTGTACAAAAATGGACGGCCTGTCCGTACCGAGTCACGGCGCCAAACTGCTCTCCGGGACCGCCAACAGGGCGCTCGCGGAGGAAATTGCCCGCCACATGGGGATCGAGCTGTGCAAGAACACGTCTACCCGTTTCGCGGATGGCGAGCTCTTCGTGCGGATCGATGAGAACGTTCGGGGCAACGATGTCTTCATCGTTCAACCCACGAATCCGCCGGCTGATAACATCATGGAGCTCCTGCTCATGATCGACGCAGCCCTTCGCGCCTCTGCGGCTCGTGTTACGGTTGTCATGCCGTACTACGGCTATTCGCGCCAGGACCGCAAGGATCAGCCGCGCGTGGCAATCGGCGCCAAGCTTGTGGCGAACATGATCCAGAAGGCCGGCGCCGATAGAGTTGTAGGAGTGGATTTTCACCAGCATCAGCTGCAGGGTTTCTTCGACATTCCGGTCGACCACCTGTACGCCGCGCCGGTGTTCACCGCACACTATCGCAAGAAGCAGTTGAGGGATCCGGTCGTCGTGGCACCCGACGTTGGGAGCGCCAAGATGGCCCGTGGTTTTGCGAAGAGGTTGAACGCCACCTTCGCGATAATCGACAAGCGACGCCCGAAAGCCAATGTGGCCGAGGTCGTCAACGTCGTGGGTGAGGTCGGCGACCGGGATTGTCTCCTGGTGGACGACATGATCGACACGGCGGGTACCATGTGTGAAGCAGCTCGCGCGCTCAAGGCTCTGGGCGCGCGCGACGTTTACATCTGTGCGACGCACGCGCTGTTCTCCGGCTCCGCCGCGGAACGGCTGAGCAACGCGCCTATCGCGGAAGTGGCGGTGACCGACACCGTGGCAATTCCGCCGGAGAGATTGTTCCCAACGCTGAAGATACTTTCGGTTGGCGAGCTCCTCTCCAAGGCGATTCGTTACATCCACTCCGAGCAGTCGGTCAGCTCGCTATTTGAATAGGGGTCCAGCATGCCAGCAGCCGCAGCATCTCCAACATCTGCAACTTCTGCAACGCTCTCCGCAACTCGCCGAGCCAGCACCGGCAAGGGCAATGCGCGTTCACTTCGCCGAGAAGGTCAGATCCCAGCCGTCATCTACGGCCACGCGCGCAAGGCGCAGTCCCTCGCGATCTCGGCTCGCGATCTCGAGAAGCTGCTGTCGCACATTTCCGCCGACAACACAGTCGTCGAACTCGCGATTGAGGGCGGCACTTCGCGCGCGCTCATCCGTGAGATCCAGCGACACCCTTTCAAGCGCGCCATCCTGCACGTGGATTTCCAGGAACTTGTCGCTGGCGAGAAGATGACCGTACGCATCCCGATCCGTCTCACGGGAACACCCGTCGGCGTTCGGCTGGGCGGTGGCATAATCGACCACACGCTTCGCGAGCTCACGATCTCCGTTGACCCCGCCAACATGCCGGGCCAGATCGATGTCGACATCACGGACCTTGACCTGGGCGACTCGATCCACGTCAACCAGATCTCCGTCCCGGACGGCGTCACCGTGCTCGACGAGCCCGGCGCAGCTGTCGTCGTGATCGCAACGCCGCGCGCCGCAGTCGAAGCGGTTGTCGCCGAGGCCGAGCCGACGTCGGCCGAGCCGGAAGTTATTCGCGCCAAGAAGCCGGAAGAGGGTGCAGAGCCGGAAAAGAAGTAAGTTGCTCCGCCAACGTCAGAGGGCGGGCATCGCGCCCGCCCTTTTTCGTGCCCGTGCACGCGCGTGAAGCTCATCG
>JALYTX010000090.1 GCA_030854055.1 Gemmatimonadota bacterium | reverse complement strand
GACGACATGTCGTCCGTGCGCCGTTGAGATTGCTCAGGCTTGCAGTTGGATTGAGCCAATCCGGATTACACGATCGTTCCGATCTCTGCCGCCGCACCTTCGAGGATGTCGGAGATGCGTTTGAGCTGCTCCGGCGTCCGCTTGGCATTCTGCACGTACACCGCGCGGCCGACGTCCTTCATTGCGCGGTGAACCTGCATCATCGGCTCGCCGAAGATACTCTGGGCAAACTCGGTGATGCGTGAGAAGATATCATCGACAGCGGAGCGATTCTCCTCGAGATACTTGCGGCCCTCGTCGGTTATCTCATAGACCTTCTTGCCGCCCTCTTCGGGCGTAACGCGTGCGTAGCCCATGTCCTCGAGCATCGTCAGGGTCGGGTAAACCGTTCCCGGGCTCGGCGAGTACGCGCCACCGAAGCGCTCCTCGATGGCCTTGATGATCTCGTAGCCGTGGCGCGGCTTCTCTACGAGAAGCTGCAGGATCACGTATTTGAGGTCGCCCTGATCGAACACCCGTGCGCTTCGCGGGCCGCCCCGCGGGCGCCACGGCCCGCCTCCCCAGAACGGAGCGCCTTCGAAACCCCAGTTGCCCTTCCACATCCCTCTGCGCATCCAGGCTGCGCCGCAATCAAATCCGTTCATAACCCGCCTCTCGAAGATATAGTTCGATATATCGCCCGATATATCATGCACCCAAGATATATCGCCGATTGGCGCAGTCAAGGGGGGGCCGTTTGGCAGGTTGCGAGGGTTGCGCTCGGAGAAACGCCGGCGAATGCTCCTGTGGACTGCCCGCCTTACATTTGAAGAATGACAGACGTAAATCCCCGGAGCCGCGCGCTTCCGGTCATGGACCAGCCTCCCACGCCCAAGCCGGTCGCGGCGCCCACACCAGTCGCGTTTCCCGACCTCGGGACCATCATCGCCGTTTCGAGTGGGAAGGGCGGGGTGGGAAAATCCACTGTGGCGGTGAATCTGGCGGTCGCGTTGGCTCAGAGTGGCGCTCGCGTCGGAATTATGGACGCTGACATCTACGGGCCCAACGTGCCCCGGATGCTCGGTCTGGACGGGCCGCCGCGCCTGGACAACCACGACCGCATGGTGCCGCACGAGGCGTTCGGCGTACGCGTCGTGTCGCTCGGCTTTCTCGTGGCGCCGGACCAGCCGGCGATATGGCGCGGCCCCATCATCATGAAGGTCATCAATCAGTTCCTGCGCGACGTCGCATGGGGAAGGCTGGACTATTTGATAGTGGACATGCCGCCCGGCACCGGCGATGCGCAGCTTTCACTCGTACAGGCGACACACGTACACGGCGCGCTGATTGTGACGACGCCTCAGGACGTGTCCACAGGTGACGCGCTCCGCGGCGCCAAGATGTTCGAACGCGTCGGCGTCCCTATCATCGGGGTGGTGGAGAACATGTCCTACTTCGAGTGCCCCCACTGCGGCAAGCCGACGGCGCTGTTCGGCAGTGGCGGGGGAAAGAAGCTGGCTGATTCGTTGGGGCTCCCACTGCTCGTGGAAATACCGCTCTATCCACGCATAGTCGAGGGGGGTGACTCGGGCCGGCCGATCGTGGTGAGCGAGCCGGAATCCGGGGCTGCGAGAGCGCTAACCGAGCTCGCAGCTCGGGTGAGGAACTCCCGGGTGGGTAGAGACGCGGCCGCCGTCGCCGGTGCCGGCGGCTAGGCCCTGGGACTTGATGGCAGTGGTCCCCGTTCCGCGGCGAAGCTCCGAATTGAGCTCGCCACCGACGAGGATGGCGAGCATCGACAGGTACATCCAGGTGAGCAGCACGATGACAGCGCCAACAGTGCCGTAGGTCTTATTGTACGCGCCGAAATGGATAACGTAGGCGCGGAACAGCAATGTCACGATGATCCAGAGTGCCGTGGCGAACCCCGCACCCACCAGTGTTTGCAAGCCGTTCTGCGCCTGGACATCTGGCAGCAGCATGTAGATGCACCAGACACTTCCCACCATCAATACGATCGTGAGGACGTACTGTGCGATGGCAGAGAGCACCTCCGATCCCTCGCCGAGGTGCAGAGTGGTTGTGAACCAACTGAGGAGCGCGTCGCCGCCCATCAGTAGAGCAACCGCCGCGCCAATGGTGACTGCGCAAACGATCGTGGCGCCAATGGAAAGCAGCTCGACGCGCCACCACGGCCGAGTTTCGTGCACTTCATATGCTGCGTTGAGCGCCGAAGAGAGCGTGCTGAACATGTTGGCGCCTGCGAAGAGCGCGAGCAACGCACCGACCGACATCAGTCCTGGCGCACCGGGGGCGAAGATGACGTCCTTGAGGACTGCCTGAACGAGATCGAGTGCGGCTGGAGGCAGCGCGGACGCCATCCACGTGAACAGCCGGTCGAATAGCTGCTGCTTGTTCCCGAATGTGCTGAGGACGGGGGCGGCCAGCAGGAAAGTCGGAAACAGCCCAAAGAAAAAGCTGTAAGCGGCGGCGGCGCTCATTCCCATGAGGTTATCCTGCAGCAGCTCGGCGAGCGTCTTCCGCGCGAGGACCACCACGTCGTATCCGGCAACGACGAGCTTCCTGTGATGTGGCTCGACGTGCTTCCGGGGGTCACGCACCGACATGAGACATGGGCTAGGGCTGACTGTGGTTGTGGCGGGGTGGCGGCCGCCACACGATGCAACGTTGTCAACTTCCGTTCCAGCGCGGCTCACTGTCCGCGCTGACGGTGGCGTTAACGGTTCTGCTTCACCTGCATGCCGGCGTGTCCGGTCGCAACGGCCCGAACGACCAGTCCCGGCTGCGTGACATATATCCCGTCGACAGCCACGGAATCCACTTCGGCGGAAAGTGTGACGGCGTCGCCGAGCTTCCGGTTGAGACCGCTCTCGAGAAGCGACTTGCCTTTGTCGAGTAGCGGTTTCACTGGAAGCCGCGCCTTGTCGCGAAAGAGCGAGCGCAGGGCGTCGGATTGGAGCCACGCGTACGCGGATATCAGCTGACTGTCTGTATTCAGATCGTAGTCGAGGTTTGGAACTGAAAGCTCATTTGCCCGGAGGTCGTAATGCGGCGTGCCGACGAACATCAGAGTACCGTTCGCGTCGCCGGTGAACGTTACCGCGAGGCCGAGCTGCCCGTGCGGAAGGGGCGACACGCGGGCAGATCTGACAGTGACGGTGCGCCCCGCTTCGGTGATCGCCTTACCAGCGAGGGCATCGGAAATGGTCTTGGATGCTGTCTGATACTCGATGTTGGAGCCGAGTACAATGTGGAAGCCGTTGGCGAGAGTGTCGCGCCCGAGCGGCGGAAGAGGAGCAGCCGTCACAGCCGGCTCCGAGCCGGCGACGACTCTCGGGCGCGCATCGAGCCCTGCGTCGACGATAAGATTGTTTCCTGAGCCGTTGACGTCGCCCATTCGCAAGCGCTCGGGGCCGAGGAGGAGCCAGACATTGTCGGCGAGGCGGATCGGGCGATTGAGAAGGTCCCACCACTCCTTGAAGTGATCGGTTAGATCAACCGCATCGATCTTCTTATCGATTTTCGGAAGCTGGTCTGTGAGTGCCGATGTTGCGGCGTCCACGACGCGGCCGGTGACGTCATAGTGGATTATGCCGACGGTGCAGCGGTCGCGGTCAGCGGTGGAAGCCGCCTGAAGGCTGACGAGCCGCGCGTGGGATGAGAGGTGCCAGTCGGGCGTGAGCTTGAGCGGCGTGACGAGTTCCACGGTGACGCGGGGGCGGTCCGCTGGCGTCTTTCCACCGCAGCCAGCACCGATAGTCGGACCTATGCGCGGCTTGAAGTAGCCGCGCGCTGCGTACGAAAGCGTCGCGCGGAGGTGAACCTGATTATTGCGAACGAACGTCGTGAACGGTCCGCGGTGCGCCTCGTAGGCGTAGTGGCGGTTGGGGTCGTCGCCGACCATGTGCACGCTGTCTATCGATCCAAACGTCGTCGGAACGACCCTCTCGACGAGCGTGAGGATCGGAGTGTAGTCGTAAACGAGCGGCACATTGAAATGAGACAGCGGAAGCGGCGGCGGGGCGGGTAGTGAATCGAGTTGCTGAGCCCCAGTGGCGACAGCGGGCGCGCGCGACTGGCGACACGCCGACACAGTGAGAATTCCCGCCAGCGCGGCCGTCGTCAACGCAGCGTCTGGCGTGAACGGCGGCCGCTGCCGCCGCTTCGGATAGTTGACGCGCCGACTGGTATCGGCCGCTGGCGACCGCCTCGCGCTTAGCCCGGGCACGATGAATGCAAGTTCAGGCAGCTTCAGAGTCACGAAACCTCATGGGGGGATGCAATGACGGAGCACGACAAGGGCAAGTCGCGATCCAGCGACGAGGGTGAAACGTCCGCGGAAAAGCGCGCGGATAAATTTGGGGGCCGGACCGTTGGCCGGGGCATGGATTCGCCCGATTCCACGGAAGCTGTGCTTGACTCGAAAACCGGCGAGCCCGATCCGCGCGCGACGGAGACACGCGACGAGTACAAGGGTTCACGCAAGGGCTAGCCCCCCTCGGCGATGCGCACGCGTCCTGCGCGAAAGGCGCGGTCAGGCCACGCGCTCGGCGCGCTTCATCTCGTCCGGGAATTTTCTGAACCAGCTCGACAGCAGGAGCAACTCGTCTATCTCGTGAGTGGGGATGGATGAGCCCGCTGCTGCGCGCTCTCCGAAGATATCATCCACCAGCCGGCGCATGGCCGCCCTGGCTCCCTTCGTCCTCGGCGTATCGACCTCGGCGCGAACTATCCCGCGCCGGATGACGTAGGTGCGATCCCTGCCGTCGAATCCGGTGACACTGTACACAAAGGAAAGGGTCTCGACCGCAAACCGCAGCCGGTCGAACTGCTCCCTGAGCGCCTCCAGGCGTGTGAGCTTGTCACGAAAGACCGCTGCGCGCTCGAACTCGAGGGCGTCACTGGCGGTCTGCATTTGCGCGCGGAGTGTGTCCACCGGGCTCGCGTCGGAACCATCGAGGAAGGCGCGCGCGAGCGCGAGCTGCCGGTTGTACTCAGCGACCGTGCACGCGCCGACGCACGGCCCCAGGCACTTCCGTATCTCGTGTCTTATGCAGCCGGGCGTACGCCCGATCTGAAAGAGCTCGCGTTGATCGGCAAAGAAGATAGGCATATCGGCGCGGCAGTCGCGCAGTCCGAGCACGTCGTTCAATTCACGCACCGCGTCGCCGACACGCTGCGCTCCGACGAACGGACCGTAATACATCGACGCGTCGTCAGGACCGGCACCACGCACGACATTCAGGCGCGGCGCCACGCCACGCGAGATCTTGATGAACGAATAGTGTCGCGCGTCTCGCTTCATCGCCACGTTGAAGCGCGGTCGATATTGCTTGATGAGCCTGAGCTCGCGCAGCAGCGCCGCAAACTCGCTCGGCTCGTAATCCCATTCGACCCGGGTTGCCTCGCGAAGGATACGCGCTCCCTTATCAGCTGGGTAGGCAGCACGAAAATAGCTCATGAGCCGCGAACGAATCGCCTTGGACTTGCCGACGTAAACAATCTCGCCGTTGTCCGCGATCATGCGATACACGCCCGGCTCATTGCGGGCAGTCTCCCGTACGGTCGCACGCATCACGGCGAGCTGATCCTCGCTGGTGGGCTCCTTGAACGTGTATGCGCGCGATCTCGACATTCCGCCGTCAGTGCTGGCAGTGCGTGCAAAGCACGGTCTGTCTTCCGTCCACCGCGTGCGTTCCAACCAATCTGTGTCCGCAACGGTGACACGGCTCGCCGGCGCGGCCGTATGCAGAAAGCCGCCTGCCAAATTCGCCAGCTTCGCCCGATGCGTTCCGGTAGTCCCGGATGCTCGATCCGCCAGCGCTGATCGCGTCTTGCAGAACGCCGACTATCGAATCGCGCAGCAACTGCGCCTCGGCCGCACTGACGCGCGCCGCAGCGCGGGAGGGGTCGATACCGGCGCGCCAGAGTGCCTCATTCGCGTAGATGTTGCCAACGCCGACGACCTTGTACTGATCCATTATGACCTTCTTGACAGGCTGCCTCGACGCCCGAAGAATACCCGACAGGCGCTCTGCCGTAAATCCCTCGCCGAGCGGTTCCTCCCCCAGGGCGCCAAAATATTCCTCGAGCCGCTCGGGGGACATGAGCGCAACCGTCCCCAGTCGTCGTACGTCGCGGTATGCCAGCACGAATCCGGCATCGAGGCCGAGAAGCACCCCGATGTACGTACGATCGTAGTCGGTAAGTTGGCTGCCTTTCTCGGCCAGGAGCGCGCCCGTGAAGCGCGGCTGCACAACGATCGCATCGCCGGAGTCGACAGTTATCACGATGTGCTTTGCGCGGCGCCGCGACTCGATGATGACGGCGCCCCTGACGCGTTTGGCGAACGTGCGCGGCGTAACCTCCCGAAGTACGTCCGGCCGCGGCACAGCCACCGCCTCTACGTGCCGGCCCGCGACTACTTCGTGCACTCCCCTCGCTATTGTCTCGACTTCCGGAAGCTCAGGCATTCGTCTGCGTCGAAACGCGCTCGAGCTCGCGCCACCCGATATCGCGGCGCATCTGCTTACCGTCGAACGCAACGCGCTCGGCGTATCCGCGACTCATCGCGGCTGCCCGCGGAAGGGAGGGCGCGACCGCGGTTACAGCGAGTACTCGACCGCCGTCCGTGGCGACGCGTGTGACGTTCAGGGCAGCCGACTGCGCGCCGTCGGCGAGGCGGGTGCCCGCGTGGAACACATACACGTCTTCGACCGGGGGTGGAAACGTGATCGTGTTGCCCGTTCGAATTGCGCCAGGATAGCCAGAAGCGGCAAGCACAGTCGTCACGCTCGCACCTGAACGCCACGTTAGCTCGGGCGTGTGCTCTAGCGACTCACCGCGCGCAATGGCGAGCAAGGGCTCGAGCAGTGAGCTGGACATGAGTGGAAGCAACGTCTCGGTTTCCGGATCCCCGAACCTGCAATTGAATTCAACAACGCGCGGTCCGTCACGCGTGAGCATGAGTCCAGCGTACAGCAACCCAGCGAACGGAGCGCCAGCGTCGGACAGCGCCGCGAGAGTCGGTGCGAATATGCGACGCCGAATTTCTTCCTGCAGGTCCGGCGTGTCGAGCGAAAGCGGGGCGTACGCGCCCATTCCGCCGGTGTTGGGACCGCGGTCCCCGTCCTCCAGCCTCTTGTGATCCTGTGCGCCGAGCATGAGGCGCTGACTGTTGCGACCGCAGAGCGCGAAGACAGAAATCTCCTCTCCTTCCATGTATTCCTCTACGAGCAACTCACTCCCCGCGCCGCCGAACGCGCCGCCGAGCAGCATGTCGCGCACCGCGCGCTCGGCCTGGGGTAGAGTCGCGGCAACGACTACTCCCTTGCCAGCAGCGAGCCCCGAAGCCTTGATGACAACTGGCGCGCCGAACTCGTGCACGGCGCGAAGCGCGTCGTCCATCGTAGTGTGGTGGCTGGCACGCGCGGTGGGCACACCTGCACGGGCCATGATTTCTTTCGCAAAAACCTTGGAAGTCTCGATCTGCGCGGCTGCGCGTGTCGGGCCGAAGATCGGAATCGCCGCAGCCTGAAATTCGTCGACGATACCGGCTGCGAGCGGACCTTCGGGGCCAACGACGGTGAGATCGGGGTGCTCCGTGCGGGCCAGCGCGAGGAGCGAGGGCACATCACTCGCAGGAACCGCGACACATCTGGCGATGGTGGCGATCCCCGGATTGCCCGGAGCGGCAATGATATCCAGCGTCGGTTCGTCCTGCAGGAGCTTCCACGCTATTGCATGCTCGCGTGCACCACCTCCAACGATAAGAACCTTCACTCGTCGGTGTCGCCGAACATGCTGTTCATCGTACCCGTCGCCTTCCGAGCCGCGTTGGCAACCTGGTCGAGCATGCCCTTCATCTTTTCGCCGTAATAGCCGGCCGCATCAGCGTAGTCGTCCGTGAGGGGACGTGAATCAGGCGCATCACGACGCGCGTAGTCGCCGTTGACTATCGCGTCGTAACCACCTGCCTGGATCCAGCGCTGCAACTCCGCGGCGCGCACGGTGTTGAAGGGATGCGTGCGGCCGGCGACGTTCAGCAGCTTGAACAGCATGTCGATCGCACCGCTGTCGGCCTCGTAAGCCTGTGCCTGTGCGAGGAACTCATCAAGACTCGCCTCGTCGTTCTTCGCCTTGCCACCGGCGAAGAGAAGAAACATCCGCATGGTCTCTATGGGATCCTGAGACGCGAGCAGGCCGGCGCGATCGGCGCTGAACTCCGACTTGCGGTACCACTCCAGCAACGCCCACTGAATTGGAAGCGCGATGAGTCCGAGTCCGGGGATTGCGTTGAAGCCAAACGAGAGGAAAAGCAGCGCGAGGGTGGAGTATGTGGAGTGGCCGCTCATCACGTGCCCGACTTCATGACCGAGCAGTACACGCTGCTGCGGCTCATCCAGCATGCTGAGCGCGCCGGTATGAACGACGATGAATGGCTTCGCAAAACCCACCGCCATCGCGTTGACGAACGGTGTCTGCGTGACGAACAGATCCGGCCGCTCCGACCAGTCCATCGTCTCGAGTACTTCGGCGTACAGGGCGTTCAGGCGCGGACGCTGCCGCTCGTTGATGCGCACTGCGTCGGCGGTGAACAGCTGCCGCACGCCCCGCTCACCCAGAAAGCTCATCACCTTGCGGACCAGCTCGTCGAGTCCGGGGATCGAGCGCAGGGTTTGCAATGCTGCGCGGTCCGCGGGATGCTCCCACGCGGCGGGCGCGATCGCGGTCAGCACTCGACGCTTGTGGGCCGCAGGCACTGGAAGCGTCTCGCTCATCGAAGTGCCTCGTCGAGGTCGGCGATCAGGTCGCCGACATCCTCGACACCACACGAGAGCCTTATCAGACCTTCGGTGATTCCGAGCTCGGCTCGTCGGGCGGGCTCCACGGAAGCGTGAGTCATCCCAGCAGGCTGATTGATGAGGCTTTCAACGCCGCCGAGAGATTCAGCGAGCGAGAACACACGGACGCGCGACAGCATGCGTGCTGCCTTCTCACGACTGCCGGTCTCGATGGATATCATGCCGCCGAAGCCGGTCATCTGGCGCTTCGCGAGCTCGTGCTGCGGGTGCGACGCCAGCCCGGGGTAGAATACGTTCGCGTCACCCATGCGGTTGACCAGCCACGCCGCGATCTCGCGTCCGTTGCTGTCGTGTCGCTCCATGCGCAGATGCAGCGTCTTGGTGCCTCGGAGCACAAGCCACGCATCCATCGGACCGGGGACGGCGCCCGCCGCATTCAGGATGAACTGCAGCCTCGTCGCGATTTCGGCATCGTCGACCAGCGCAATTCCACCGATCATGTCACTGTGGCCGTTGAGATACTTCGTTGATGAGTGCCACACGATGTCGGCGCCGAACGAGAAGGGCTGCTGGAAGTACGGAGACGCGAAGGTGTTGTCCACCACGAGGAGTGCGCCCCGCCGGTGCGCTATGTCGGCCGCCGCGCGGATGTCGGTGAGACGCATGAGCGGGTTGGTCGGCGTCTCGATGATAACGGCGCGCGTTGCGTCCGTGCACGCATCGTCGATGAGCTGCGGATCTCGGGTGTCGACGTAGGTAAACGTCATCCCGAAGTTTCGGAGAATCTTGTCGAAAAGGCGGTACGTCCCACCGTAGACATTCTCGCCAACGACGAAGTGATCGCCGGTCCGGAAGAGCTTCATGATTGAATCCAGGCAGCCCATTCCGCTGGAGAACGCGAAGCCGTACCGCGCCTGCTCAAGCGCAGCGACGTTTCGCTCGAGTGCTTCGCGGGTGGGATTCCTGCCGCGTGCGTACTCGTAACCCTTGTTGACGCCCAGCTCCTCCTGCACATACGTGGACGTCTGGTAGATCGGGGTCATGATCGCTCCCGACAGCGGATCCGGCCGCTGGCCGGCGTGGATGGCGCGGGTTCCAAAGGCGGCCGACAGGTCGTCGTCGAAGATCTTGGTCATGGCAGGTGGTTTGATCGGAGACTAGAATACGAACTAGAAATATGAAGGACGTGACCACGTGACGGCGCCCGCGCCAATCTATTGTGTAATCGCTGACGACGAGCCGCGGCTTCGGCAGGTGCTGGTCAGGCTGATGACCGGAGACGGCTTCACGTGCCTGGAGGCTGCAGACGGCATCGAGGCGCTCGAGAAACTGGCCACGGTTCCTGCTGCGCTGTTGCTCAGCGACCTCCGCATGCCGAAGATGGATGGGATCGAGCTGTTGCGGCGCGTCCGGACCGAGTATCCGGATCTCGCGGTGATCCTTATCACCGCCGTGGCCGACGTCGAGCTAGCCCTTAGCTGTCTCGCGAACGGCGCCATGGATTACCTCACCAAGCCGTTCCACCTCGAGGAAGTGTTGGCTCGTGTCGCTCAGGCGATGGAGAAGCGTCGGCTGATCCTCCAGAATCGCGAATACCAGGCTGGTCTTGAGCGCCTGGTGGCGACGCAGGCACGAAGGCTCGAGGAACTGTTCCTGGGCGGCGTGCAGGCAGTTGTGCAGGCGCTGGAAGTGAAGGATCAGTACACACGCGGCCACTCGATCCGCGTGAGCCAGTATTCATGCCTCCTGGCGCGCGAAATCCGTCTCCCCGAGACTATGGTGAGCCAGATCGAGCTCGGCGGCCAGGTGCATGACATCGGCAAGATCGGCGTGCGGGAAGCGGTACTGAACAAGGAAGGCCCTCTGACCGACGAGGAATATCAGCACATCATGACCCATCCGATGCTCGGCTGGCAGATCCTGTCTCCGCTGCTGGCTGAGGAGCCAGTAGCGCTCACCATCGTTCGGTCGCACCACGAGCGCTTTGATGGCCGCGGGATGCCGGACCGCCTGTCGGGTCTCGACATCCCTCTGGAGGCGAGAATCGCGGGAGTGGCAGACGCTTTCGACGCAATGACCAGCGGGCGAGCGTACCGGCGGGGCCGGTTCATGTCGGCAGAAGATGCGATCGCGGAGATCGGGCGATGCTCGGGAACGCAGTTCGACCCCGAGTTGGCGACGGCATTCATCCGCGTTATCCGGCGCGAGAAGCTGGCCAGCCATCAGGATTATTTGTAGATGGACTATCCTGGATTGATGGTGAGTGTGTCCGGCGTGCGCGGGCGCGTCGGCGAGGCGTTGACGCCAGAAATTGTGAGCCGATTCGCTGCTGGCTTCGGGCACTGGGCGCTATCCCGCGATGGAGTCGGAGCCGCAATCGTTCTCGGCAGGGACAGCAGGGTGAGCGGCCCGATGTTCCATCGCGCCGTGGTCGCCGCGCTCGAGAGCGTGGGTGCGCGGATCATCGATCTTGGAGTTGTGCCCACCCCGACCATTCAGCTCGCCGTCGAGCACCATCACGCAGCGGGGGGACTCGGAATCACGGCAAGCCACAATCCAATCGAGTGGAACGCACTCAAGTTCATCGCTGCGTCGGGATTGTTTCTGGACGGAAGCGAGGCGCGTGAAATGCGCTCGGTGGTAGAGAGCAATTTTCCGCGCGCGACCTGGGACCGGCTAGGCCACCTCGAGCACGACAACAATGCGATTCAGCGGCACATCGACTCGATTCTCGCATTGCCGTTCATTGATGTCGAAGGAATTCGGGCTCGCAAGTTTCACGTCGCGCTCGATTGCGTGCGTGGGGCCGGTGGCCTGTTCATGCCGATTCTGCTCGAGCGACTCGGTTGCGTTGTGTCATCGATCAACATGGAGCCGGACGGACGCTTTTCGCGCGCGCCGGAGCCGGTCGCCGAAAACCTGGGCGAGCTGGAAGCGCTCGTGAAGCAGAGCGGCGCGGTTGTTGGCTTCGCCGTCGATCCAGACGTGGACCGGCTTGCGCTCGTGTCGGACGTTGGCAGAGCAATCGGCGAGGACTACACGCTCGCACTCGCCGCAAGTGTGGTACTGCGACATCGCGATGGGCCGGTGGTCACGAACCTGTCAACCAGCCGGATACTTGACGACGTCGCGGAACGCGCGGGCCGCAAGGTTGTGCGCGCGCCGGTTGGTGAGGTGAACGTCGCGACGCGCATGCGGAGCGAAGGCGCTGCGATAGGTGGCGAAGGCAACGGCGGCGTCATACTCACCGAGCTGCATCTCGGACGCGATGCTCCGGTCGGTACCGCGCTGATTCTCCAATTGTTGCATCAGGAGAACCGCCCGCTCTCGGCGATCGTCGCTGACTATCCGAGATACGCGATCGTGAAGGACAAGCTGGATCTCCCGCGCGCGCCGCTGGACTCCGTTTACAACAGTCTTCGCTCCGCGTTTCCGGACGCGGACGTTGACATGCAGGATGGGATGCGGCTTTCATGGCGGGACAGATGGGTCCATGTGCGCCCGTCCGGCACCGAGCCGATAGTTCGTGTCATCGCCGAAGCACCGACCGAAGCAGAAGCGCGGACTCTGATCCGCGCCGGCCGCGAAGCTGTCGAGAGCCTGTCCCGAAACTGACAAGCTCATGACAACACGCTGCGCTCCACATTTCAGCGTTGCGTATTGGCGTCCAGGGCGTAGCATTCATGATGGAGCCGTCGCTCAGGGCACACGTATTGCGACGCCTCGTTGCACGATTGTCTCACCCACGGGGGTGGCTATGAAAGTCGCATCGGTCGCGTTGTGTGTTCCGCTGTTGGCGAGTTCGCTTGTGGCAGGTTCGCTTCTCGCACAGTCGACGTCGGGCGCAGGAGTGCCGGGCCAGGGCGGTCAGGGGATCACAGTGAAGTTGCTTCCGCCATCCCCCGAGACGAGGGAGCCATTGCGGTATGTGTTGAGTGAGCCTGGTTACGTGGCGGCGTTTGTCATCTATCCGGGCTCTGGCGTTCGCCTGTTATATCCAACGGTCAATGTGCCCGAACGGCTGCAGAGTGCAGGTTACCATTCCGATCAGCTATTCGGCGACTCGTTTGACAACGATATCTACAACGTCGTGCTCGGTCCGAGCATCGGCGGCCCGTCATATCTGTACGTAATCGTGTCGCGGCATCCACTCGACGTAGCGCGTTACGTGCACCGGCCGACGCAGCTTGCATCCGCTGTTGGCCTGGGACCGTCGCGATCGTTCTACGTCGATGTTGCGTTCGACGCGCTTCTCAACAACGCCGTTTCGCTCGGCGACGACACGTCATGGGACTCCGACGTGTACATGCTCTGGCCGGCCTCCGCGGCGAGTACCAGAGGTACGACATGGACTCTTCGCAGCGACCCCTACGGGTTCGATGGGATGCCAGCGCCGGTGTATCAGTACGTGCTCTGCACGGACGGCAGCGAGCGGCTTGTTCCGTCCAACTATCCCTTTCACGGTTGTCCGGGCCAGTCTCACCTCCGGCCGGCCGCCGAAACAGTCGTGCGCACGCAACAGTCTGCATCCGCTGCTCGTGCCTCCTCGCGGGCCGAGCAGCCGACGGTGCTCCCGACTATTGTTGGTCACCGCGAATCGTCGGCGGAGCGCCTTGCAGCCAACCGCGACGTAATTGCGCAGCATCGTTCTGGCTTTACGATGGCGAACGGTGCTGGTGCTGTAACACGCGAGAGCTCGGACAACACCGCCATAGCGCTCGAAGGGCTCTCGGTGAGGCCGTCACGTTCAGCGGAGGAAGGCCGGCGCGACCGCGACGCGCTGCGCCAGGATCTTTCGCCCGAGCGAAGAGCGCGCTATGCAGACGAGCAGCGGATGAGGCTGCAGAATGCGGAAATATCCCGCGCGCCTCAGCTGGCTCCCAATCCACGGCTGTCGCCCAACCCCGAGCTGTCACCCAATCCCGGCTTTCCATCGAGAAGTGGAATCGCGGACGACGGTCGGCGAGGCAACGGCGATACGCAGCGGACCGACAGTCCGATGCGCAGCCCGCGGGCTGTGGATGACAACGGCCAACAGATGCATCAGCAGGAGTTTCGCGAGCAGAGGCAGCAGCAGGCACAACAGCGCCAGGAACAGGCTCAGCAGCGTCAGGAACAGCCGACGGTAGCTCGCCCTGAGCCCGTGAGATCTGCGCCCCCGCCCCCGCCCCCGCCCCCGCCGACGTCTGTCCCGGCGGCGAGTGCACGCATGGATGCGCCCAGTCACGGCGGCAGAGTCGGGGAGCCATAGGGTCTGACACGCGTGGGCCGGGCGGGGCGCTCATATC
>JALYTX010000003.1 GCA_030854055.1 Gemmatimonadota bacterium | reverse complement strand
CGCGCGCTCGTGGTTTCGGACAGCGCCGAGCTCGCGGGCATGACTGACGGCGAGCTCGCGTCCGCAGCGCTCGTGGCACGAGAGCGCGGGCTGTCCGCCGCATGGGCAATCGCTCTGCACAACACGACGCAGCAGCCCGCGTTCGTCGCACTCGAGCGCAGGGACGTTCGCAAGAGGCTATTCGACGCCTCCTGGACTCGCACGGAGGAGCGCGATGCGAACGACACTCGCGACCTTGTTGCACGCCTGGCGCAGATTCGTGCGGCCCGTGCCAGACTGCTCGGCTTTGCCAGCTTCGCTGCCCTCACGCTGCAGGATCAGATGGCGAAGACTCCCGAAGCTGCGCTCGAGTTTGTGCGGAACCTGGTCCCCGCCGCCACCGCCAATGCGCGTGCCGAGGCCGTCGAGATCCAGAAGATGATCGCCGCTCGCGGCGACGACTTCGAGCTCGAGCCATGGGATTGGGACTATTATGCGGAGCGGGTGCGGAGAGCACGCTACGATCTGGACGAAGAGCAGCTCAAACAATACTTCGAGCTCGGCAATGTGCTCACTGGCGGCGTTTTTTATGCGGCCACCAGGCTGTACGGCATTACGTTCGAGGAGCGGAACGATATTCCAGTCTATCACCCCGACGTGCGCGTCTTCGAGATTTGCGAAGCGGGCGGGGCGCCGCTCGCACTGTTCTACTGCGATCTTTTCTCACGCGACAACAAGATTGGGGGCGCGTGGATGGACAACCTCGTCACGCAGTCGCACCTACTCGGCGCCCAACCGGTCATCTACAATGTCGCGAACTTCGCGAAACCTGCGCCTGGTCAGCCCGCGCTGTTGACTGTGGACGACGTCACCACATTGTTTCACGAGTTCGGTCACACGCTGCATGGGCTGTTCGCCGACCAGCAGTATCCGAGTCTATCCGGCACCAGCGTCGCGCGTGATTTTGTCGAGCTTCCGTCCCAGTTCAACGAACATTGGGCTACTGAGCCGACCGTATTCGCGAACTATGCGAAACATCACGCCACCGGTGAGCCGCTGTCGCCTGAGATCGCAGACAGAATCCGGAGAGCGGAGAAATTCAATCAGGGGTATCGCCTTACCGAAGTGCTGGCGGCTGCACTGCTCGATCTCTCCTGGCACACGCTCCAGGCCGACGAGCCTCTGCAGGACGTCGACGCCTTCGAGTCGGCCGCGCTAACCGCGAATCAGGTCGCGCTCCGCGCGGTCCCGCCGCGGTACCGCTCCAGTTATTTCATGCATATCTGGGCCAACGGCTACGCCGCGAGCTATTACGCATATCTCTGGGCCGAGATGCTTGACGCCGACGCATATGAATGGTTCAAAGACAACGGCGGACTGACGCGCGCGAATGGTGACTGGTTCCGAAAGACCATCCTCTCGCGCGGCAACACCGCCGACTTTGCGACGATGTACCGCGAGTTCCGCGGTCGAGATCCGCGCATCGAGCCGATGCTCGAGGGACGCGGCCTGCGCGTCAGCGACGAGTAGCAACGGCGAGTAACAACGACGCCTTCTAGTGCAGCCGCCAGATGTCGAGCGTTCCGCTTGTGCTGTGGCTGTTGGAGTTCCCTTCTGGCAACGCAATGCGCCCGTCGACGATGATCGGCGTGTTCCAGTGGCCGCCGCCTGCATCCAGCTTCGCAACCTGCTGCCCGTTGCCAGGCTGGTACACCAACAGTCCGCCCTTGGGGTTGTACACAAACAGCAAACCACCCGAGTAGACAGGACTCGTGCCGGGAGTGCTGTTCTGCCACACGGGTTGCAGCTTCCCGCCGGTGAAGCTCCACGCAGCCGTTCCGCTGCCGTCTGCGACGAACATGACTGTGTTGCTGCCCGAGCGCAGAACCGCGGGCGCGGTGAACAGGCGCGCGCTCCCGGGCGTCTGAATCACCTGCAGCTCGCCACCCTTGTGAGGCGCGGCGCCGTTCAGCACACTGGCGTTGAGAAGACGAATCGTCCCGTCCTTGCCGCCCTGCGCCACGTATCCGCCGCCGAGTAGTGCCGGCGACGATGATCCGACATCCGCGTCGGTCGCATTGAGCTGATCCGTATTCGACGGCGTGTAGTTGCCGAGCATGGCCGAAGCAGATGCGTTGAGCTCGATCGTCGCGTCGCCCCAATTAGTCTTGCCGTCCCATTTACCGTTGCCCGTCGCGACGAGAATGTTCCCCGTCGCGGTGTCGATCACTGCGCCGGCACGACCCCAGATCGCCGACTGGGCTTCGGGGCATGTCTTGGGATCGAGCAGCGTTGCCCTGTCGCTGCACAGTGAATTCCATACATGCAGCAGCTTGCCCGTAGCTGCGTCGAGGATCGCGACGTGACCCTGGTACGGCGGTGCGTCGCCAATGTAGCCGCCCGTGACCGCGACGATATTCCCGTTGTAGTAGTTCAGCGCGGACGCGATCTTCTCGAGCGCAGGCAGCGTGGTAATAGCCGTGCTCCACTGCACGCTCCCATCCGCTACGGAAAGTTTCTGGATATGTCCGTCCGGGGACGCCGCGTAAATGAACCGCCTGCTGGGATCCGCAACCGGCGTCGCCGTTGTTACCTGGTGCGAGCCCGACCATCCACTGTAGCCGGCAGGAGTGAATTCCCACAACACCTTGCCGCTGTCGGCATCGATCGCGAGCGTCTTGCCGTACGTCGTCGTGACCAGAAAGGCGTCATGTTTGCCACCCCGAATCGTCGCTCCGTGCAAGTAGATGGGCGACGCATCCACGGTGCCATCGATTGTCACCTGCTGCCTCACCATACCGGCGACGTTTGCAGCTGTGATTCCCGTTGACGACATGTTTGCATTCGACCGGCCGGCGTCCCACCCAAAGCGGGTCCAGTCCTGCACCGTCGCGACCGCGCTCGGCGCGGTGCTCGAATCAAGCGTGACAGTCATGGTCGGCTTGGAACTGCTGTCGCTTGCAGGAGAGCTCCCGCACGCTGAAAGTATCAGGGAGCAGATAATGAACAGATACGGCATGGTTCCTCGAGTGGTGTGACTGCTGTCCGACTCCGGTCGCAATCGAGCGGCTTCGGTCGCTATAATGCTACAAATCCCACATTTCCAATTGATCTCAGTCCCCCAGCACCGGCTCGTACTCCGTCACCACCGCCGGCTTGAGATGCGCCTCGCGCGCCAGCACCCGCGCGCACGTGTTCCACCGAAGGATCGAATCGTCATTCTCCTCGGGCCGCAGCGCCTCAGCCTTCTCGTACCACGACATCGCCTCGCGGAACGCATCGTACGCCATCGTCCCGCTACCCATCGTCGTGCGCGTAAGCAGCTGCTGCCCATGTCGCTCCGCTGCGATCCCATTGTAATAGGCACGCTGGTACGGATCGGTCACGCGGCTCAGCGCCTCGCGCACGTCGTGCATCACGCGCCCATGAGCCGTCACCAGCTGGTCCGTCAGCGACAGTACCAGCATCACCACAACCTGCTGGTTGTCTGGCTCCTTCGCGAGAATGTCCCTGCAGATGCTCTCGGCAGCCCACGATTGGTTGAGAAGCCGGTACCGCTCTGCCTTCTTGATCGCGCGCGGTATCGCAGCGTGTGATATCGGCTTCAGCTCGAATTTCTCGCTCATGACTCCACCCCCGATGGCTGCTTGCGACGAAACAGATTGACGAGTCTGTGTAATGGATCGTACTGGGTGTCGACGACTCGTTCCTTCAACGGAATTATCGCGTTGTCCGTGATCGTAATGCTCTCCGGACACACCTTCGTACAACACTTGGTGATGTTGCAGTAGCCGATATTGTGTTTCTCCTTCAGGTCGGCCGTGCGATCCACTACGTCCAGCGGATGCATCTCAAGCTGCGCCGCGTGTACCAGCAGTCGCGGCCCTACGAACTCGTCGTGAAGGTGATGATCCCGCAGCACGTGGCACACGTCCTGGCACAGAAAGCACTCGATGCACTTCCTGAATTCCTGCACGCGGTCAACATCCGACTGTGCCATGCGCCAGGTGCCGTCGGGCGCATCCGGCGCGCGCGGCGTGAACTGAATGATGCGCTTCTTCTGGCGGAAGTTGGACGACACGTCCGTGACCAAATCGCGAACGAGCGGGAACGCGCGCATCGGCTCCACTGTCACCGCGGCACTCAGATCGAGCTGGCTCAGACGGGTCATGCACATGAGCCGCGGCATCCCATTGATCTCCGCCGAGCACGAACCGCACTTGCCGGCCTTGCAGTTCCACCGTACTGCCAGGTCGTTCGCGCTTTCGGATTGTATCTGGTGGATCGCATCGAGCACGACCATCCCGTCGGATACGGCCGTGTGATATTCCTCGAACCGGCCCGACGCCGAGTCGCCACGCCAGACCCTGAACACCGCAGTGTGAGTGCTCGATCCCGCGCTCTCATTGCTGCGCGCCGAGGCGCGCGCTCCGCTCTCGGCGATGTCTCTCGCGATTGTCTCAGTCGCCATCACTTCTGCTCCTCGATAATCTGCTTCAGATCCTCGCGAATCTCTGATAGTGGTACGCGGCTCACCTCCATCGCGCCCGCCGCACCACGGCGGACCACGATGTTGAAGTGCGCGTATGCCGGATCTTTCTCCGGATAGTCGTCGCGAAAATGACCGCCGCGGCTCTCCTTTCGCTCCAGCGCGGACCGCGTGATCGCCTCGGAGATCGTGAGCAGGTTCGACAGGTCGAGCGCTGTGTGCCAGCCTGGATTGAATTCGCGATTACCCTCCACGGACACGCGGGCTGCACGTTCGCGCATTGTCGTAAGCCCTTCCAGCGCGCGCTCCATGTCACTCTCCTGACGCACTATGCCCACGAGATCCTGCATCATCCCCTGCAGATCGTGCTGCACCTGGTACGGACCTTCGACTCTCTCGCCCGTGCGACCGAACGGCTCCAACGCGTAGCGTGCCACTGCATCCACCTCGGTCGCGGCAGGCACTTTCACGGGATTCCGGCTCGCGTATTCGGCAGCGTGCTCGCCGGCGCGCTTCCCGAATACCAGCAGATCCGACAGCGAGTTCCCGCCCAGCCGATTCGCACCGTGCAGACCGGCGCCGCACTCCCCCGCAGCAAACAGCCCGGGGACGGTGGTCATCTGCGTGTCGCCATCCACGTGGATCCCACCCATCGCGTAGTGTGTCGTCGGCCCGACTTCCATGGGCTCTTTCGTTATGTCGATGTCCGCCAGCTGCTTGAACTGGTGGTACATGCTGGGCAACTTCCGCTTGATATGCTCCGCGGCGCCCGCAAGCTTCGACTTGATCCACGAGATGTCCAGAAACACACCGCCGTGCGGACTGCCGCGCCCCTCACGTACCTCGCGCATGATACACCGCGCGACGTGGTCGCGTGTGAGCAGCTCCGGCGGACGTCGCGCGGTCTTGTCACCCTGCGTGTAGCGCCAACCCTCTTCCTCGTTGTCCGCGGTCTGGCTCCGGTAGTTCTCCGGAATGTCGTCGAACATGAAGCGGTGGCCCTGGTTGTTCACGAGTATCCCACCCTCGCCGCGCACGCCTTCTGTCACGAGTATCCCGCGCACACTCGGCGGCCACACCATTCCGGTCGGGTGGAACTGCACAAATTCCATGTCCTGCAGTGCAGCGCCTGCGTTATACGCGAGCGACTGCCCGTCCCCGGTGTATTCCCAGCTGTTGCTCGTGATACGGTACGCGCGCCCCGTACCCCCGGTCGCGAGTACGATCGCGCCGGCCGCGAACAGCTTGAACCGGCCACGTTCCCTGTCGTATGCGAGCGCGCCTGTCACACGCTCGTCATCGCGCAACAATGAGACGACCGTGCACTCCATGCTCACGTCGATTTTCTGATGTATCGCGTGGTCCTGCAACGTGCGAATGATCTCGAGCCCTGTGCGATCGCCCACGTGCGCCAGGCGTGGATACTTGTGGCCTCCGAAGTTGCGCTGCAGAATGCGCCCATCGGAGGTGCGGTCGAACACCGCGCCCCACGCCTCCAGCTCGTTCACCCGCGCGGGTGCCTCCTTCGCGTGGAGCTCCGCCATGCGCCAGTTGTTCAGATACTGGCCGCCGCGCATCGTGTCTGCGAAGTGCACCTTCCAGTTGTCGCGCTCGTCAGTGTTCGCGAGAGCGGCGGCCACTCCGCCCTCCGCCATCACGGTGTGCGCCTTGCCGAGCAGCGATTTGCAGACCAGGCCGACTGTTGCACCGCCGTGCGCAGCCTCAATCGCCGCGCGCAACCCTGCACCGCCGGCGCCGATCACAAGCACATCGTACGAAAGCGTCTCGTATTCGGCCATCTAGAAGAGCCTCACGTCGTGCCAGATTCCCATGGAGCACATCCTGACGTACAGGTCGGTGAACGCGACCCAGAAGAGACTCATCCACGCCCAGCGCATGTGTCCACGGTTCAGGCAGCTCACGCAATCGTAGCACTTCTTACGGACGGGGCGCCCAGCCATCCGGTCCAGGTATCCGCCCACAAGGTGTCGCAGGGAGTGACAGCCCAGTGTGTAGCCACCTAGGAGCACAACGTTGGCGGTGAGAACCAGCGTCCCCACACCAATTCCGAACTGCGTCGCGCCGGTCGCCGCGTCGGTGAACCACATCGCGTCGTACGCATCGTGCGCCAGGATCACCAGAAAGACCAGCGCCACGTACAGGAAGTAGCGGTGCACGTTCTGAATGACCAGCGGAAAACGCCGCTCACCCAGATAGCTCGAACGCGGCTCGCCTACCGCACAGTTGGACGGATCGGCCCAGAAGGCCTTGTAGTAAGCGCCGCGATAGTAGTAGCACGTGAGTCGGAATCCCGCCGGAAAAGGCAGGATCAGCAGTGCCGGCGTGAAGGGAAGAAAGCCCGGGACCCACGAGGGCCGCGCGCCCTGTATCCACGCGTGCGGCGAGTTCGAGAACAGCAGCGGTGAGTAGAAGGGTGACAGGTACGGCCCGTACTCGAAGTGCGCGTTCTGAAACGCGGCCCACGTAGCGTAGACCAGAAACGAGCTCAGGATCAGGAACACCGTGAGCGGTTGAACCCACCAGCTGTCGCGCCGCATGGTCTCACCCCAACCGCGACGCGTCAGTTGAATCACTTCGGACGCCATGCAGCGCTCCTCCACGAAAGCCTCTAACGCACGAACAAAGTACGGTTTGGCCGTTGGGCCGGATAGAGGATTGGCCCTCGGTCCCCAAGGTGCACCGAAAGCCAATACTCACCCAGAAACCAACCCCCGACCCAGCGTGACCAATAGGTCCGATCAGGAGTTCCGAGCACTCCCACGGCTTCACCGCCTCCCTGAAAGTGATACTATTGATATCGTTTGGAGCACGCTTCTACGGTAGGCGGCCGAATTCCGCCTCAGGAGGATGACAGGATGACTTTCTCACGCATCCGCGGCGCTGCAATGCTCGTCGTCGGTATGGCGATCGCTTGCACCACCGTCGCCGTGGCGGCTGCGCAAACCTCCAACCCGACGGCAAACTCGCTCGCGGGAAACTCGCCGAGCGAGATCGCCGCAATCGCAAAGGCTAGAGCGGACAGCGCGCGCTATCCGTACACGGCCGCCGACATCAAGTTCATGACCGGGATGATCGGCCACCACTCGCAGGCGATCCTCATGTCGAGCTGGGCGCCGACTCACGGCGCCAGCCCCGCAGTGCAGACGCTCGCAGCACGCATCACCAACGCTCAGCGCGACGAGATCGTCACCATGCAGCAATGGCTGCGCGACCGGCAGCAGCCGGTACCCGATGGACATGCGGCCATGACCATGGACATGCCGGGAATGGACATGGCTGGCTCCGAGCACCATGCACTCATGCCGGGCATGCTCACCGACCCCCAGCTAAGACAGCTCGACTCCGCTCGCGGCCCGGAGTTCGACAGACTGTTTCTCACCGATATGATCCAGCATCATACCGGCGCGGTAACGATGGTCAAGGAGTTGTTCGATACCTACGGCGCAGCACAGGACGAGCTGATCTTCAAGTTCGCTTCCGACGTAAACGTCGACCAGACCACAGAGATCGCGCGAATGAAGCGGCTGCTCGTCGCACAGATGTTCGAAAGCGTTTCTCCGTAACCCCACCACTTTCCAAATCCGGAATGCCCTACCCAACACCATCAGAGGATTCAGCCATGACAGCCGTACGCAAGTCTCTCGGCTCGAGAGCGCGCTCCACCATCGCCACCGTGTTGAAACTTTCAGTCGCGGCCAGTCTCTCTGCCGGCTTCGCCGCCTCCGCCTCCGCGCAGATGGGCGTGTCTTCCAACATGGCGCCGGGCGCGCCCAATCCTGATCCTCGGGTTGGACTGAAGGCCGGCATGTTCGACGCCGGCCAGGCTGCGTGGAACGTGAAGCTCATGTCCACGACCCAGCCGTCCACCAAGTTCATGGGCAGCACCAATTCCGATCTCGCCTTCACCGGCCCGTACGCAATCCAGGGTAGCTATAACGGCTACCAGATCTGGAATGTTTCCGATCCGAGTCACGTTACACTCGAGACCGCATACTTCTGCCCGGCATCGCAGAGCGACGTTTCGGTGTACAAGAATCTCCTGATTGTCTCCGGTGAAGGTCTTACCGGCCGCATCGATTGTGGCGCCCAGGGTGTGAAGGACACGGTCAGCCAGGAGCGGCTGCGCGGCATTCGCATCTTCGACATCAGCGATATCGCGACCCCCAAGTACGTCGGCAACGTTCAGACCTGCCGCGGGTCGCACACGCACACGCTCCTCGTCGATCCCAAGGACAAGGAAAACGTCTACGTGTACATCTCCGGCTCGGCTGGCGTCCGCTCACCCAACGAGCTCGCCGGCTGCTCCAGGATGACTCCCGACAAGGATCCGAACTCGGCGCTCTTTCGTATCGAAGTCATCAAGATCCCACTCGCGCATCCCGACAAGGCCGCGATCGTCAGCTCGCCCCGCCTGTTCAACAATCTTGTCGCCCCGCCAAAGCACGGCAGCTCAGCCGCCGACAAGGCCGACATAGAGATAGCACGCTCAAAGGGCGCCTTCGTCGCCAACATAATGGGCGAGCAGATGGTGCTTCCAAACAACTTCGCGAATCACATGCTTGACAGTCTTGTGAAGGCGCGTAACGGCACCGGCTCACCGACTGCGGCTGACAGCGCAACTCTCCGAGAGGCGCTGCCCGGCATGATCGCAAAAATGATCGGCACTCCCGCTGGCGGCGCGAATGGCATCAAGCCGGGCCCCACTCAGTGCCACGACATCACCGTGTACCCGGCGGTTGGTTACGCAGGCGGCGCGTGCGAAGGTTACGGCATGCTGCTGGACATCAGGGACCCCGCGCATCCCGTTCGTCTCGATGCAGTCGCTGATTCCAACTTCTCCTACTGGCACTCGGCGACGTTCAACAATGACGGCACCAAGATCCTGTTCTCCGACGAGTGGGGCGGTGGTGGCCAGCCCAAGTGCCGCGCGACCGATCCGCGTGACTGGGGTGCGGACGCGATCTTCGATATCGTGAACAACAAGATGGTGTTCAAGAGCTACTACAAGCTTCCGGCTGCGCAGACCTCGCAGGAGAACTGCGTTGCGCACAATGGCTCGCTCATCCCGATCCCGGGACGCGACATCATGGTGCAGTCGTGGTATCAGGGCGGTATCTCGGTGTTCGACTGGACCGACGCGTCACACCCCGTAGAGATCGCGTTCTTCGATCGCGGGCCCATCGATTCCACGAGAATGGCGATGGGCGGCTACTGGTCCAGCTACTGGTACAACGGCAAGATCGTCGGCTCCGAGATCGCTCGCGGGCTCGACGTGTTCGAACTGCAGCCGAGCGCGTATCTCACACAGAACGAGATCGACGCAGCGAAGACCGTGCACATGGACTATCTCAACGTGCAGGGCCAACCGAAGATCGTATGGCCGGCTAGCTTCGCGCTCGCTCGCGCGTATGTGGATCAGTTGGAGCGGTCGAACGGACTCGCTTCAGCAAAGATCACGAGCACGCGCGACGCTCTCACCAGCGCCGAGTCGGCGAGCGGTGCGAAGCGTAAGGGTGCGCTCACCAGGCTCGCATCGCGGCTCAGCGCGGATGCAAGCGCATCGAGCGACGCTCCAAAGGTAAAGAAGCTCGCTGCTGCAGTGGACGAACTGTCAGAAGCACGCTAGCGGGAAGAGTTGAAAGAGGTGCCGGTGAGCGCAGTGCTCACCGGCACCTCTTTTTTGTGCGCCCGGACGGGCCGTCATGTCGCCGAAGGCCGGCACCCACCACCAAGCGTCACGGCTAACGACCGTCATCCCGCCGAAGGCCGGGATCCATGGACGACGTCCTGAGCGTGAGTCCAAGGTTGCAGGTGGAAGCGAACTTTGCGTGGACTGTTGCCATTGCCGTTGCCGTGGCAAAGCGCACACTGATCGTCCAATTACCTGTGCACATCACGGAGCGACCTGCATGCCGTACCCACGGGGCACAGCGGCGGCAACATAATGCGACGGCATTCCCCACTTTGGGACGGGGCTACTTCGTTCTCGGATGCCTGACGACCGTGACCGTCAGAGATGACGGATATTCCGTTGAGTGGTGGATTGTGTTGTGCGCCACCAGAGTTTCCGTTTCATCATAGTTGTTCCCGCCAGTGTTCAGGTTGCGATCGAAACGCGGGAAGTTGCTGCTCGATACTTCAATGCGAATGCGGTGTCCCGCCTCGAAGAAGTTGCTGGTGGTCATCGGCTGCAGCGCGACCTTGTATACCTTGCCGGGCTGCATCAGATCTATCGGCTTATCATAACCGTTCCGGTACCGCAACCTCTGGATCGTTTCATCGAGATTGTACGCGCGCCCGTCTGGGTACACGTCGATCACCTTCACTGTGATGTCCGTATCCTTGCGATCGGACGAGACGTACGTTGTGAATTGTATCGGACCACTCACCTCTATCCCCGTCTTGAACGGCTCGGATGTGTAGACCAGTATTCCGTCGTTCTCCTCTGCCTTTCGCTGGTCCAGTGCGCCGCCTGTGAGCGCGTTCGCCTGGCAGCACACGTTTCCGCCGTTTGACATCACCGGGTGCGTCGGATCGTACGTGAAATTGTCCGGCGTGTCCTTGCCGGGAGCGCGCATGTCCAGCATCCCGTCGCCGTTCAGCGTGTTCGCCTTTCCATTGCTGGAGAGGTAGAACGTCATCGGCTCCGCACCCTTCGGCGGCCACGTGTCCGATGTCTGCCACTTGTTGATGCCCATCACGTAGTAACGCACCTTGGGAAGCGTGTCGAGAAGGCCTGTGTGCTGGCCCTTCAGGAACGTGTCGAACCAGCCGTACGTCAACGCATCGTAATCGAGGCGCGCGTCACCGACGCTGCGCTCTCCGACGATCGTGTTTTCGGTAGCGCGCGTGTAGGAGCAGTGCAGCGTCGGTGCAATCACGGCGTACTGCTCGTTCGCGATTGCCGCATCGGCGGTCTTCCGCACGAGGTCGTACGTCGCAAGGTTTGGCCCGACCGACACATCGTACCAGGACATGAACCAGAGACCCGGGACGTTGATCTTCATGCTGTCGTTGAAGAGCCCACCGCGGTACCACGCCGGATCGTTTGGCGTTCGCTCGATCATTGCGCCGCCAGTCGCTCCGGGCATCGTATCGGCGAAGATCCCGTGAGGACCGCCATGCTCCGCAATCATGTCCTTTTCGGGCAGATGCCAGAACGCCGACTTCCAGTCAACCGGCGGTAGCTGGTCGGATAGGTCGAAAGCACGCGCCGCCAGTATCAGATCCGCCTGCGATGCGTTCCTCGGAAACATCGGCCGTACCTGATTCTGCTCACCCTCGAGCCAGTCTGCGAAGAGCAGCTGCACCGCGCCACCGCGATACCAGTTGCCCTGTTCGTAGTACGGCTTCACGCGTCCGACGCCCGCGCCAAAGCCCTGCGGGTTGATCGCCGCAAGCCCCTTCGGAGCCTGCGCCGCGACTGCCATCTGCCATTCGGCGGTCGACGAGCATCCCACGAGCCCAACCTTTCCGTTGGACCACGGCTGCGATGAGATCCACTGAATCTCGTCCACGCCATCCGAGAGCGGCGGTCCCAGGATATCGTAATTGCCTTCCGAGAAGAAGTGGCCTCGCTCGTTCGCGCCGACATAGGCGTAACCACGCTTTACCGCCTCAAGCTGCGCGTGCATGTCGGCCGGTGCGCCAAGCTTCACGTCCCAGTAGTTCATATTGTACGGCGTGCGGCTGAAGATCGCCGGCGCCTGGGCCAGGTTCTTGGGGCGGTACACGTCGAACGGGATGCGCGTACCATCGCGCATCGGGACCATGAGCTTGCGGTCGATGACGGCGATGGACTCCAGCTCCTTCTCCATCGAGTCGCGGCGCGCGACCAGCGCCGAGTCACGCGGTGCACCGCGCTGGGCGTATGCTACTGGCACCACAGCTGGCAATCCCAGAATAAAGGCGCCAGTCAGTGCAACGCGATTGATAAGTCCGATTGGTTTTGCCATTGACCTGTTCCGGGGCGGGTACGTTGGACGTTGATACGGAGTGGCTCGCGCCCGGAGTAGAAATCCCCGGATTCGAAATGTATGCCTCATTCAACAAACGGTACTCCCGAAGGCCTGTGCCGTGCTGACGTCCTTCCAGCACGAACTGCTGACCTATGTCCCACCCCTCTCGGAAGATGGAGCGGATAGTGTCATTGCGCCATCGGAAACCCGTTGCCAGCTTTAGGGTCTCACATCTTCAAACAATTTCACTGAGGCTCTTGCATGCACCGAAATCTTACTCAACTGGCCGCCGCTGCGGTTGTCGCGCTCGCGCCCCTGACTGGCGCGTTGCATGCTCAGGAAACTGCCCGCAGCGTCGCTGGCGGTGGCATCTCGGTCGCAGGCTGGACCGGACGGATCGACGCGAGCTCAGCAAAGCACGGCTCGACACTTGATAACTCGAAGCTTTCAAAGGACGGCAATGCGCTGCACGTTGTGACAGGACCCGCGGTCGCGTACTGGAATCCCGCCAACACAGCCAGTGGCAACTATACAGTGAGCGCGACGTTCCGCGAGCCCAAGTACATGTCGCTCAACGATCACCCGCACCCGTACGGCATCTTCATCGCCGGAAACAACATGGGTACGGATGACCAGACCTACCTTTACTGCGCAGCATACGGGAACGGCAATTTCATTGTTCGCGGATTCGGACCCGCTCCATTCCAGATGAACGGCCGCGAGGGCGCCGAGAACGCAGCGGTGCACAAGGCGGCCGGCAAGGACCAGCCGGTGACCCAGGAGGTCGCCATGTCAGTGAAGGGAGACAAGGTTTCCTGCTCCGTCAACGGCACCGAAGTCGCGAGCTACAACAAGTCCGATCTCGTCACGACCGGCAAGCTGAAGTCCACCAGCGGCGTGTACGGCATCCGCTTCGCTCACAACACCGAAGGCTACGTTACAGGCCTCAAGGTGACCAAACAGTAGACGGTTGTTCGTGTGGGCACGGTTCACCCCGTCCCCACACTCTTCAAGAGTGCTGATTCAATCCAGCCAATACCGGAGGTCATGATGCCGCCAGCAGAATCCAACGCGTCACCCCGTTCCGACTCCGCCGCTGAAGTTGTGCTCATGGTTGGCACACTCAAAGGCGGATTTCTCATTCGATCGAATTCATCGCGCACTGACTGGCGCATCGACGGCCCGCACTTCCCTGGCCAATCTGTCTATGCCATGGCGATGGACCAGCGCGGCGGACGCCGACGAACGTTCGCGGCAACGCGCAGCTTTCACTGGGGCAGCGTCATACGGTCGAGCGACGACATGGGACAGAGTTGGACGGCTCCCGATCGTACCAACGTCAAGTTTCCCACCGAGACAGACAAGTCTCTCGTGCAGGTCTGGCAGATCACTCCGGGCCGCACGTCGGAGCCTGACGTGCTTTACGCCGGCGTCGAACCCGCGGCGTTGTTCGAATCCCGCGACGCAGGCGATAGCTGGAATCTCGTGCAGGGTCTGTTCGACAACCCCGACCGCGCGAAGTGGCAGCCAGGCGGTGGCGGACTGTGCCTGCACACGATCGTCGTCGATCCGGCCAGGTCGGATCGTATGGCCGTCGCTGTATCGAGCGGCGGCTTCTATCGCACCGATGACGGCGGCCGCAACTGGCGCGCGCGAAACGTTGGTGTTCGCGCCCAGTTCCTCCCCGACAAGTATCCCGAATTCGGCCAGTGTGTTCACAAGGTCGTCAATCATCCCTCGCGCCCCGAACGGCTTTTTCTTCAGAACCACTGGGGCCTCTACCGCAGCGACGACTGGGGTGACTCCTGGACCGATATCGCCAACGGCGTTCCGTCTGATTTTGGATTTGCAATGCAGATGCACCCGCACGACGCGAACACTGTCTACATAGTGCCCATCCAGTCCGATGAGTTTCGCTGCGTCCCGGACGCGAAACTACGCGTCTATCGGACATGCAACGCGGGCGAATCGTGGGAGCCGCTGTCGAGCGGCCTTCCGCAGCATGACGCGTACGAGACGGTTCTCCGCGACGCACTCACCGCCGACTCGTTCGGATCAGCGGGCATCTACTTCGGCACTCGTAATGGCAAGCTCTTTGGCTCCTCCAACGACGGCGACGACTGGAGTGTGATTGCGGACGGCCTGCCTTCGATTGTTTGCGTCAAGGCCGCCGTAATCAACAACCAGACTGCGTGATCCGCGCATGCCGATAACGGTCCAGATTCCTTCCGCGCTGCGCCTCCACTCGCGCGGCAGTTCGGTCGTCAGTCTCGACGCGCACTACGATTCAGTGCGCGAGGCACTCGACGCGCTCGAAGTTTACTGCCCCGGTGTCGTCGACAGGGTACTCACCGAGCAGGGCGCGCTGCGAGAACATGTCAATGTGTTCGTGGATAACGAGAACACGCGAGACATGCAGGGGCTAGGTACGCCCGTCGGCGACGCGGCAACAATCACGATACTGGCCGCGATCAGCGGAGGTTAAATCTCGGGCGCGGTGATGCGAGAGCTGACATCAGCCACTTTCTTCAGCTGCTTCAGCTGCTTCAGCTGCTTCGCCTACGCGCGGGCGTCGAGAATCGTGACGCCATAGCGCGCCAAGTACGAATCGGCCGTCACAAGTGTTAATCGTGCAGACATCGCCTGCACCACCAACATCCGATCAAACGGATCCTTGTGGTACACGGGCAGGGTGGCGATTGCCGCGGCGTCGTCCATCGTAACCGGCAACGCGCTGAACCCGTTCTTCTCGAGCACGTCAGCGAAAGCACCAGGGAAGCTCAGCTTACCCTGAGACCGCTTGATCTCGGCTTCCCAGGCCGACGCCGCGCTGATGTAGACGTCGTCAGCACTCGCGATCGCCACGCGGATGTCGTCACGTAACGAACTTGCGTTGGCTGCCCACCAGAGTACGATGTGGGTGTCGAGCAGGAGCCGCACCTATTCCTCAGCCGGAATCGGAATCGGCCAGCGCAATGGATCGTCGGGGTTCTCGTCTTCGCCATAAAACGCGGCGAGGATGTCGGGCGGCAACGAGTCGTCTTCGGCGATCCAGACCTGGCCGGCCCACTGCCCCGGTTCCCGTTTTGGCTTCCGCTCCGGCGCCAGCGGCACCAGCCGCGCCATCGGCTTCCCGGCCTTCGCGATGATGATCTCCGCGCCGGCGGCTGCCTCCGTCACGAGCTGCGACAGATGGCTCTTTGCCTCGTAAAGATTTAGCTGCTTTGATGGCTGGGATTTCATGCGTGGTTTCCTGAATATCGCGCCGAATCACCATCGGGTCAAGTTGGTCTGACCAAGTTGGTCAAAGGATGGTTCTCGGCCGATGAACCAGCTGGACCGTCCCCGGCGGATACGCGTGCTTGCTGGTAGCCGGCGCCACGGGCTGCCTCTCTTTTGCACTCACCCCATCGGCGCGACCTGATACTGTTCCAGCTTCCCGTCCGGCATCTCGTACGTCCACACATGCAGCACACGTGCTGGAAATTGCACGCGATAGCTCCGCTCGATCATCCCACCCCGGTTCTCCTGCGATATCTGAACGAACGACGACGGCGCCCCGAGCGGGCCGAGGCTCGCCGCGAAATCACCGATCGCCCGCGAATTGAAATACGCGTTCGCATCTTCGGTGAACAACGAGCGGTCTATTTTCCCAGTCTGCAGGCCCGCGAAGATCCGCCTCGCCAGCTCAGTACGAGTATCCGTGGCCGCGTCCTGCGTGGTGAACAACGTGCGCGCGATCTCGTTGGCAATGAGTCCGCTGGCTGGTGCTGCGTCCTGATTCGTGAGCACCACCACGGCCGCGCTGTCATCCGGGAACACCATATTCTCGGCGGTGAATCCCGCTACTTCTCCGCTATGCGATACGGTGCGATGTCCGTTCAGCATCCCGACGTCAACACCAAATCCGTAGTCGGTGCTCACTCCATTGCGAAGCAACATGGTGGTTTCCATCGCGCGATATGACGCGGGCGTCAGAAGCGACTGATCAATTATCGAGATGTCCCATTTCGCGAGATCGCTGGCCGTCATCGCCAGCTCGCCAGCCCCGCCGATCCAGCCAGGCCCGGTCGGCGTCGCCGGACGGAGCGGACCCAATGCGTACCGCATGTATCCCGTGGGTTGAATCGCGGAAGGACCAAGCGCGTCGAAATCAATCGCGCTCGACATCCCGAGCGGCGTAAGTATTCTGCTGTGCAGGAACTGAAAGAACGGCATCCCGCTCACCTTCTGCACGATCAGCGCGGCGATGACGAAGTTGGTATTGCTGTACTCCCAGCGCGTTCCGGGATCGAAGTTGAGTGGCTCCTTCGCCCATCTGTCCGCTATGCCCTGCGCGGTTATCGGCTTCTCCATCCACGGCGGGACGTAGTCCTGCGGCCAGTAGTCTTCATAGCCGGACGTGTGCGACAGGAGCTGCCTTATCGTGACCTCGTCGCCACGCGTTAGAGCCGGTACGAAGCGCGACACGGGATCGTCCAACGAGAGTTTGCCTTCCTGCTGCAGCAGCAAGACCGTAGCTGCCGTGAACTGTTTGCTTATCGAGCCCACGCCGTACAGCATGCCGGCTGATGCCGGAACCGTGGGCGATAGCTTGGCCGATCCGTACGCGTGCGCGTACACTATGCGCCCGTGTCGCACGATCGCGACCGACGCACTCGGCACTCCCGTACTGGAGAGCGCCGCGGCCGCGATCGAATCGACCCGTGACGCCACGCTCTGATCGGCCGCGGCTGCCTGCGCCGTCGCCGCATGTGGGACAGTGAGACAGCCGATGATGGCTGCCGAAACGGCGGCGAGTGTGCGAGTACGCATGGTCACGTCAGTTGGTTCACGCGGAGGCGCGGAGAGGCGGAGGGTGGGAGTTTGTTGCTTGGAGTGGACAGGCGCTAGTCTCTCTACCACTGCTGGTGCGGCGTGAACACCTCGACCGACAACGTAAACGTTCGCGTCTCCGCGCCCTGAAGTGCGCCGACTCCAATGATCTGCCTGTCGATCTCCTCCCCACGCTCGTTGCGGATCGACACGATCATCGAGTACTCCCACGCCTCTCCCGCCGGCGGCGGTCGCACCGTTCCGTCCACCTTGAGCGCCGTAAAGCTCGGGAACGTACTCTCGGACGCCGACTGACCCGACCGCAGGTGGTGCCTGCAACCGGGACATACGTTGGCGCTCTCGAGGACTGTCGCCCTGCAGTGCGGACAGGTGCGAGTCTTTCCCGGCGTTCGCTGGCTCATCGCGCTGACGCGATACTCAGAGCGTGAAAATCATGAAGCGAAGCTGTGCTCCCCACCGATATCGGGCCGCTGGTTCGGTTCCTTGGTCCAGCCGAACTCCACCTGACCGCGCATCCGTGACCCGGCGGCGACCGTGAGAGAGCCCGTGTTCAGATTGCCGTTGAGCACGCCCGTGGAATGCAGCTCGACACGCGTCGCGGCATCGATGTTCCCCTCGAGCTCGCCGTCAATCACCACGTTGCTCGCACGCACACCACCGACGAGCTTTGCCCCCGCCTCGATCGTAAGACTGCCCTGAACGTTGACGTCGCCGTGAAACTGGCCCGCGATACGAACGTCGCCGTTTCCAGAGATCGTCCCCTCGATCGTCAGCCCGGCGGCGATCAACGACTCCGCATTCTTGCGCTCTGGAGTACGGCGCACAGGCTCATGCGCAACGGGAAGATCTGCTGGTGACTGAGACTGGACCTCGGGATCCGGCGTCAGTGACAGAGGTGAGCCGTCCTTCTTGACCGAGGTCTGTTCCTTCCAGATTGCCATGATGCGATGCTCCTGAATGATGGACGCGTTCCTACCCATAATGCAGCGACAAGTTCACTGCGCGCAACCGTGAGACGAGCGATCCACGCTGCGAGGCACAAACCCATCCGGTCCCGAAGATTTACCGGTACGGGCGCACAACCGCGGCTGGCGGATGTTCGTCTGACGTCAGGCCGGTTGCATCCTCTCGTGGTTCAGCATCCAGTTGATGCCGTACTTGTCTGTGAACATGGCAAATCGCGCATTCCAGAACGCGTCATGCGGTGCCATGGACTCCTTTCCGCCTGCCGCTAGCAATCCGTAAAGCTTATCCACTTCCTGGTCAGTGTCGCACCCCAGGCTCAACCAGAAGTTGGTGCCGCGTACATACGGCATTCCCGTCATCGTATCGGACGCCATCAACAACACCTTCGAGTCCTTGGTGATGCGCGCATGCATCAGACGATCTCTCGATTCCGGCGCGGTCTTGGCATCAACCTCGCCGAACGTAGTGAGGGCAAGATCGCCGCCCAGGCACTCGTTGTAAAACTTCATTGCCTCCCTGCAATTGCCGTCAAAGTTCAGGTAAGGAACGATTGCGCCCATTGTCTGCTCTCGGTGAGATTGTCGAAGTGTGCCACGCAACTGCATTACATGGTCGAGCCAACTGCACCTACCCCGCGCCTTCAGTGTCGAAGAACTTGACGACTCCCGTATCGAGGGAGTATTCAGCGCCAACAACAGCGAACCCTCTCGTCTCGATCAAGCGCTCCAGCAACGCCGAGCCGTGTCGCAGATGGTCCACCGACTTTCTCACGTTGGCACGGACGGCATGGTCCACCAGCGTGGGAAGGTCGTTACGCAGCTCGGTTTGCCACAGGGGCTCCACCGACGGACGAACGCGGTCTACAATGGATCGCAAATCGCGTGATTGGCTCTCTTCGGGACGCTGCAACGCGTCCAGCGTCGCCAGAACTGCTCCGCACTGCGTGTGGCCGAGAACGACGACCAACGGCGTATCATACTTAGCCGCCGCGAATTCGACGCTTCCTACCTGCGACGGCGCTACGATGTTGCCCGCGACCCGTATCACGAACAGGTCCCCGAGCCCCTGGTTGAACACTATCTCGGCGGGAACGCGCGCGTCGGAGCAGCCGAGTATTATCGCGAAGGGGTTCTGGTCCTTCGGAAGTTGTGCGCGGCCGGACCTGCTTAATTGAAAATTATCGTCCTGCGTGCTTGCAACAAATTCGCTGTTTCCGCGCTTCAGACGTTCAAGTGCGTCCTTTGCTGAGATCATCTGACCGTCGCCGTCCTCGATATCGATTCGTGAGCCTGTACTATCCGCCATCCTTCAGGTTGTCTTTGCCAGACCATGGTGGATACTATGGTGACGGCGCCAGGTTGTCCGTTTGGGCGCGTGCCGTGAGAGTCCAGGGTTACAGTCACCGTTGCAGCGTTCGGAGAGAGGACGACGACCCGCGGCGCACCGCTGAGAGCGTACGCCACGTCGGACTTGCCATTGTTCCACCACTTCCGCTGCTGCGCCGCGATGTTGGACCAGCCTTCTATAATCTCGCCATCGAACACTGACACAATTGTCGGGTTGCGCGCGAAGGCCGCCATGTAACGATCGGTATCATGCGTGTTCGCTGCTTGCAGCATCTCGTCCAGCGTGCGCTGCATGTCCCGAGTTACGGACGCCGAATCGCGCGCCGACACCGCTTGCGCACGCGCACTGCCAGCGGTGCCTATGGACGCTATCGTAACCAACATCATGAGCCGCTTCATGTGACTTGCCCCGTTCTGACCGTCGTCATATTCTCACTAACCTACAAATTGCGCTCACGCCACGCGGGTCGCAACACCGCGGAGTGGGGCGCGCCCGATGCTCCGCGCAGCTGCTTGCTGCACGGCGGCTCTCACGCCCCTAGCAGCTGCTTGATGCGCCCGCTCCGATAGTTGAATATGTACCGCAGCTGCAGCTTTACCGCTGGAAGTGCGATCTCGCCCAGTGGGAACAGCGGCAGGCGGAAGAGCACGGAATCGTCGACCTCGGTGCCGCCGTCGCGATCGCGAAATTTGTGTGTGTGCACCCACTTGGTGTATGGACCCTCGAGTTGCTCATCCACGAAGCAAACGCCGGGCTCCCATGCTGTGATTCGGGTCTTCCATCCGAACGGTATCCCGAACAGCTTCAGCCGGTAGTCGATCAGCGCTCCCACTCCCATCTGCACCGGCACAGGCGACGTTATCCGAAAGCGAAGCTGTGGAGGAGTTATCTGCTCGAGATTGGCTGCATCTGAAAAGAACGTGAACACCTCCTCCCGAGGCCGCCCGACAAGACTCGATACAGCGAAGACATGATCACCGTTTGTCATCCGTCAAGCTACTACTCGGCGTCGCTTTGGTGTTTCGCGACGAGTTTCCGAACGCTCGTCATGTTCCGCATCGTTGCGGACGGCAGCGCGAGCGCCTTCAGTTCTCGAAGCGTCCACACCTTGGAATCCGAGGTTCTTACGCTACACGACCAATAGTACTCGGTCCCATGCACCACGAACCGATCCTCCGTCGTTCGCAAAGCTGCCAGTGACCGCGCGGTCCTCGCGTCGAGCGCGTCGTGCAGGAAAGCAACGTGCACCGTATCGCTCTCTGCACCATCGGGGAACGGGTGCGAGCTAGCGATTGCAGCTACCGCGGACAGTGGTCGAACGAAAGTGTCCACGTCGTAGCCCTGCGCTCGCTGGAGACCTCCCGCGATTCGTGATTCGAGCTTGCTCGCGTCACGCTCGGCGGCTGAAAAGAGCACGTTGCCGCTGGCGATGAACGTCGCAACATCCACGAACCCCATCTCCTCAAATAGCGTTCGCAGGCGCGCCATCTCAACGCGCCGTTTGCCCAGGTTGATGCCGCGAAGAAACGCGACGTATCGGATCATTGGGCGGTTCGGGTTCCTGCTCATTGCGTGAGGATGTCCTGGCGGCGGAGGTATCCTGTCTCCGTCGGTGTCGACCAAAAAAATGGCGACCGTCGGCGGCAGTAAGATAACGCACATCGACTCTCGGCGGTCAGATACCGCGCCGCGCCACCCGGGGGAATCTTTCCCGAACGACCCCATCTACTGAAAAATCAGTTGACAGTTTGGCCCACACGATATAAACTACTGAAAAGATAGTAGGTCACCTTTGCCCGAACTCCCTGTGTACTTCCCCCCGCGTGAGCTGGAAGTGATGAGTGTCCTCTGGCGGCTCGGCTCTGCCACCGTCGCTGACGTCCGCGCTGAGCTTAAGGACTCGCTCGCGTACACCTCCGTGCTTTCCGCACTTCAGACGCTCGAAGGGAAGGATTGCGTGCGGCATGAGCTCGAGGGACGGGCGTACCGGTACTTTCCCACAGTGGACGCCAAACGTGCCGGAAAGCGCGCTCTCGCCCGAATCAGGGAAGCGATTTTCGAAGGATCCGCGGAGCGCATGTTCGCGCAACTCGTCGCTGACCGGCGTATAAGTAATTCCGAGCTTGAGCGCATGCAGAGCTTGATCGCCGAGCGTCTGGAGCAGGACGACAAATGATAGCGGCGATTGTCGTATACGTGCTCATAGTGACGTTGCCACTCATCGCCGCTGCCGTATTGATGGAGCATGCGCTCAAGCTCTGGCGCTGGCCACTCCGCGGCGTCTGGGCAGCGTCGCTGCTTGCAACAGTCGCGCTTGCCGGGCGAGCAATCATTCGCCAATCGAATTCGGCGGAGTCTGCGACGCAGCTGGTTTCAATACGCAGCGTCCGCTCCCTCGCACACGCGCAACCCGGTGTGCTCGAAAATATCAGGATGCTCACCGGTGCGATCACCTCGTTTCCGCTGTCGGCCGCGGGCTACGTTGCACGCCTCGGAGGCTCCGCACCGAACGGGGCTCTCATCGCGCTCTGGTGTACCGCCAGCCTCTCCATGCTTGGTTTCATCTGCTTTGTGTACATCCGCATCGGGTTCGAGAGGCGGCGATGGACGGTGGCGCAGTTCGCCGGCCAGCGCGTTCATGTTGCACCGCATGCAGGACCGGCCGTCGTTGGTCTGTTGCGACCCGAGATCGTCATTCCGCAATGGATGCTGGATTCGAGCGCAGGCGATCCTGGACTCGTCGTCATGCACGAGATGGAGCACCGAAATGCACACGACCCACTGCTCCTCGCCGCGGCCTGGGCTCTGGTTGCATTGATCCCGTGGCATCCCGGCGCGTGGTACTGCCTCGCACGGACCCGTCTCGCCATCGAGCTCGACTGCGATGCACGTGTGATAACACACGGCGCATCGCTCAGAACCTACGCAGAACTTTTGGTCAACCAGGCAAGAGTGCGCCTCGGCGCACCTTTGCACTTGTGGCTCGGCGCTACATCGCTGCTCGAGCCGTCTTCCCACCTCGAACGGAGATTGAACGCAATGATACATCCAACTGATTCATCGGTCGCGCCACGAAGGTTTGGCCGCCTTCTACGCACATTCCCCTTGCTCGCAATTGCATCGACAGTCGCGATCGCCGCGTGCGAATCGCACGTTCCGACAGCCGCAGATATAAGCGGCCTCGATGTTGCGTCTGCTGAGCGTGATGCACGCCAGGCGTCGATGATAGGTGCGCATCCGGTTGTGTATTACGTCAACGGCGCACACGTTTCCGCTGACACCGCGCGGGCAATCGAAGCCCGCAACATAAGCTCAATATCCGTCGTGACGCGGAACGAGGCGAGCAAGCAGCAGGAAATTCGCATCACCACTATCGGCGCACCGATTACCGGCGATTCTGCGCGGGCGCTGAAGACGGTGCGAGTTACCTTGGCTCCCGGTGGTGCTGCAACGGTGCGTCCGTACGGCGCGCCGAGTGGTAGCGACATTCGCGTCACCGTGCACCCTCGCGCGTTTGATCCAAGCGAGGCCCCCGCGATCGTAATCGACGGCGCTCCGTCAACCGCGGAAGCAATGAACGCGCTCAACCCGAGTACCATCGCAACCGTAGACATCCTCAAAGGTCCCGCGGCGATGAGGGAATCGACAGATCCGCTTGCAAAGAACGGCCTCATTCGCATCACGCTGAAGCACTGAGCCTTCTTATGGTTCTACGCTCTATCCCGCGAACGGGTGCGTCTTTGGAAGGACGCACCCGTCATCCCCGCGAAAGCGGCGATCCCTTCGCGGGGTGACGTCCTTAGCCCGGCTCTCCCGCCAGCACCTTGATCCGCCGCACCGTCCGCTCGCGCGCCTGCACCGACCGGCAGATGATCAGGATCGTGTCGTCTCCGCCCACGGTGCCCAGTATATCCGGCCATCCCTCCCCGTCGAGCGCGCTCGCGATCGGCTGCGCTCCGCCAGGCACCGTGCGCAGCACCACCATCTCGCTCACCCCGTCTATCCTCATGAACAGCTGAGGCAGCAGCGTGTCGAGGGCGACTCGCGCTTCCTCTATGTGGCCGTCCGTCACGGCATACCGCGCTCCCTCCGCCGTCGGCACCCGCGCGATCCGCAGCTCGCGCAGATCCCTCGATAGCGTCGCCTGCGTGACGTCCCAACTCCTCCGCAACAGCAGCTTCCGGAGGTCCTCCTGGCTCACCACCGGATGGTTTTCTATAGTCTCCAGGATCGCGTTCTGGCGCTCGCGCTTGTTGGCCATGCCGGTGAAGATAGCGCTCCCCGCTATCCCCCGGCCAGACAGTTGCCTTTCCGTGACAGAGTGGTTATTTATACATGTTCAGCGCATAAAAATCCATATCGAGACCGCCATGACATTCACGCCCAAAAAAATCGCCCTGGCTTACTCCGGAGGGCTCGATACATCGATCATCGTCCCCTGGCTCAAGGAGCGGTTCCCGGGCGTGAAGGTCGTTTGCGTCGCGGCCGACATCGGCCAGGGCGATGAGCTCTCGGGCGTGAGGGCCAAAGCCATTGCCTCCGGCGCCGACGAGTGCTACGTCGAGGACCTGCGCGATGAATACGTGCGCGACTTCATCTTCCCCACGGTCCGCGCCGGCGCCATCTACGGCCGCAAGTACCTGCTCGGTACCTCCATGGGCCGCCCACTCATAGCCCGCCGTCAGGTGGAAGTTGCACGCGCCGTCGGGGCTGACGCGCTCGCCCATGGCTGCACCGGCAAGGGTAACGATCAGGTGCGCTTCGAGCTCACCTACGCAGCCTTCGCCCCGGATCTTCCAGTCATCGCGCCCTGGCGCGAGTGGGATATCCGCAGCCGCGAGGATGCGATAGCGTACGCCGCGCGCCACAACGTTCCCGTCGCAGCAACCAAGGAGAAGATCTATTCGCGCGACCGCAACATCTGGCACATCTCCCACGAGGGCGGCTGCCTCGAGGATCCCGCACAGTCGCCGCCCGACGACCTGTTCATGATGTCGCACTCCCCCGAGTCCGCACCCGATGCATCAGAGGAAGTAACGATCACCTTTGAGCGCGGTACGCCAGTCGCCGTGAACGGCCACAACATGTCGCCAGTCACGCTGCTTGCGACGCTCAATGAGATAGGTGGCCGCAACGGCGTCGGACGCATCGACCTGGTCGAGGATCGCCTCGTCGGAATGAAATCGCGCGGCATCTACGAGACTCCCGGTGGTACGCTCCTCTTTACAGCGCACAGCGAGCTCGAGCAGCTCACGCTGGATCGCCGCACACTCGCCGCCAAGGATCTCATCGCACCGCGCTACGCCGATCTCGTGTATGAGGGCCGCTGGTGGACCGTCGAACGCGAGTCGTACGACGCGTTCGTCAATGTCACGCAGGAAACTGTCACGGGCTCGGTCACGCTGCGCCTGTACAAGGGGAACACTATCGTCGCCAGCCGCGAAAGCGAGTACGCTCTGTACGACGAGCGCTTCGTGACCTTCGGCGAGGACGATGTCTACCAGCAGAGCGACGCTGCCGGCTTCATCCGCCTCTTCGGCCTCTCTGCCCGCGTCCGCGCCATCCGCGACCAGGAGCGCGCCGCAGCGACGGAAACCAAGGGCGATCAGCAGGCCGCGTAGTCGGTGACGTCCGCACGGCGGCTGTGCCGTCGTGCACCGCGCTGTACTTTAACGGCATGACCGCCGACTCTCACAAGCTCTGGGGTGGCCGCTTCGCTGCCCCCACTGCACACGCGCTCGATGCGCTCAACCGTTCAATCGGAACGGACTTCCGGCTCTGGCCTTTCGACATTCAACTGTCGCAGGCCTGGGCATCCGCGCTCGCCGATGTCGGCGTGCTCACGGACGAGGAGCGCGATCAGATCCGTGGCGGCCTCGATGTCGTCGCCGACAAGCTGGTCAATGGCGTCAGGCCCGAGCAGTCCGACGAGGATGTGCACACCATGATCGACCGCATGCTGCACGTTGAGATCGGTGACCCCGCTTCACGGCTTCACACCGGACGATCACGCAACGATCAGGTCGCTACGGCCACGCGCATGTGGGCGATGGACGCCGCCACAAGACTGGATACCGCCGTCCGCGATTTGCAGCGTGTGATGCTCGACCGCGCGGAACAACTTCGCTCCGCATTGCTCCCGGCCTACACACACATGCAGCGCGCGCAGCCCGTGTCGGCCGCGCACTGGCTGCTCAGTCACTTCTGGTCGCTGGAGCGCGATCGTACACGCATCGCCAGCGCCGCGTCATGCGCCGCGACGCTCCCACTCGGCTCCGGCGCCATTGCCGGCTCCGCATTTCCCGTTTCCCGCGAACAGATTCGTGAAGAGCTTGGCTTCACATCCATATCGCAGAACTCCATGGATGCGACCGGCGATCGCGACTTCGTCGCTGACATGGCGTACGCGCTCACCATGCTCGGCGTGCATCTCTCTCGGTTGAGCGAGGATCTCATTCTCTACGGCTCGAGCGAGTTCGGATTCGTCGCGTTCGGTGACACGTTCAGCACCGGCTCCAGCATGATGCCCCAGAAGCGCAATCCCGATGCGCTCGAGATCGCCCGCGGCAATGCTGGTCGCATGCTCGGCAATCTCACTTCCATCGTCGCCACGATAAAGGGACTGCCGAGCGGCTACAACAAGGACCTGCAGGACGACAAGCGTCCACTGTTCGATTCGGTCGATACCATGCTGCTCGTTCTTCCCGCCGTCGCCGGCACACTCGGCGAGCTGCGCTTCAACTCTCAGCGAATGCGGGCAGCGCTTTCCCCGAGCATGATGGCTACCGATCTCGCTGATTACCTCGTCTCCAAGGGCATCAACTTTCGCGAGGCGCATGGCGTCGTTGGCTCGCTCGTGCGTAACAGCGAAACCACCGGCGTCGAGCTCAATCAGATGCCGTTCACGATTTTCGCGGCCGCGCATCCGTCGTTCGAGCAGGACGTGTTCGACTGGCTCTCGCCCGATGCCTCGGTCGCACGTCGCAACGTCGCTGGCGGCACCGGCCCCGCAGCCGTCGATGCGCAGATCGTCGCGGCGCGCACCGCACTTGGAAACCCGGTCCGCAGGTTGCAGCTCATTCCCTGAGTCACCTACACGAGGATGCACTGACATGACGGACAGTACCGGCAATGCTCCCCAGGGGTCATCCGGAGGGCCCGACCTCGCCGCCGGAATTCCCGCAGCGTCCGTCGCCGATGGCGGAATGCTCCTGGGACACGTTGCCGATCAACCCGTGCTTATTGCTCGCGCAAATGGTAAAGCGTACGCGATTGGCGCAACGTGCACGCATTATGGCGGTCCGCTCGCCGAGGGCATCATCGTCGGCGATACCGTTCGCTGTCCCTGGCATCACGCCTGTTTTAGTCTTCGCACCGGCGAAGCTCTGCGCGCGCCGGCGCTCGACAGTGTTCCATGCTTTCGCGTCGAAGAGACCGACGGAACAATCTTCGTTCGGGAGGAGATCCACCCGCGCTCGATGTTCCTGCGCATACTCGGAAGCCCGCCGACATCCATGGTCATCGTTGGCGCGGGCGCCGCTGGTGTAGCTGCTGCAGAGATGTTGCGACGTTGCGGCTATACCGACTCCATCAAGCTCTTCGATGCGCTCGATACTCCGCCAGTTGACCGACCAAACCTTTCCAAGGATTACCTGGCCGGCCACGCGGAGGAAGAATGGGTCAACCTTCGACCTGATGATTTCTACGCGTCCCACAACATCGAGCTGATTCGCGGCCAGCGGATTGACAGCTTCGATCCGAAGGCGCGCACGGTAACTAGCTCGGCAGGCGTCGTCACGAAGTTTGGGTGCCTCCTCCTCGCCACCGGCAGCACGCCCGTAAGGCTCGACGTTCCGGGAGCGGATCTTCCCACTGTTCACTATCTTCGGACTCTCGCTGACAGCAAGGCGATAATCGCAGCTGCACAGAAGGGCAAACGCGCGGTCGTGATCGGCGCGAGCTTCATCGGCCTCGAAGTTGCCGCGTCGCTCCGTCAGCGTGATGTGTCGGTCACTGTCGTCGCACCCGACTCGCTACCGCTCGAGCGCGTGCTTGGTACGGAGCTCGGACGCATGGTGAAACAGGTTCACGAGAGCCACGGTGTCGTGTTCAGACTTGGCACTCATGTTGAGTCGATAGATACCGATCACGTGCAGCTGGTTGGTGGTACCTCGTTACCGGCAGATTTTGTCGTCGTGGGCGTCGGGGTGAGACCGGAGCTGGCGCTGGCCAAGCAGGCGGGACTAGTTACGGACAACGGAATAGTCGTGAGCGCGACGCTTGAGACATCAGCACCCAACGTGTACGCCGCTGGAGACATCGCGACGTGGCCCGATCCGCGTTCGGGACGCATCCGCGTCGAGCACTGGGTTGTCGCCGAGCGTCAGGGGCAGTGCGCCGCCCGCAACATGCTCGGCGCCAGCGAGCCGTTTACGCTCGCTCCGTTCTTCTGGAGCCGTCATTTTGACGTCGCGATAGATTACGTTGGCCATTCTGCACCGGGTGACGCACGGACTACGGACGGAGATCCCATGAAGCATGATTGCACCGTGAAATACGGGCCGGACGCTGGCTCGTTCAGCGCGCAGGCCGACGTGGGTCGCTCGTGCTCGAATCTGATCGCCGAAGCCTCGCTCGAACGAGAGTTGCTCTAGTTGCGTTCCCTCTGCATTCGCGCGGCGTGCTGATCTGGCTTTACGTGGCAGCGGGCAGTGCGCTCGGCGGCGTCAGTCGCTACGTGATCGGGTCTGCACTGCAGACGCGCATTGGTTTCGCGTTTCCAGTCGGGACGCTGCTGGTAAACATCACCGGTAGTCTGCTGCTTGGATTTATCATGAGGCTTGCTTTCGGCAACACGCAGATGTCGCCCGAGACCAGGATATTTCTCACGACCGGATTTTGCGGCGGCTACACCACGTTCTCAACTTTTTCGTTCGAGACCGCGGGGATGCTCGAGACAGGACAGTACTGGCGCGCAGCTGCGTACGTGACGTTGAGCGTCGTCCTCTCGATCACCGCCACGTTTGCGGGCTTCGCACTTGCGCAATCCGCGCTTGCGTTCCGTGGCAGAGGCTGATCGTGTTCGCGGGCGTCCGCCAGCGGCCGGATAAAGAAGAAGCCCCGATCATGCGATCGGGGCTTCTTCTTTATCCGGAGCCTGCGCTGTCAGAACATTACCCCGAAGGTAATGGGGACGAAGCTCGCCGTGCCGCCATTGATCGTGAAGTGGTTGTAGCGCGCTTCGATGAAAGCGTTGAATCCCGAGAGCGGGATCGCGATTCCGCCACCGACATCGTAGCCGAAGTGCGTGCCGCCGCTCGCGCTGAGCGTCGTCCCGCCGTTCGTGTAGCTAGCCCCGGGCTTGAATCCGCCGATTCCACCGATCGCATACGGACGGATTCCCGTCATGGTCTGAATCTCATAGACCGCATTGGCCGTGTACGACCATACGTTCGCGTTGCCACTGTTACCGCCCTTCAGGCCAAAGTTGTCGTAGTTGACATCACCGCGAAAGCTTATCGGAAGCGCAGGTGTGCCGAGCGCAATGTGACCGCCAATGTTGTAACCAGTGCTGGTGTAGTTGGCTACATCACCGGTTGGGATTGACGCACCACCAGAGATACCGAGCGAAAACGGTTTTGTGGCACTCGTGACGCCCTGCGCACCTGCTACGGTTGCGGTCGTTGCTGCAATGAACGCGATCGTTGCGAGCTTTGACAAACGTGACATGCATACTCTCCTGGAGAGTTGGGATGCTGTTGAAACGCGCCGCAGATCCTCGGACCGTCGGCGCGCGCAATACAGATCATGGTACGTTTGGAACTGCAAAAAGTTTCGGTGATCTCGGAAGGCGTTTGTTTACCTAGAATAGTATTCCAAGCGTCACCGGCACGAAGTGATATGGCGATGCGTTGGATCGATTCACATCGTGGTAGCGTGCCTCCACGAACCCGCCCACAGTCGTGCCAGGAATCGGAAAGCCGATTCCAGCGCCGATGTTGTCTCCCCAATCAGTTTCCCGCTTGGTCATCCCGGGGAGCTTGAGTGGATAAATGCCCGCACCGCCAATGATGTACGGCTTCGCGTAGCCTATCCGGAACGGCATTACAATGTTCCCGGTTACGGAGTTGACGTGGATGTCGCTCGGTGTCGCCCCTCCACCGGCTGGCGTTTTACCCTTGAAGCCGTCGTACTGGTAGTCGAATCTGACGCCGAACGCCGCGTCCTGAGGCCCGATGGAAACCGTCACCAACCCGCTGCGTCCAGCCGTGAATGTGCTATCAAGCCTACCTACGGGGAAGGCACCCCCCGCAGCGACGCCAAGATGGATTAGCTGTTGCGCACCAGCCGGCAAAGCCACGAGCACCCCAAGGACCAACATTGGTCTAGCCAACAAACCGAGTTTCATGTATATTATCCTGAATGAGCAGGTTAATTATAAATATCCGTTAACTATAGGATATTATGCCGCTTTATAACACCGCAGCTGTCGCTGCGGCCATTCGAGTACACCCAAAGTGGGTTGATAACGTGCTGTCACATAACGACATAGCAGGCGTTCAATCCGAATCGCAGGGCGTCGCCCGTAAGCTGTCTCTAGCGGCGGTCATCCTGCTGGCCCTGACCCGGCAACTCACCGACGAGCTAAACATACCCTGCGCCGGCGCGCTCGACATCGCAGGTCGGTTGCTCGACGCCCCTGACGGCGAGCTCAGTCTCTCTCCCAACTTTCGGCTCGTCCTGAACAGTGACCTGTTTAGAGCCCACCTTCTCAACGAGCTCGCCCTGGCCGTTGAAGCCACCCCGACGCCCCGGCGAGGCCGTCCGCCAAAAAGATAAGCTGCTCCGCGCCGCGCCGCCGGTGCTGCGGACGGCGTTGGCTGTGCAGCACCCTGGAATCGCACACCTCCCCGGCAGACAAACGAAAAACGGGGCGCCTCTGCGAGAGGCGCCCCGGCTCCAACCTGCCGCATTTACTTCGAGAGAATCCCTATGCGCTCACGCGGACGACGTTCTCCGCGGCTGGGCCTTTCTGGCCCTCGACGATGTCGAATTCCACAGCCTCGCCTTCCTGCAGCGATTTGAAGCCGTTGCCCGAGATGGCACTGTAGTGGACAAAGCAATCCTTCTGGCCGTTGTCGGGCGTGATGAACCCAAATCCCTTGGCGTCGTTGAACCACTTCACCTTCCCAGTCGTATGCATCCACCCAACTCCTCAATAGAAACTTGCCGGGAAGCAGGAAAAACCTACCCTACAGTGCCGCGACAATGCCGCGAGGTGTTCCGATCCCCCGCACAGATCCATAGGACGATCCTATGATGGGCCACAAAGTATTGAGGACCGGAAAATTAGGCAATAGACAAGTTTCTACCCTTGGCACCCATCGATCAGGCGCTTCGACGCCTCACTTGTCCACCCTGAAGGCTTCGACAAAATATTCGGTCTCGCCAAAGCAGCTGGACGGAACATGCTTGTGCTGAGCATATGTCAGCGTCACCTGGTGTCCCGCCGCCTGCTCGAGCGCCTTCGCCAGCGAATCGCTGCGGATGGTGAAGTCGAAGATGGTCGGCGGCGATCCCGGCACCGGCGACATTGCAAGCTCGCCCTCCCATGTCTTACAGACCCACCCCTTGTCCGACATTTTCTGCACGTAGCCAGTCCGCTCGCCCGAGGAATAAACGAATCCCAGCGTTCCCCACACCCACAGCACTGCAGCGAGCACTGGTACCAGAATTACTGGTAGCCCGATCTTCAGAAACAGATGCCGCTTCCTCGGCTTTACGGCCTTCTGCGTCGTCGGTTCGCCTGTCGGTTCGCCCGACGGTTCGCCTGTCGGTTCGCCCGACGCTTCGTTCGTCGCCATCGTTCACTCTCCGCGGTTATGCCTGCAATTACCTTTCAAATATGGCCTTCGGTCCGCGCAGAAAGACGGTAACTACTCTGGTAGGCGATGTCCCGGTCGGCTCGGACTACCCCGTCGTCGTCCAGTCCATGACCAACACGGACACCGCCGATGTTTCCGGGACGGTTGCTCAGGTCGCCGCGCTCGCCGCCGCCGGCTCGCAGATCGTGCGCGTCACGGTCAACAATGACGACGCCGCAGCCTCCGTCCCCCTGATCGTCGAGCGTCTCGAGGCGCTCGGCGTCAATGTGCCCATTGTGGGAGATTTTCACTACAACGGCCACCTCCTGCTGGCGAAGTTCCCCGCCGCAGCGCGCGCACTGGCCAAATATCGCATCAATCCCGGCAATGTGGGCGGCAAGCGCCGAGACGAGCACTTCAGGACTATCGTCCAGATCGCCGTCGATAACGGGAAGCCCGTGCGCATCGGCGTGAACTGGGGCTCGCTCGACCAGGACCTTCTCACGTCGATGATGGACGAGAACGCCGCCCGCGCAAATCCGTCCGGCGCACGGGATGTCTACATCGAGGCGATGCTCGAAAGTGCCCTCCGGTCCGCCACACTCGCCGAAGAAACCGGACTTGGCCACGAGCGCATAATCATCTCGGCGAAAGTTTCTGGCGTCTATGACTTGGTTGATGTGTACCGTCGACTCGCCAATCGCTGTGATTACCCGCTCCATCTGGGTCTCACCGAGGCTGGCCTCGGCATGAAGGGGATTGTCGCAAGTACGGCCGGACTCTCGATACTCCTGAGTGAGGGAATCGGCGACACCATCCGCGTCTCGCTCACCCCCAGGCCGGACGGCGATCGAACCGAGGAGGTCCGTGTCGGACAGCAGATTCTTCAATCACTGGGACTGCGCTCGTTCACGCCACAAGTCACCTCCTGCCCTGGCTGCGGTCGCACAACGTCCACCTTCTTCCAGCACATGGCGGAAGACATCCAGACATACCTTCGAGAGCAGATGCCCGTCTGGCGCGCCACGCATCCCGGCGTCGTCGAGATGAAAGTCGCGGTGATGGGTTGCATCGTCAACGGACCAGGCGAAAGCAAGCACGCGAACATCGGCATCTCGCTGCCCGGCACTTTCGAAGATCCCAAAGCGCCCGTTTATGTGGACGGGAGGCTTGCCGTCACACTCAAGGGTGATAACATAGTTCCCGAGTTTCTCAGACTTCTCGATGACTATGTGGAACGAACCTACGGAAGTGAACCCGCCAGCATCGCCACTACCGCCGCAGTTTGATAGCGAATTCAGGCCTTCGCCGCATGGCGAGTGCCTGAACTGCGGAACGCCGCTGAGCGGGACGTTGAGTCTGGAGTTCTGCGCACGGTGCGGCCAACGATCTGGCAAGCCGCATCTTTCCGTCCGCGATCTCGGGCGTGAGCTGGTCGCCGAACACTTCGGACTCGACACGAAGATTGGACGTACGCTGGTGATGCTGCTCCGCCATCCGGGCCAGCTCACCAACGAATTCATCGCGGGACGGCGCGTGCGGTACGTTCCGCCACTGCGGCTCTATCTCACGCTCAGTGTGATCTTCTTTCTTGCCTCCGCATTCAAGACGCACGTCACCGGTTCAAAGGAAATTGCCGGCGGTCTCGTCAACATCCGGAGGGGCCCCGCGGATTCCATCGGAGGCAGGGCCACCGGCGTTCGGTCCGACTCCGCGATTCCGGCCGGAGCCATGGACACGCCTTTCGCCGACACCACACACGGCAACGCGCTCACGCTGTTCTTCAAGCGGCGATTCACCCAGCGAATCGGTTATGTCAGGTCGCACCAGCAGGATGCCTTCCAGCAGATCTCGGAGTCATTCAGTCACGAGCTTCCCGATGCGCTCTTCCTGCTTGTGCCGGGTCTCGCACTGGCGCTCGCGATCCTGTATCACAGAAGCGGACGCTTTTACGTGGAGCATCTCGTATTTGCGTTCCACATTCAGGCATTCAGCTTCGCGGCGCTCACGGTTGGCCTGATACCGATCCCGTTCCTGAGCACTCTCATAGGGTGCTCGATCATCGTGTACCTGTTTCTCGCTCTGGGAAACGTTTACGGCGGAAGCAGATTGGCAACCATCGGCAAGGCCTGCGTGATCCTGGTGGGTTACGGCATCTCGCTGACGCTCGTGATGGCAGTGGTCGGACTTGGGGCCTTCCTGTTTTCCTGACGCGCGAAACGCGCGAGGATTGCGGTCAATCCGCGCTCGTCGGCCTCGTCAAACGTCCCAACCTGTTCTGAATCGACGTCGAACACCGCGATCAGTTCTCCAGCTTTGTTCGTGACAGGAAGCACGATCTCCGACTGCGAGCGCGCGTCGCACGCGATGTGGTCGGCGAACTCATTCACATCACGCACGATGATCGGTCGCTGCTCCCGCGCCGCCACACCGCACACCCCGCGTCCAAACGCGATTTCGAGGCAGCCTAACGTCCCCTGGTATGGCCCAACTCGCAACAAGACCCCGGGCGTTACTACGCGGTAGAATCCCGTCCACAAAAATCCGAATGCGTGGTGCACCAACGAGCTGACGGTCGCCATTTCGGCGACGTCATCTTGGATCCCCTCCAGTACCGCGTCGACGTTGCCCGCCAACTGCTCATACGCCTCGCGCTTGGGTAACCCACGCAGGTCCAGTGTGACTTCCGCCATCCACCAAAGCTAGCAAAGCCGGCAAGGTCAGCGGAATATTCCGAAGTGTCCGAGCACGTACCAGAGAATGATGAAGATGAGGATCGTGCCGCAGCCGCATCCGCCGCCACCCAGCTTCCTCGCCCCATAACCGGCTACGAGCCCTCGTAGAATTTTGCTCATGCGCGGGCTCTCTGCAGGGACCGTACCGATACCGGTCGCCGAGTGTATCAGGAAGGATTGCTGAATCGTCTTTTCTGGCCGGCGGTCACCTCCCGATCCCTTTTCACCCCGCCTTTCACCAGCTGCACTGTCAGTCGCAGCCACATTGTGATGTCACCAATGACGAACCGAGCATTCCCCTTCGCGGCGCGTTCCACACTTCACCTGGCCGGCGTGCGCAACATCCTGCTGGCTGGCACGCTGCTCCTCCCCGGAACCCTTGCTGCCCAGGCAACGCCAACGACGCTCCTCGGCGGATGGCGCGCCGAGGCAGCGCTGCCAAACGGGGTGGTTCAGACCTTTCGATTCGATAGCGGCGGTGCATTCGAACTGGCAATGACGGTTGACGTCGATGGCACGTACACCGCAACTGGCAACCGGTTGATCGAAACGGTTGCGTTAGCCAACACCGGCGC
>JALYTX010000143.1 GCA_030854055.1 Gemmatimonadota bacterium | reverse complement strand
ATTTCGATTCGGTGCAGCAGGCGCTTCGCGACATTGCCGCAGGGCGGATGATAATCGTCGCGGACGACGATAATCGCGAGAATGAGGGTGATCTTGTCTGCGCGGCCGAGCATATAACCGCCGAAGGCGTGAACTTCATGATTCGCCGTGCAGGTGGCCTCATATGCCTGGCGCTGACCCCTGAGCGCGCGGATCATCTCGATCTGCCGCAGATGAGCGAATTCAATACTGAGGAGCAGCGCACCGCATTCACCGTGAGCATCGACGCTGCGCCGCGATTCGGTGTGACGACCGGCATCAGTGCACAGGACCGCGCAACGACCATTCGTGCGGCGGTCGATCCCGCGACGCACCGAAGTGATCTCCGGCGTCCGGGCCACATTTTCCCGCTTCGTGCGCGCGAGGGCGGCGTCCTGCAACGCGTTGGGCACACTGAGGCAGCGATCGACCTCGCGCGCCTCGCGGGGATGAAGCCGGCCGGCGTCATCTGCGAGATTCTGAACGAGGACGGCAGCGCTGCCCGACGAGCGCAGCTCGAAATTTTCGCGCGCGAGCACGGGCTGACGTTTATCACGGTGGCACAGCTGGTTGCGTTTCGGCTCCGCACGGAGCGCCTGGTGCACCGCGTCGCTGAAGCGCGCCTCCCCACAGATCACGGGGAATGGCGCATCATCGGCTATCATAACGACGTGGATCAGCACGAGCACGTCGCGCTCATCCACGGACATGTCCAGGGCGAGTCCGGTGTGCTGGTGCGAATGCACTCCAAGTGTCTCACTGGCGATGTCTTCCACTCGGCTCGTTGCGATTGCGGATGGCAGCTCGATACTGCGATGCAGATGATCCAGGCCGAGGGCCGAGGTGTGATTGTGTATCTCGACCAGGAAGGTCGGGGAATCGGCTTGCTGAACAAGCTCAAGGCGTATCAGCTGCAGGACGAGGGGAAGGACACCGTAGAAGCGAACGAAGCGCTCGGGTTCGGGCCCGACCTGCGCAATTACGGAATTGGCGCACAGATACTTCTCGACCTGGGCCTGCAGTCGATGCGTGTGCTCACCAACAATCCGCGGAAGATTGTCGGTCTCGAGGGATACGCACTCGAGATCGAGGACCGCGTGCCCATTGTACCGCCCTCGACCACTGAGAACGCGCAGTACCTCAAGACCAAGCAGGCGAAGCTCGGTCACCTGCTCGCCTCGTGACGCGCTAGGTGGCGGAGTTCAACGGAACGCCTCGTGGCGAGGGGCGCCGCGTGGTCGTCGTCGCGAGCCGGTTCAACGAAACCGTGACGCGTCCGCTCGTCGAAGGGGCGCTTGAGGCACTCGTCGCGCACGGCGTCGCTTTCGATGACGTGGACGTCGTATGGGTGCCGGGCGCGTGGGAGCTGCCGCTGGCCGCGCGCAAGGCACTTGCCACCGGCCGGTACGACTCGCTAGTCGCGCTCGGCGCGGTTATCCGCGGTGACACGCCGCACTTCGACTTCGTCGCTGGAGAGGCCGCACGCGGACTTGCGGCCGCGTGTACGGACGCGGAGATCCCGGTGGGTTTTGGCCTGCTCACGTGCGACAACTTGGAGCAGGCACTTGCGCGCGCCGGCGGCGTCCACGGAAACAAGGGATGGGACGCCGCAGTTGCCGCGCTCGAGACGACCGATGTGCTCGACCAGATGGAGCCGGTCGATGAGGATTGAGTCGCGCGCGCGCTCCCGTGCTCTTCAGGCACTGTACGCGTGGGACATGCGCGAGGGCACCGCGCTCGACCGGATTTCGCAGCAGGTGTGGGACGACCTGGCGGTGTCGCGCGAAGAACAGGAGTTCGCCGGTTTTCTCATTCGAATACTTATCGCGCGGGGTGCGGAGATCGACGGCTCGCTTGCGGCCGTCACCACCAACTGGCGCCTGAGCCGGCTTGGTGCGATCGAGCGGTCGGTATTGCGACTTGCGATCGCGGAGTTGCTGCAGGGCACCACCCCGCCGCGCGTGGTCATCAAGGAATCGGTCCGCCTCGCCGAACGGTATGGGAGTGAGCGGAGCGCGAAGTTCGTGAATGGAGTGCTCGACGCGTACGCGCGCCAACAGGGTATGCTGTAGGCCTTGCGCATTCTCGTCGTGAACTGGCAGGACCGGAACAATCCGCACGCTGGCGGCGCCGAGCTTCACCTCCACGAAGTGTTCGGGCGGATCGCGTCGTGGGGCCACGACGTGGACGTGCTGTGCAGTGGCTTCGCAGGCGCCCCGCTGGAACAGATCGTTGACGGCATGCGCGTCCGTCGCGTCGGCTCGCGCTTCTCCTTTCCGCTTCATGCGCATGCAGCGTACCAGGTGATGGAGTCCGAGCGCAATTACGACATCGTCGTCGAGGACCTGAACAAGATCCCATTATATGTGCCCCGGTGGCGGCCGCGGAGCCTGGTCGTTGCAACGCACCATCTCTTCGGCGCCACTGCCTTTCGCGAGGAATCTTTTCCGGTGGCGGCTGCCACCTGGCTCGCGGAGCGTCCGCTTGCGCGCGGATATCGCGACGTTGCGTTTGAGGCGGTCAGTCTGAGCACGCGCGATGATCTGGTGCGGCGCGGGATACCGGCGGACAGAATCCGTGTGATCTACAACGGGGTGGATGTCGAGACCCTGACTCCGGAACCGAACGCTCGTTCCAAAGTGCCGCTCTTCGCGTATCTTGGAAGACTGAAACGCTACAAGCGGGTAGATCTCGTCGTAAAGGCGTTCGCCATGTTGGACGCTCGCGATGCTCGCCTGGAGATTGCAGGTAAGGGCGACGACGGCGACAGGCTTGAGGCGCTAGTGGCCAGGTTGGGTATTCAGGATCGCGTCCGGTTTCTAGGGTATGTCACCGAAGCGGACAAGCGCGCGTTACTCCGGCGATCATGGGCGACGGTACTTGCTTCGCCGAAGGAAGGGTGGGGCATAAGCAACTTGGAATCGGCAGCATGCGGGACGCCGGTAATCGCAGCGGATTCTCCCGGTATTCGGGAATCAGTCGTCGATGGCGATACCGGATTTCTGGTTGAGGGCTCGGACGTCGGCGCATATGCAGCGGCAATGCGTGGGCTGCTGGACTCGCCGGAGCTTGTGAGTACGCTGGGAGAGAACGCGCGGCGGTTCGCGGAAACGTTCACGTGGGAGCGCGCCGCGACGGACACATTGGCACATCTACAACTCGCAGCCCAGGGGGCATAGCATGGAAATCCAATTTCACGGACATCAGACAGAGATCACCGACGGACTCCGCATCAAAGCGACCGAGGGACTCCAGAAACTGATGGAGCACCTTGGCAGAGCAGTCGACGCGGACGTGTGGGTGGGCGAGGATGGTGTGCTGAAGACCGTGGAGCTGGTGTTGCATGCACCGCATTACGAGAACCTCGTCGCGAAGGGCGAGGCGAAGTATCACGAGCCCGCGCTGACCGACGCGATCGCAAAGGCGGACGCCCAGATTCGGAAGCTCAAGTCGGCCAAGAAGAAGCAGGTGCACGCGTCCGAGCTCAGGGCGTGACACGCCATCCAACGGTCGGCGAGCTGGTAGAGCGGCTCGCCGAGCCGCTGCAGCTCGACGATCTTGGCGGTGGGATTGGATTGGAGCGCGCGTTGCCTGGCCCGGACATCTCGAGTCCCGGTCTCGCGCTCGCCGGATACGTGGGGCGTTTCGTTTCCGATCGGCTTCAGGTCCTTGGCGAGACGGAGATCACCTATCTCCAGTCACTCGATTCCGACCGGCGACGCGAGATCATAGATATTTTCTATTCGTTCCCGCTGCCGGCTGTCTTCATAACGAAGGGTCAGCAACCGCCAGCCGGTTTGCTCGAGCGCGCCAAGGCATCTGGCACCGCGCTGATTCGCACTGCGCTCAGCACCGCGGAATTTTACCGCGGTGTGAAGCCAGCACTGGAAGAGCTGTTCGCACCGACGACGACACTGCATGGGTCGCTCGCTGACGTATACGGTGTCGGACTGTTCTTCACAGGCGCAAGCGGCATCGGCAAGTCAGAGTGCGTGCTCGATCTCGTGGAACGAGGCCACCGGCTTGTCGCGGACGACCTGGTGCTCGTCGCGCGCCGCGGCCAGGATCTGCTCATAGGTCGCGCGCACGAACTCGCCGCGCACCACATGGAGATCCGCGGCGTCGGACTCATCAACATTCCTTCAATCTTCGGAATACGCTCCGTGCGCCAGCAGAAGCGAATCGAAGTTGTCGTGCATCTCGAAACCTGGGACAAGAACGCACCGGTGGAGCGCACCGGCCTCGATACATCTTCGGCGAGCATTCTCGGTGTCGAGATCCCGAAGATCACTGTACCGCTCAACCCGGGCAAGAACATAACGGTGATCGCCGAGGTGATTGCGATGAACCATCTGCTGCAATACTCGGGCATCAAGCCCGCGGAGCAGTTCAACGATCGGCTGATCCAGAGAATGCAGAAGGCGTCTGCGATTCGACGTTACCTGCAGGAGGACGTGGAGTAGATGGACGCGAGCGTCGAGCCTCGTGCAATCGTGGCCGGACATGGCGCACTGCCAGTAGGCCTCGTTTCCGCAGTCGAGCAGATCACCGGTCGTGGCAACGCGCTCATCGCGTTCTCGAATGCCGGCCTGGGCCGCGAGGAGATCGAGGCGGGCCTTCGTGACCTCGTCACGTTGCACGGTGTCAGCGTGATATTCACCGACCTTCCCGGCGGAAGTGCAACGCTTGCAGCGCGGCGCGTGCTGCGTGACACGGCCGGCGTCGTCGTCGTGACGGGCGCCACGCTGGCGTCACTGATGGACTTCGTTTTCGCTCCGCCAGACATGCCGCCGGGCGACGCCGCGGCCCGGGCTGCCGAAAAAGGTCGCGCCGCCATCACCATATCATCACACTGAATGCCGGTAGCCCTTTACAGAATCGATGACCGCCTGATACACGGACAGGTCGTCGTTGGTTGGGGACAACCACTCGATCTCGGATTCATCGTGTTGGTGGACGACGTCGTCGCGGATTCCGACTGGGAGCAGGAGCTCTACAGAATGGGCGTGCCGCCCAGCATGGACGTGTATTTCGCCTCCATGCGCGACGCCGCACGGGACATGAGTCAATACGTTTCCGACAGGCGTACGGGAATGGTACTCACCGGCACTGTCGACGCCATGCTCGAGCTTGCGCGCGCATCCGCTGCGCAGATACGTGCTGTGAACGTCGGCGGTCTGCACCACCGCGAGGATCGCACTCAGCGACTTCGGTACGTGTTCCTGAATCCATCGGAGGAGGCGTCGCTTCGCGCCCTCCGAGCCCTTGGCGTGACTGTCACGGCGCAGGACGTTCCCTCGGCGGCGAGCCACACGTTGGACGAGCTCCTCCGGGATTGCGACACGTGACAGTGCCGCCCGTGCTTTTCAACGTCATACCAGTCGCGCTCCTCGGCGCGATCGTTGGTCTTGACATGGTCAGTTTTCCGCAGGTGATGCTGTCGCGACCGCTGGTTTCGGCGACCATTGCTGGCGCGTTTGTCGGGCGTCCGTCCGCCGGGCTTCTGATCGGCGCGGTGCTCGAGCTGATCGCACTGGAGACTTTGCCGTTCGGCGCATCGCGGTACGCGGAATGGGGGACGGCCGGCGTCGTCGGCGGCGTGGTGATGGCGGCGCAGCCGCAGGGTTCGGCAGGAGCGCTTCCCGTTGCCATGTTCGTTGCGTTGGCCACGGCGGTGTTCAGCAGCCAGAGCATGGTGTGGGTGCGCACATGGAATGCGCTCGAGGCGGGACGAACGCGCGCCGCAATCGACGCCGGCGAGCCCGCGGCGATTGATTCGGTGCAACTGCGCGGCCTGACTATGGATCTGTTGCGCGGCTTCGGAGTCACCTTTGTGGCACTGGTCATCCTACTCCCGCTGTCAGAAAAAATCGTCGCAGTCTGGCATGGAGACGCCGTACACTCGCGCGCCGTAGTGACGGCGCTCGCAGCAACCGTCGCTGCGGGAGCGATCTGGACACTCACTCATCGCGCTGCACGCGCGGGCTGGCTTTTCATTCTCGGCCTCGTGGCGGGAACGTTGGTCCTCCTGCTGCAATGAGCAATTCCGCGCGGTCACCGGCGCCGCCCGGTGGAGACAACGGTCGCGCAGCACCGCCGGTCCCGGCGCGTGCGGTCGTTGCAAGCTTCCTGCGGCTATTCGCGGTTCAGGGATCCTGGAATTACGAAACCATGCTCGGCAACGGAATTGCATTCTGTATGAAACCGTTGCTGGAAGGGCTTCCGGACGAACGCTTCCGGGCGGCACTCGCGAGGGAGAGTCGTTACTTCAACGCTCACCCCTATCTTGCGGGCGTCGCAGTCGGCGCTCTCGCTCGCGCCGAGCTGGACGCGGAGAGCCCGGAACGTATTGAGCGATTCAGGACGGCGTTGTGCGGGCCGCTCGGGAGCGTCGGTGACCAGTTGGTCTGGGCCGGATGGCTACCACTCTGCTCGCTGCTCGCGCTTGGAGCCTTCGCGCTCGGTGCCGGTCCGGCCGCGGTGGTTCTTATCTTCCTTGGGACGTACAACATCGGCCACGTTGCCCTCCGCGTGTGGGGGCTCAGGGTTGGACTACAGCGGGGCATGCGGGTGGCGTCGGCACTTGCAAATCCCGTTTTCAGGGAAGGGCCGGCTGCGCTTGCGCGAATCTCGGCGGTGTTGGCCGGTTTGATCCTGCCGCTCGCGCTGCAACGGATCATCGGGCCGGGCCGGGGCCTTGCCGGTGGCGTTGCGGTTTTCGCAGTCGTTGGAGCGGTGGTCCTTGCAAGGTTCGGTGCGCGCGCCACTGGTTGGCGAGCCGCTCTTGCAGTGCTCGCCATTTTTGTCCTCTACTCGGTGGCACGTTGATGGCCGAACGCATCGTTACGATCATGAACAAGAACGGAGTGCATGCGCGGCCGGCAGCCGAGATCGTCAAGACCGCGGGCCGGTTTACGAGCAACGTCACGATCGTGCGCGACGATCTCGAAGTGAACGGCAAGAGCATCATGGGCGTGATGATGCTGGCGGCCGAATGCGGGTCGCAGATCACGTTGCGCGCGACCGGTGATGACGCCGAAGAGGCAGTCGAGGCACTGGCGCAGCTGGTCGCCGCGAAGTTCGGGGAACGATAGTGTCTCGTCCCATTCTCGGCATGCCAGCGTCGCCCGGGATAGTCGTCGGGCCCGTGCACCTGCTGCGGTGGGAAGTTCCGCAGGTCAGACAGCGAATCATCTCCGACGATCAGGTCGCCGAGGAGGTTGTGCGATTCGACGCCGTGATTGCGCGGGCACGCACGCGACTCGCGCAGGTGCGAGAGCGCGTCGCCGCAAACGCAGGCGAGGACGAGGCCGCAATCTTCGATGTGCAGATTGCGATGCTCCAGGACGCGGAGTTGCTCGACAATGTGCGCGCGCTCATCCGCCAGAACCTTGGGGCGGAGAAGGCGTTCGACCTGGTAATGGCGGATTGGCGGCAGAGCTTCGCGCGGCACACGCATCTCATGTTGCGGGAACGCGTCGCCGATCTCACCGACGTACATATCCGCGTGCTGTCGATGCTGCTTGGCCTCGGGGATTACGATCCCGTCGACCTCCCGCCGGGCTCAAACGCGATTCTGGTAACGCACGACCTTACGCCCAGTCTCACGGTGCAACTCGATCGCGGTGCCATCTCTGCGATCGCGACCGACGCCGGAACCCGAACGTCGCACGTCGCGATTCTGGCTCGGTCGTTGGGGTTGCCCGCGGTGGTGGGGCTGCGAGACGCGACGACCCAGCTCCGCTCGGGCGACCTTGTAATACTTGACGGCTCGCTCGGCGTGATCGTGCCGAATCCGACCGAGGCGCAGATCGCCGCCTACGCCGAGCGCGCGCGACGCGATGCGTCCGACGACGTGGCGATGCAGGCGATTGCGACCGCCGAGCCTGTAACGCTCGACGGAGTACGCATCGTGCTGCGCGCGAACGTTGATCTCCCTGACGAAGCCGAGGCGGCCGCACGTAGCGGCGCGGAGGGAGTGGGGCTCATGCGCACCGAGTTTCTGGTTGTCGGACGGGCGACGATGCCCGACGAGGAGGAGCAGTTCCGTGCGTATCACAGGGTCGTCTCCGCGTTCGCCGGCCATCCCGTTGTGATTCGCACATTCGACGTCGGCGGCGACAAGCTACCCATTGGGGCCTACCCGACAGAGGCCAACCCGTTTCTTGGCTGGCGCGCGATACGCGTGTGTCTGGACGAGCCCGAGTTGTTCAAGACGCAGCTACGCGCGCTCATGCGTGCGGCTGCGTTCGGTGACGTCCGAATCATGCTCCCTCTGGTCGTTACGCTGGACGAGGTACGTGGCGCCCGCGCACTGATCAAGGAGGCGTCCGATGAGCTTGCCGCGCGCGGTGTGGAGCATCGCAGTGAGATCCCACTTGGCGTGATGATCGAGACGCCGGCGGCGGCGATCGGCGCCGACATTCTTGCACCCGAGGTTGCGTTCTTCAGCATCGGGACGAACGACCTGGTGCAGTACACACTCGCGGTAGACCGCGGCAACGTGAACCTAGCCTCGCGGTTCACGCCGCTGCACCCGTCCGTCCTTCGGCTGATCCGCCGGTCCGTGCAGGCGGGCGTCGCCGCCGGTCTCGACGTGGCCGTCTGCGGCGAGATGGCATCTCAGCCGCTCATGGCGTTTGCGCTCATAGGTCTGGGGGTGAGGCAGCTGAGTGTCAGCGCTCCGTCGGTGGCCCTGGTCAAGCGGGTGGTGCGCGGCATAAGCGTCGATGTCGCGAGGGCGGCGGCCGAGTCGGCGATGCTCGCTGGAACCGCGGAAGAAGTGGAGCAGGTCCTGCGAGCGGCGGTCAGATCGGCCTTCGGCGATGCGCCGTTTCTGCGCTACGGATTGCCGGTCAAGGGCGACATGGATATGTTTGGGGACGGGGGCGATGCATCCGTTCATCCGGCTTGACGGAGATAGTGCAGCCCTCTTTTTTCCAACCATTCCATAACGTGCCTGAACGCCATCTTTTCACATCGGAATCCGTAACCGAAGGTCATCCGGACAAGGTCGCCGATCAAATCTCCGACGCGATCCTTGACGCGATACTGACCGACGATTCCGCCGCCCGCGTCGCGTGCGAGACGCTGGTCACGACGGGGCTGGCTGTGGTCGCGGGAGAGATCACGACCGATACGTATGTGCCGGTGCCGGACATTGTTCGCGAGACTATCGCGCGCATCGGGTACACGGACGCCACGTACGGGTTCGACTCCAAGACGTGCGCCGTGATGAGCACGATCGACAGACAGTCGCCCGACATCGCGCAGGGCGTGGACACGGGCGGCGCGGGCGACCAGGGGATGATGTTCGGGTATGCATCGGACGAGACGCCCGAGCTCATGCCGCTCCCGATTCAGCTGGCGCACAGCATGACACACGCGCTCGCGGACTTCCGGCGCGCTGGTGGAAAAAAGTGGCTTCGGCCGGACGGCAAGGCGCAGGTGACAGTCGTGTATGAAGACCATGTCCCGGTTGCAGTCGACACGGTAGTGGTGTCAACGCAGCACAGCGACGATATCTCGACGCGCAAGTTGCGGCAGGCGATCGTCTCCGAAGTAATCGAGCCCAACATACCGGCGGAGCTGCGCGGGCGTGGAATCAAGTATCACATCAACCCGACGGGCCGCTTCGTCATCGGCGGCCCGCAGGGCGACGCCGGACTGACCGGACGCAAGATCATAGTTGATACGTACGGTGGGATGGGGCGTCACGGAGGCGGAGCGTTCTCGGGGAAGGATCCATCCAAGGTCGATCGTTCCGCCTGTTACGCGGCGCGCTGGGTGGCGAAGAACATCGTCGCTGCAAAGCTGGCGCGTCGATGCGAAGTGCAGCTTGCGTATGCGATCGGCGTGGCGCGTCCTGTGTCGGTCATGGTAGACACGTTCGGAACGGGTACTATCCCCGACTCGGCGATAACGCGTGCCGTAAACGAAGTCTTCGATCTTACACCGCACGGCATCATCACCGCGCTCGACCTGCGCAAACCCATCTACGGGCCAACCGCATCATACGGGCACTTTGGACGCACGCCGGAGAAGATCGGACGCGGCCGGAACGCCGCGACCCTGTTCACCTGGGAGCGCACCGATCGTGCGGCAGCGCTCCGGCGGGCGGTGTAGGCAGGGTTTAGTAAGAGGGACCGGGACGGGAATTCCACGGGCGGTTATCTTCCAAGATGGCGCTCGTCGAGGTTGAGGTGGTACGACTCGGACTGGACCAGGGGTCGAGCAGCTACGTTGTCATCCTGCGCGAGAAGGATGGCGAGCGGCTGCTGCCGATCTGGATCGGTCAGGCGGAAGCGGAGTCGATCGTGATCGAGATGCACCAGATGCAGCGGGAGCGGCCGCTCACACACGATCTCTGCAAGAACATCATCGTGCAGCTTGGTGCGACCATCAGGCGGGTGAGCGTCACACGCGTCGTGTCGCGCACGTACCACGCCGAACTGCAGCTTGCCAGTCGCGATGGGACAGTGCTCGTCGATGCTCGGCCGTCCGACAGCATTGCGCTCGCGCTCAGGTTCAACGCGCCCATTTTCGCCAGCGAGGAACTGCTCAACGTTGCGGTCCTGGAAGACGCGGCGCCGCATCACGACAGCGTTGACTCGCGCGAGTTCCGCCCAATGTCCCCCCAGGAGCTCAAGGCGTATCTGGAGAACCTGAGGCCGGAAGATTTTGGGAAATTCCGGCCGTAGTACGGAGCACCCGCGGGTTGCTCTCCGTGCTCTCCCGTTTGCAGTTTTCCTCTGCGCCGTACTTTCGGCGACGGCGTTGAGCGCGCAGTTTCCTGCGCAGGAAACTGCGCAAGAAAGTTCGCGACAGTCTGCACAGCCGCGTGTGGTTGCACCGGACACGTCCGCCGTATCCGGGCGAGTCGTCAGGCCCGGCGGTGACTCCGTAGTAGCGGTGCGCGACGCGTGGGTGACTCTGCACCGCGTCGGAACAGACCATGCCGGTCCAGTCGATTCTACACGAACGAGCACCGCTGGCTGGTATCATTTTTCCTACCGCCGGACAGGCGCGGAGGACGCGATCTATTTCGTCTCGTCGTCGCACGACGGCGTTGCGTACTTCTCGCATCCGCTTTCCCCTGGCGTGACGGGAAGCGCCGACGCGGAGATCGTTGTATTCGACACGACTTCGCGGCACGTTCCGATAACCGTTCGCGGCCGCCACCTCATATTGAGCCGCGCGTCCAGCGACGGGCTCCGGACGGTGACCGAGGTATTCGAGCTCTCCAACGATTCGTCGGTGACGAAAGTCGCCGCGGGCGAAGCTCCGGCAGCCGCGGTGTGGTCATCATTGATACCGGCAACAGCCACCAATCCAGTAGTCGCCGATGGCGACGTTCCCGCGGCGGCAATTCGCTTCGCTGACTCTCGGGTCCTGTTGTTCGCGCCGCTCGCGCCGGGAATGAAACAGCTCGCATTTCACTACGATCTTCCGGCCGGCGCGTTCCCACTACACGTTCCGATCGACGGCGGCGCTGTTGTCCTCGAAGTGCTCGCGGAGGACTCAACCGCAACCGTCGCTGGCGCTCGACTACGCGCAGTCGCGCCGGTATCCATCGAGGGCCACAGGTTTCGCAGGTATCTCGGTGGTGAGGTCCCTGCAAACGCTGTGGCTATCGTCGGTGTTCCCGAACTCAGGCAACCACCCGCTCTTCTTTTCGTGGCCGGGCTTACGCTCGTTATCGGCGGTGCCATGACCTTTGCGCTTGCGCGCGCTCTGCGGCGCCGGTAGCTTCACCGGACAATTGATTTTCGCGGTCGGGGGACACGGAAGCCGGTGAAATGCCGGCGCGGCCCCGCCACTGTAACGGGCACCACGCTCATCTGAGTTCCCACTGGCTGTTCAGGCCGGGAAGGGAGATGCGGCGGCCCGGAGCCAGGAGACGACTCTCGTCCGCGCCACATCTTTCAGACCCTCGGGGGAGGGGCTGGTGGCGTTATACGTCATCGTTCTCGGTCGCGTATACACGTTGCGGGCGTCCTCCGGGTGAGGATGCCCGTTTTGATTTTCGGTAGACCGACCCGGGTCCTGTGCGCGCTCCTCGTCGTCAGCGGCTGCGACAGCGGCGCCCGATCTCGCCGCCAAAGTGGCGACGCGAACACGTCGGCCAGCAACGCCGTCGCGGCAGCGCGCGAACTGCGCGACGATTTCGGGCGCACGATATCGTTCTCAGCGCCAGCGCGACGCGTCGTGTCACTCAATCCGACAACTACAGAGACGATCTTCGCGATCGGCGGCGGCTCACGACTCATCGGCCGTTCTCACTGGGACGTGTGGCCGTCACAGGCGCTCGCTGTTCCGGACCTCGGCAACGGCATTGGCCCGAATGTCGAAGCGATCGTCGCAGCGCGCCCCGATCTCGTTGTGCTCTACGCCAGCGAGGACAACCGGCCCGCTGCAGAACGCCTCGAGGCGGCCGGCATACGTACACTCGCACTACGCATCGATCGCATCGCCGATTTCGACCGCTCGATCAGGATACTTGGTCGTGCGCTCGATGATACCAGCGGGGCGAAGCTTGTTGCGGACACCGTACGAGCGTCGCTCCGCAGAGTTGCGAATGCCACACGATCGTTGCGGCGGGTCACTGTCGTCTGGCCACTCATGGATACGTCGCCGATGGTGGTGGGTGGCGGAAGTTTTGTCAACGAGCTGCTGGAAATTGCAGGCGCACGCAACGTGTACGCTGACCTGTTGCGCCCTTCGCCGATGGTGTCTATCGAAGACATCGTCGCGCGCAACCCCGAGTTCGTAATACGCGGTGGCGAGGGCGGTAGCGCCTCGGGACTTTCCGGAGCGTGGCGCGCGGTCCCTGCCGTCCAGCACGACCGCGTGATACGCGTGCCCCTCACGCTCGTGTTGCGGCCATCGGTGCAGATGGGCGCCGCCGCGGCGGAAATCGCCCGGGCCGTTCATCCAGGTATCGCAATACCGTGATGCGCCACAGGACGTGGCACTGGTGGGCCGGTGCGCTCGCCCTCGCCGGCGCGTGTATCCTCGCAGTCGCTGTCGGCTCCGTCGCCCTGTCGCTGAACGACGTCATCGGAGCTGTGCTCGGGAGCGCGGCTCCGGCGGCTCGCGCGATAGTACTGACTCTCAGGCTCCCACGCGTCGTCCTCGCAGCGCTTGTCGGCGTGGCGCTGGGCACAAGCGGAGCGACGTTGCAATCAACTCTGCGTAACCCGCTCGCCGAACCGTACCTTCTCGGCGTCTCGGGGGGCGCAGCGGTTGGCGCCGTTGCGGCAATGCTGTTCGGAGTGACGTCCGCGTTCTGGCCGGTGCTGGCGTTCGCCGGCGCGTCGGTCGCCGTGCTCCTGGCCATGGGCGTAGCGCGCGGTGCTGACCGGTCGGGCACAACCGACGTTCGCGTTCTCCTCATGGCCGGAGTTGTCGTCGGAGCCTTCGCAAACGCGGTCATCATGATTCTCCTGGCCAACGTACCGCCGGACACGGTGCGTGGTGCGCTCTGGTGGATGATGGGTTCCGTGGCCGACACAACTTGGACAACTGTTGCGTGGCTCGGCGCGTACGTCGCGATCGGAGTTGCATATCTCCTTCGATACGCCCCCGAGATCGACGCGCTGTCACTTGGCGACGAGTCCGCCGCCGGACTGGGTGTCGACGTTGCGGCGGCGACGCGTCGCGCGTTCCTGGCGAGTGCGCTTCTAGCAGCCGCCACCGTGGCAGCGGCTGGTCTGATCGGTTTCGTCGGACTCGTCGTTCCGCACATGGCGCGCGCCTTCGGCCTCACGCGACAACGCGGAGTGCTCACCGGCTGTGCGATAATCGGAGCGATACTCGTCGTGCTGTCGGATCTGCTCGCCCGCGTCGTGCTCGCCCCGTCCGAGCTGCCATTGGGCGCGGTAACCGCGGTTCTCGGGGTGCCGTTCTTTCTCATCCAGCTGCGGCGGATGCGATGATCGCGTATGCAACCGTGACGGCAGGATACGATCCCCACGCTGATCCGGTGGTCCGCAACGTTTCGCTTACTGCGATGCGTGGAGCGGTCACAGCGATCGTTGGTCCGAACGGCAGCGGAAAGAGCACGCTCGTGCGTGCGCTCCTCGGGCGAGTACCACTCAGGGCAGGGCGGATCCTGATAGACGGCGTCGATTTGACCTCGCTTGCCCGGCGCGATGTCGCACGACGATGCGCAGTTGTAACACAGCGCGAGGACACGACATTCGCCCGCAATGTCGCCGAATACATCGCGCTTGGCCGTTTCCCACATTCGCATACGTGGGGCGGTGAGTCGGCGGCAGACTCGCGCGAACTCGTTGCAGCTGCGAGCCGCGCCGGTGTGGAAGCCTTGCTCGGCCGCCAGACTGACGAGCTGTCCGGAGGCGAGTGGCAGCGCGTGCGTATAGCGCGTGCTTTGGCGCAGGGCGGCGACGCTCTCGTGCTCGACGAGCCCACTTCGTTTCTCGACGTTGCGCACGAGATGCAGATATTTCAGCTCGCGGTAGCGCTGGCAGAGTCCGGGAGCGCGGTGCTGCTCGTAAGTCATCAGCTCAACCTCGTCGCCCGGTTTGCGACATCGATGATTCTGCTTCATCGCGGCGAAGTTGTCGCCAACGGCTCACCCGATCAGGTCATGCGCGGTGAGCTGCTGGAGCGCGTGTACGACTGGCCACTCGTCGTGACCAGAGATCCGGCAGTGAATGCACCCATGCTCGTCCCGCTCCGCCGTCCAGTCAACACACAACAGCATCCCTGACAGCGCATACATGAAACTCCCAATCGTAGTCGCCATCCTTGGCTCGAGCGCGTTACTCTCGTCCGCTGCGCTCGCTCAGCGCAGCGATACGACCACGCTCGAGCCCGTTGTTATATCCGCCACGCGCATCGCGACGCCGGTTTCCGCGATAAGCCAGCCAGTTACGGTTCTGAACGGCGATGAGCTTCGCGCCCGCGGCGTAACCACCGTCGCGGAAGCGCTGCGTGAGGCGCCCGGCATTTCGGTCGCGCAATCGGGCTCGTACGGCGGGGTGACGTCGGTGTTCATGCGCGGCGGCGAGAGTCGCTACACCAAGGTGCTGATAGACGGCACGCCGATCAACTCGGTCGGCGGAGTCCAGTTTTTCGAGCATCTGTCGCTTGATAACGTGGACCGCATCGAAATCGTCTACGGACCGTCCAGCGCCCTTTACGGTGCAGACGCCGTGAGCGGTGTGATTCAGATCTTCACGAAGCGCGGCAGCGGCGCGCCGAGGCTTGATGCCGATGTGCGCGCCGGAAGCTACAACTCGCGCGACGGATCTGCGTCCGTTCGCGGCGGCGGTCAGCTTGCCGACTACTCTTTCGGAGGCGGCTGGCACAGCACGGACGGCGTCGCGGCATTCAACAATGGCTACAGCAATGGCGACCTGTCCGCCGCGCTGCAATTTCGGCCGGACGACCTTTCTGCCATTGGCGTCACCGCTCGTTACAGCGGATCCGTCTACCACTTTCCGACCGATTACGCCGGTGCGGTGGTCGATTCGACATCGTACTCCAGTGAACACCGGCTCGTACTCGGCCTGGATGCCTCCCGCCGGGTGACGGATGCCGTCCGGTTGAGCGTGAAGGGCGGTGACAACGAGATCCACGGTCTCTCAGAAGACACGCATACATCGACGACTGCGCCGTTGCCGCGAGTCAAAGTGGCATCCCCGACCGATGGTTATCGCCGATTCGGAGAGGCGCGAATGGAAGTCGCGCTGGGCCTGCTTGGCGTCGCCACGGCCGGCGCGCAGTATCAGGTCGAGGAGCAGCGTATGCGTACTGTCACTACCAACTTCGCGACCACGACTGCGGGAGTTGCACCCACTGTTCAGGCCGGACCGGACGACGCGCGCACGACCCGCGGCGTCTATGTCGCGCTGCAGGGGACGCCCGTACGCCGCCTCTCGTACGACATGAGTCTGCGGCGCGACGTACACTCGGACTTCGGGAGCGTCACCACCTATCACACAGGTGCATCGATCGCCACGTGGAGTGGCGCGCGGCTCCGCGCATCCTATGGCACCGGTTTCAATGCTCCGGCCTTCTACGCCACCCAGGGCTCGGCGTACAACGCTCCCAATCTGTCGCTGCAACCTGAGCAGACGCACTCCCTGGACGTTCACATCGAGCAGCTGTTCCTGCACGGTATCGTGCGCGCGAGCGTCGGGGGCTTCGATCAGCGATTCAGCAACCAGATTCAGTATGTTCCAGGTACATTCGGCGGGCCGCCCGACTATACGCAGCTGACTCCGGCGTCGTACAGCAACCTGACGCAGGCCCGAGCGAAGGGATACGAGGGTGAGATACACGCCGTGCTCCCCTCCGGCCTGACGGCGAGCGCAAACTACACACAAGTGATTGCCCGGGTGTATGAGGTCCCTCCAAACTACGCCGGCTCGCAGCGACCGGGTGACGCTCTCCTGCGCAGGCCGAGCCACAGCGCGTCTGGAAGTCTGTTCTACGCTCCCGGCGATGTCTGGAGCATCGGCGGCTCTGCAGATTACGTCGGCAAGCGCGCCGATATGGACTTCTCGAAGTATCCATCGCCCACGTTGACGCTTGCACCGTACGTGAAAGTCGGCCTCTCCGGAAGTCTACGCCTGTTGCGGACCGAGAGCGCTTCGGTGTCGCTCACCGTGCGAGTGGACAACGCGCTGGACAGACGCTACGAGGACGTGTACAACTTTCCAGCGGCCCGCCGCGCGATTCTTATCGGCGCGCGCATGTCTGCCGGCAGGTAGCGAAAGGTAGCAGCGGTCGCGGTGCGCACGACCGAGTGCGACGGCCAAGCGTGTAAATTGCGATGATGCCGCTCGTCGTCACCCAGGCAATAGTCCTGCACGCGTTCGACTACCTGGAAACGTCGCGCGTTCTCAGACTCATCACGCGCGAAGCGGGCGTGCAGTCAGTGATCGCGAAGGGTGCGCGCCGGACGCGTGGGCGTGTCGGTACTGGCGTGGACCTGTTCGCCGAAGGCGAGGCGCAGATTTACATCAAGCCGACTCGTGACCTTCACACGCTTGCATCTTTCGATGTGACGGCTTCGCGCGCGGCCCTGGCACTGGAAATGACGCGATTCACGGCTGCGTCTGCGCTCGCCGAACTCGTGCTGCGTGTGGCGAGCGATGATTCGACGCCCGAGCTCTTCGATAGTCTTTCGAGGAGCCTCGACGCCGTAGCGCTCGCGTCGGGTGCGGAAGTTGTGGCGCAGGCGCTTGCGGGCGCGTGGCAGCTGGTCGCGGAGGCTGGTTTCGCGCCCGTGGTCGATGAGTGTGCGTCGTGCCATGCGGCGCTGGACCCGATGCAGAGCGTCGCCTTTTCCGCGTCCGCAGGCGGGGCGCTGTGCGAGAGCTGCGCGCGGCGTGGGGCGGTCGCGCGCCGCTTGCCTTCTGCGGCTCGCCACGCGCTGCGGGGCTGGCTGCAGGGGACGAAGGGTGCCGAGGGCGCGGTGATCGGTCCGCTCGAGGCCCGCGCGCACCAGCGGCTGCTTCGCGAATTCCTGCGCCAGCACGTGTCCACCGACGAGCGGGGGATGCGCGCGTTTACCGCGTGGGAGACCGACTTCGGCGCACCGCCGGCCCCTGCGGCATGACGAGTTGGCGCCGAGCCGTGTGGCGTGGAGAGGTGGCGCGACATCTGCATCACATCTGTGTGGCACTGACGCTTGAAACGCTTCTGGCGCCGGCACGTCCCGAATGTGGGGCGGTGCGGTGCGTCGGGTTTCGCCGCCGGTTAGCCCAGTCCCAGGAACACCTGCGTGCCCGGGGTGTCTGGTAGGTGCCGGCGAAGGGAAGGTGATCGTGGAACTGGTAGGCTGAACTCCTCTGGCGGTTTGCGAAGGATTGGCTTATCTTCGCGCGGGATCGTATAGATACATTGAACAATTGTTCAGGAGTCGTACAAGAAAACTTTTCTCGTCAGCCTGGAGTTTAAAAATGAAGTTGCGCTGGGCGGCACTCATCGGAGTGCTTGCATTCAGCGCGCTCGCGCCGCGATCGGCGACGGCTCAGGCTTCGTTTCCTGGGACTGGGCGAGATCGAGGTTTCGATTCGGAGCTTGGGCAGAACAGTCCCAACCCCTTCGTCTCGGAGACGCGGATGCCGTTCACGGTCGGGGACTATCCCACGTGCACTGATCCGAGCCGCATTTACCGGGTTTCCTTGCGGGTTTACAACATCTTGTCGCAGTTGGTGGCTGTACCAATCCTGCAAGGCGGGACCGGGAGCGTCGCTGGAGGGGCTCCGATGGAAAACGTGGAGTTGTCGTGTGGCCAGTACACAGGATACTGGGATGCGAAGAACTCGAGAACAAATCAGGACGCGCCACCCGGCATCTACCTCTATCGTTTGGAGATAGACGGGAAGCCGGTAACCAAGAAAATGATTCGTGGGAGATAGGGGCACTCGGAGTTTCCGGGCGCCCCTGTTTCATTATGCTCTCGTCTTACCCATTCCCCTCTGGGGCTGATGGCTCGACCCTGTAGATGCGGCCGTCAGGCAGACGGGCGACACTTCCCATGGTCGCGATATCCGCCGTCCAGTCGAGTGCCGTGCGAGCATGGATCCGCGCGATAGCCATGGCAGCGTCCAGGAAATGAGCGCGTCCGATCTCCTCGTTCCCGCAGAGCGCCCGCCACTGGGGCAGCGCCGCACCTTCGCGCGCCGGTTGCATCCCACAAATAATACAGCGACGTTGCCCATCAGGAGTCCTGCCGATTCGTCGCGGCACCGGTGCCATTACATCGTCTTCGTGGCGCCCCCATGCCGTAGTGGCAGCTTTGCGGGGCATCACGATTGCACACCTGACTTGCATGATTAACCAGGACAAACTCACGGTGAAGTCGGCGGAGGCGGTCAATGACGCGGTGACGCGCGCCCGCCAGGCTGGCAACCCGCTCGTATACGATCTGCATCTGTTACTTGCGCTGCTGGGGCAGGACGAGAGTATCGTCGTACCTGTGCTCCAGAAGGTTGGCGTGAGTGTGGCCGCGTTGCGCAAGAACGCGGAAACCGAGGCCGCCAGATACCCGAAGCAGAGCGACGCGCAGCCGTCCCTTTCGCGCGAACTGAATCAGGTACTCGACCGCGCCGAAGCAATCGCGAAGGCGCTGGGCGACGAATACGTATCGACCGAGCATCTCCTGCTGGCGCTGTCGGACGTGAAGGGCTCGGAGTCTCGTAACCTGTTGCAGGCCGCGGGAGCCACCCACGCCGCACTCACTGGCGCGCTGAACGCGGTACGCGGAACACATCGCGTTACCGATCAGACACCTGAGAATCAGTACCAGGCGCTGCAGAAATACACGCGCGACCTCACCGATGCAGCACGCCGCGGCAAGCTCGATCCGGTGATCGGGCGCGACGAGGAGATCAGGCGCGTGGTGCAGGTGCTGTCGCGGCGGACGAAGAACAACCCGGTACTGATCGGCGACCCCGGTGTCGGCAAGACCGCCATCGCCGAAGGGCTGGCGACGCGCATCATCAACGGCGACGTACCGGAAAGCCTACGCGACAAGCACCTCATCTCGCTCGATCTTGGCGCGCTCATCGCCGGCGCGAAGTATCGTGGCGAGTTCGAGGAGCGACTCAAGGCCGTGTTGAAGGAGATCATCGAGAGCGAGGGACGCTTCGTGGTATTCATCGACGAGCTGCACACTCTCGTCGGCGCCGGAAAGGCGGAAGGATCCATGGATGCCGGCAACATGCTCAAGCCGATGCTTGCACGCGGCGAGCTGCGCGTGGTCGGTGCGACGACGCTCGACGAGTATCGAAAGTACATCGAGAAGGACGCCGCGCTAGAGCGTCGGTTCCAGCCCGTATTTGTTGGCGAGCCGAGCGTCGAGAACACGATTGCAATTCTGCGCGGTCTCAAGGAGCGGTACGAGTCGCACCACGGCGTTCGGATCACCGACGGCGCTGTGGTCGCGGCGGCAACGCTGTCCAATCGCTACATCGGCGACCGCTTTCTTCCGGACAAGGCGATCGACCTGATAGACGAGGCGTCGTCGCGTCTCCGCATCGAGATCGACTCGATGCCGCAGGCAATCGACGAAGTTGAGCGCCGCATTACGCAGCTGGAAATTGAGCGCCAGGCGCTGCAGAAGGAAAAGGACCCCGCGTCCGTCGAGCGTCTCCACACGATCGACAGGGAACTCTCCGAGCTGCGCGAACGCTCCAACGCAATGAAGGCGCAGTGGCAGCAGGAAAAGGAGTCCCTTGGAGTTGTCGGCAAGATCAAGCAGCAGATCGAGCAGGCGCGAACTGAAGCCGAGCAGGCAACGCGCGCGGGCGACCTTGGCAGGGCCGCTGAAATTACTTACGGCCGCATCCCGCAACTGGAAAGTCAGATGGTTGACGCCGAGAAGTCGCTTTCAAGCAGGAGCGGCGGAGCGCGGTTTCTGAAGGAAGAAGTTGGTGCGGACGATGTTGCAGAGATCGTCGCGAAATGGACTGGAATTCCGGTGTCACGAATGATGGAAGGTGAACGCGAGCGGCTTACGAAGCTCGAGTCCGTGCTCGCGAGCCGCGTGATAGGGCAGGCCGAAGCGGTCGAGGCGGTATCGAACGCCGTCCGCAGATCGCGCGCGGGCTTGCAGGACCCCAACCGCCCGATCGGCTCGTTCATCTTCCTCGGACCCACCGGCGTCGGAAAAACCGAAACCGCGCGCGCGCTGGCTGAGTTTCTGTTCGACGACGAGCAGGCGATGGTGCGCATCGACATGTCCGAGTACATGGAGAAGCACGCCGTGGCGCGGATGATCGGTGCACCGCCGGGTTACGTGGGTTTCGAGGAAGGCGGCCAGCTTACAGAAGCGGTGCGACGCAGACCGTACTCGGTGATCCTGTTCGACGAGATCGAGAAGGCGCATCCGGATGTGTTCAACATCCTGCTCCAGATTCTGGACGACGGACGGCTGACTGATTCACAGGGGCGCACGGTTGACTTCAAGAACACCGTGATCATCATGACGTCGAACGTGGGAAGCCAGTACATACTCGAGAACACAGGTGCTGATTTCGACCGCGTCGAGGAGCAGGTCATCGCGGTACTTCGCCAGCAGTTTCGGCCGGAGTTCCTCAATCGCGTTGACGACATCATCGTGTTCAGGCCGCTCGGCGAGGAGCAGATAACGCGGATCGTTGATTTGCAGCTGAACAAGCTCGATCTACTGCTGGTCGATCGGAAGCTCACGATCGAACTGACGCCTGAAGCGAAGCACTTGCTAGCGCGAGAAGGCTACGACGCGGCGTTCGGTGCGCGCCCGTTGAAGCGGACGATCCAGCGGATGCTTCAGAACCCGCTTGCAATGGCGGTGCTCGAAGGACGCTTTACGGAAGGCGACACGATTCGCGTATCTGTTGACAGCGCCAACAAGCTTGTGTTCGAATCGGAGCGCGAATCTGCCGCACGGTAGCGTATCGGATATCGAATTCGTGGGTCGAGCGCTCGAGCTCGCGCGCGAGGCGGCGGTGGCTGGCGAGGTGCCGGTCGGTGCCGTTGTCGTGCGCGCGGGAGTGGTCGTCGGTTCCGGTGCGAACCGGACGATACGCAACAACGATGCGACCGCGCACGCCGAGATGCTGGCCATTCGCGAAGCGTCGTGCGCGCTCGGAAGCTGGCGACTGGACGGCTGCACGCTCTACGTGACGCTGGAGCCATGCGCCATGTGCGCGGGAGCGCTGGTGCTCTCGCGGGTAGATCGTGTCGTATTCGGCGCCTGGGACCCCAAGGCGGGCATGTCAGGGTCGGTGGGTGATCTCTTGCGGCATCCGCAGTTGAATCACCGACCCGACGTCACCGCTGGCGTACTCGAGGGCGAATGTGGCCAGGTGTTGCGGGACTTCTTTTCCGACCGCCGGTCGTTGCCGGCTACCCCGTCAGCGCACAGCTGGACTTCCGACTGATCTGCGGTAGGCACGTTCCTGGAGGTATTCGTATACCAGGACGAAGTTGAGCAGGACAGCAAACAATGCCGTGACCCAGCCGACCGCGCCGCCGAATTCGATCGCGCCCCAGATCATGAAGCCGGACATGAGGGGCCACACCGCGCGCATCGTCCACAAAAGCGGCTTGCCTATCACCTCGTTGCTCCTGGCGACCGCCTCGCCGCGCGGAAGGCGCGGGAGTTCGACGGCCCGAATTCCCGCGCTCGGCAATCCGCGCGTCACGAGGTATACGCAGACCAACTGAAACGCGAGAGCGATGGGAATCATACCGTAGCCGAGCCACCGCGCACCGACCGAGATGAGAAGGATCGTACCGACGAACATGCGCTTGTACACGCGTTTCGCACGGGCCGCATCGGCGTCAGTGCGCAGCAACAGGACCGGCCCGAACCCGCGCCACGGAACAATCACGCGCCGGCCGGTTGCGTCTGTGCGGACGGGGTTGGTGCAGGCGTCCAGAAATCCCATACGCGGAATATGCGTTAGCAACGTGCCATCCTGGAAGACGTTCGCAGTGTGCACATCCCGTCTCCCGAAGATTCGTTGACTGGCTGTGCGGGGCGGGCTAACTTTACGGGCTGTGGAATCGGCGGCTTACCACTCCGATACTGGACAGGTGGCAGAGCGGTTGAATGCACCAGTCTCGAAAACTGGCGTACCCGCAAGGGTATCGAGAGTTCGAATCTCTCCCTGTCCGCTTTTCCGAGCCGCCGTCGGTGTGTGACGGCGGCTTCGTTATTTGAAAGATGTACGAGTATTAGAGGACAGGTGGCCGAGCGGTTGAAGGCGCACGCCTGGAAAGCGTGTATACGTGAAAGCGTATCGAGGGTTCGAATCCCTCTCTGTCCGTGTTTGAGGCGTCCGAGCGCAAGGCCTTGGGCCGGGGACGTTGTCATCATCGGGGTGACCGAGCGCGGCACCGCGGAGATCATTCCCGCTGCAGTCATTCCGAAGGATCAGATCTGGTTTTATCACCCGGAGATGCAGGAGCGCGTCCGTGAGGCCGAGGCGGACATGGCGAGCGGCCGGACCACCCGCGTGCGGACGCCGGCGGAACTGACGACGCGCCTTGCGCAGCTGAAGGGCGAGAGCCACTCCGGGTAGCACGGATGACGCGCGCCCGCTGCTACTCGGCTCTCATTCTCACTCAGCGCTTCGAGAAGGAAGTGGGGAACGCACCGCTAACGAGCGGCGCTGCCAGACACCGCTGATGGCGGCTGCAAGAGATCGCGTGAGGATATCAAAGCTGCGCGCGGACCCAGTAGCACATGGCGTCGCGTGCCTTTCCGAAGACGCTCCGTGCCTCCAGCGTCGCCGCGTTGATCTGCACGCATCGCTCGACGTCGGCGCTGAACTCCCTTTCCATCGCGGCCGCAAGTTCCGGATCAGCGACGACTACGGCGCACTCGCTGTTGAGCGCGAATGAGCGCGGATCGAAGTTGATCGATCCGATGAGACTCACACGGCCATCCACAGTGAGTGTCTTGCAGTGAATCATCGTCGGCTGGTACTCATAGATTCGTACTCCGGCGGCGAGAAGCTCCGGCCAGACGTGCCAGCTCGCGTGTCGTACGATGGGCATGTCGTGGTGTGGGCCTGGCACTACGATACGGACGTCCACTCCGCGAGCGCTCGCGTCGCATATCGTTTTGACGAATGCGGGTGTCGGAACGAAGTACGCATTGGTGATGTGCAAGGAGTGAGTCGCACCGGCGATGCACGCAGCCATGGTGCGCTGCGCAGCTGACGAGCCGTTCGCGGGTGAGCTCACCACGCCACAGGCCAACATTGATCCCGCAGCTGGAATGACGGGGTAGTCGCGCGCGTTGAGTAACAGCTCGTCAGTGCACTGATTCCAGTTGTCGGCGAACGCGGCCTGGAGGCTGGCGACGATCGGCCCGACCAGACGGACGTGAGTGTCGCGCCAGTTCTGCGGACTCTGCGCGGCGCCGGCCCATTCGTCTGCGATTCCGACGCCGCCCGTGAAGCCGACGGTTCCGTCCACGATCAGAAGTCGCCTGTGCGTACGGCGGTTGTATCGCATCCACGTGTACCACCTCGCGCGTCCATACCAGACGACCTTGCAGCCGGCGTCCCGCATCTGCGCGATGAGTGGCTGCGGGATGGATGCGGCGCCCTCGCTGTCCAACACGATGCGCACGGTTATTCCGCGGTTCGCCGTGTCGCAGAACAGTTTGGCGAATCGTTCGGCGACGGTCCCCTTCCAGTAAACGTACGTAGAGAAATGCACCGTTTCGCGTGCGCTCTCGATCGCCGAGATCATCGCTGGAAAGATCTCGTCGCCGTTCTGGAAGAGCGTTGCGTTGTTTCCCTCGCTGGGTGGCTCGCCGCACGCGCCGTGCAACGCGCGGAGGAAGGCATTGGGGTCATCAGCGATTGGCGGCGACGCGTCAGTGCGATCCTGCCTGTTCGCGTCGGCGTTGACCACGATGGTCCAGTACATGAGCACCAGCATTACGCCGAGCAATGCAGCACCGGCGGCTCCCAGGGCGAACATCATCTGGCGTCGCTCGAAGTGCCCGGGTTCACCTGAGACGCAGGCTGAGCGGTCGCGCCTGCGCCGTCGTCCTGCGCTGCCAGCCATGCGAAGGCCTCGTCGCGTGTCGGGATCGACTTGAGGTTCTTGCGGCTGCTGAACTTGATCACGGAATCGAGGATGACGCGTTGAAGGCCCGTGACGCCTACTATGGCGCTCGCCATGACGTATGCGCGGTTGTGCGCGGCGAGCTCCTTCAGCGCCTGCACCACATCACCGTTGAAACGCGCGCCGGTGACATCCACCAGGCAGCGTACGGAGTTTTTCGGTTGTGTCGCGACGCGTGATCCGGCCTCGGCGATGTATTCGAGCGCTTCGTGCGGACTGGCGAAGGCGGTCAGATCGATGAGAAGTACTCGGCCTGTGCCGCGCGGACTTGGGATGAATCGTACTCGGTCTGACATGATGATCCGGAAATGGCGGCTGCCGCCCACGCTCGATGTGGTACAGCTGAAGGCATAAAAGTACGAAGAAGTCTCGACAAGTTACGGCGCGCCGCTTTGGTCGGCTCGGGGCACGCCTGGTTCCAGGCCGAGTGTTAAGATGCGCTGTGACGATCCGTGGCGCCCACGACCGACCCACCGCGTGGGCACCTGAACCAGGCGTTGGGAGCCCGCGGCGAGTCGTGGTGGTGGGGGCGGGCGCGGCGGGGACTGTGGCCGCGATCTTCGCCGCATCTGCCGGCGCTGATACGACCCTACTTGAGCGAACGGCTGACGGCGGGCGAAAGATTCTCATCAGCGGAGGCGGCCGCTGCAACGTCCTTCCAGCGCGTCTGGACGAGACCGGATTCGTTAGTGACTCGTCGCCGAATACTCTCAGGAAGATGCTCCGGTCGTGGCCGCTCGTAGAGCAGAGGCGATTCTTCGAACAGGATGTCGGCGTGCCGCTCGTCGAGGAGACGGAGACGGGCAAGCTCTTTCCAGTTTCGAATCGGGCGCGCGACGTCAGGGACGGATTGATGGCGCTCGCGGGGCAGCGAGGCGTCAGACTCGTGACGAACACAGTCGTGACGGGGTTCGCGCCGGGCGCCGCGGGCGAGTGGATCGTAACCTCCGCGTCGGAACCGGCTATCACGTGCGACGCCGTCATCATCGCAACGGGAGGCCTTTCCGTGCCTGCGACTGGGAGCGACGGCGGCGGGCTCGCCATGCTTGCGGGGCTGGGCCACGTGGTGCACCCGACCTACGCCGCGCTCACGCCGGTCACCGCAGTTCCGGCGCCGTTCGCGGAGTTAGCCGGCGTTTCGCTGACGGTTTCGCTTTCGGCGTCGGGCCAACTTCGGAGCGCAGCTTCGCGGGGTGGATTTCTGTTCACGCATCGCGGGTACAGCGGCCCGGCGGTGCTCGATATCTCGCACGTCGTGGTCCGGGCAGCTGACGAGGCCGAGGATCCGCCCGCGCGGATCTCGGTGTGCTGGTCAGCTCTCGACGCTGGGGATTGGGAAGCCGCGCTTCGCCCAAGCGGTACCCGGACCGTGGCGGGTGCCGTCCGACCGCACATGCCCGATCGCCTCGCGGCCGTGCTTATCGCGAGCGCGGGGGTGAGCGGAGCGACATCACTTGCCGAATTGAGACGCGAGGACCGGCGGCGGCTGATCGAAATGTTCGTGCGCGGAGCGCTGCCGTGGACCGGGAACGAGGGTTACAAGAAGGCGGAAGTCACAGGCGGCGGCGTGAGCCTCGCCGAGGTGGATCCCAGAACGATGGAAAGCCGGCGAGCGCCGGGTCTGTACCTCTGTGGCGAGGTGCTCGATGCGTTCGGTCCGATCGGGGGCTACAACTTCTGTTGGGCGTGGGCGACGGGTCGGGCTGCGGGTATCGGGGCGGCGCGGGGCTGACGGATGTGGCACTAAGACGCGGTATTGGCCCTGAAGTCCCCCGTGCGCCTGAGCTGGATGACGTCACGCGCGGTGTAATCACTGGCGGTCGCTTCGCGCTGGAAGTCGGGCACCAACGTGACGAGCATGTCGCGAAGCTCGTTGTCGTCCGCGGTTTCCGCGGCGACGACCAGCCGCTCGATTCGGCGCATGAGCCCCTCCGGCATACCCGCCTTCTTGGCCCGCAGCAACTTGGGGTGAGTGGTAGGGAGAGCATGTTCCTCGTGGAAGAACATCTCCTCGTACAGCTTCTCGCCTGGTCGGATCCCCGTAAACTGGATATCGATGTCCTTGCCGGGCTCGTAGCCGCAAAGCCTTATGAGGTCGCTGGCGAGGTCGACGATCTTGACCGGCTCACCCATGTCCAGCACGAACACCTCGCCGCCCATGCCGAGTGTACCGGCCTGGAGAACAAGCTGGACGGACTCCGGAATGGTCATGAAGTAGCGGCGCATCTCCGGATGAGTGACCATTACGGGCCCGCCAGCGCGTATCTGCCGGAAGAACGTGGGCACGACCGACCCTCGACTCCCCAACACGTTTCCGAAGCGCACAGAAACGAAATTGCGGCCGTGTGCAACTGCGGCATGTTGAACCACGCGCTCTGCGAGACGCTTGGTGGCGCCCATGATGCTGGTCGGGCGGACGGCCTTGTCAGTGGAGATGAGGACAAAGTGCTCGACACCGGCGTCGATGGCCGCGTTGACGACGTTGGTGGTGCCGTGGACGTTGTTGGTGATCGCCTCGACGACGTTCTCCTCCATGAGCGGCACGTGCTTGTGTGCCGCGGCGTGGAAGACAGCGTAGGGTCGCAGGTCGTCGAAGATCCCGTTAATCCGCTGGCGATCGCGGACGTCGGCGATGACGGGCAGCAAGTTGAGCTTCGGGAACGTTGCGAGCAGTTCGGCCTGGATGTCGAAGATCGAATTCTCACCGTGCCCGAGGATTACGAGACAGGCGGGTTCCAGACGGGCGAGCTGTCGGCAGAGCTCGCTGCCGATGGAGCCGCCAGCACCGGTGATGAGGACGGTGCGACCTTTGGCGAGATTGCGAACGGCGGCGAGGTCGGTCTGGACGGGATCGCGGCGAAGGAGGTCCTCGATCTGGACGTCTCTAAGTGACGACGGAGAGGCTCGTCCGGACAGTACATCTGACAGCGGCGGAAGGGTGCGGGTCTTGAGGCCGGCATCCGCTGCGGCCTGGACGATGCGGCGGATTACGGAGCCGGGAGCGGACGGCATCGCGATGACGATGGCGCCCACGTCTTGCTCGTGCGCGACGCGGCCGATGTCTGCGATGGTGCCTACAACCGGGATTTCGTGCAGGCGAAGCTTGTTCTTGCGCGGATCGTCGTCAATGAAGGCGACTGGATACAGGCCGAGCTCGTGATTGGTGAGGAGCTCCTTTGCGATCATGTGGCCGGCGGCACCTGCGCCCACGATTATTGCGCGCATGTCGTCCTCGCGCCGACGCCGGCGGCCGTGCCATGTTCGTACGCGGAAAAACAGACGAGGTGCGACGATGAAGGCGCCCGAGAGCAGGGCGTACAGCGCGACGACTGACAATGGCACACGCACCGGTGTCAGCCCGCTGACCGGTAGAAGCACCAGTCCCACAATTGCGGAGCAGACGGCCGCGATCGACACGCCCAGGGCCATACGCTCCACCTCGGCAACGCTCGCGAAACTCCAAATGCGACGGTAGAGCCCCGAAAGAACGAACACGGTAAGCGCGACGGGCGTGGCCGTAAAAGCAAAGGCGATGGCCGTCGTTCTGTCAGCGATTGCTAGGTGAAAGCCATCGAATCTGAGGGCGTACGCAATTGCGACCGCGACCATCAGTGAAGCAGCATCCAGTAGTAGCAGGTAGCGGCTGCGAATCTCAGGGCCGCGAGTAGTCGTTTTTGGTGGCAAGGCGCACTGTGGCTGGTGGTGGCGAACGACCGCGACCTCTACGGTGAAATAGGCAACGGGCTAAACGATGCGTCGTCCTGGCGCGCGAGCGTTACATGGGCAGTTTTTGCCGGGGCGCCGCTGGCCGAATCTTAAGCTCAAGCGAGTTCAAGTCAAAGCGGCTGGCGCGGGCATCGTGAATGAACCCTGGCGGTGCCCTCGCGAGCCGGCAACAGGCGACGTCGTGGAGCGGGTTCATTTGATGGCCCTGGAGCGAGCCCATTCTATATAGATTTCGGTGCGCTAACCGCGTCGGCAATTCGCCGGCCGCAGCTGCAAAAGATTAATCGCGGGCACTGATAGATTCGCGGCGTGTTGTTCAGCCGCAGCCACCTGCCACTCCGCACCATTCCTCCATACCGGTGTCCTCCGTCGTACCGCCCGCTAGCCCCACGCCGAATCGACTAGTGCTCGTCACAGGTGCGACGGGATTTGTAGGGCGTCGTGTGGTTGCCTGCTTGCTGGAGTCCGGGTGGTCGGTGCGCGCAGTGATACGCAACCCCGATGCGCAACCGTCCTTGCCCCCATCGGTGTCTGTGTTTCGGGGCGATATCACACATGGCGGTTGGGAGCCGCAAGCGCTGGCCGGCGTGGATTCGGTGATCCACCTTGCCGCTCGAGTTCACATCATGCGCGAACAGAACGCGGAGAAATTGGCCGAATACAGAGAGGCCAACACGGCCCCGACGGCGCGTTTGGCGAAGGCTGCGAGCGACGCAGGTGTACGACGCTTTATTTACGTAGGCTCCGTCAAGGCGCATGGCGCTGAACGCGACGAGCCCTACCGTAGCGATGAAACATTGCAGCCGTCCGAAGCCTATGGCCGGTCCAAGGCCGAAGCGGAAGTCGCGGTCCGTACTTTGTTCCCCGGCGAACATATCATCGTGCGCCCCACCTTCGTTTATGGTGAGGGTTCGAAGGGCAACTTTCCTCGGCTCGTACGATTGGCACGCGTCGGTGCTCACGTCCCGTTGCCTCTAGGCGGGATAACAAATCGTCGCAGCATGATTTATGTCGGCAACCTCGCCGCACTTCTTGTCTATTGCCTGACCTGCAACATTGGCCCAGTGCGAAACATACTTGCGGCAGATGCTGAAAGCATCTCGACGAGCGACCTTCTAAAGCGGATTGGCATGGCCGTCGGGGCGCGCCCGCGATTGTTTCGCGTCCCGCACGCCATACTACGTGCTGGAGGAAAGTTAGTTGGCCGTCAAGCGGAGGTTGCCCGCCTCACCGGCAATCTTACAGTAGACACGACTGAGCTCTACGGTGTAATCGGATGGCGACAGCCCTTCACGCTGGACGATGCGCTCGCCCGGAGTTTGAGAGCACCGTCACAGAAGGCGGGACAGTGAACCCTTCACTGGTCGACTTCCTGGTTGTCTCGGTAAGTGCGGCCGCAAGCTACATATTCGTTGGGATTGCTCGCGAGTACGCGGTGACACATCGGGTAATCGATCTGCCGAACGCACGTAGCTCCCACGTGAATCCCACGCCACGGGGCGGTGGGGTAGCGATCGTGCTGACGTTTTGTTGCGTCGGCGCATGGCTCCTCTTGTCGCGCGGCGTGCCGGCCACATGGCTGGTGCTTCTTGGCGCCGCGGCGGTCGGAGGAGTCGGCTGGGCAGATGACCATCGCAACGTGTCCATTCGCAGCCGACTGTTAGTGCATTTCGCTAGCGGCGTTGGACTCGCCTGGCTGTATATCTCGTTCGGCGGGGGTGCAGCCGTGGCGGCATTGTGGCTTTGTTGGACGGTCAGCGCCATCAATGTCATCAACTTCATGGACGGCATTGACACACTCGTAACATCGCAGCTAATCATTTTTTGCGCGGTGGTCGCGGTATTGACTCCGGCGCACGGCGTTGCGCGACCGTTGGCCGAAACATTACTTGGAGCGTGCGGTGCCTTCCTTGTTTGGAACTGGCCCCCCGCGCGAATTTTTCTCGGTGATGTCGGATCCGGGGCATTGGGCTTTGCGGTGGCGGCCCTTGGGTTGTTGGCGATTAGCGAGACCGGACACAGCGTCGTCCGGATATACCTGCCGCTGTTCCCTCTGTTCCTTGATGCGACGTGGACGTTTATGCGGCGATTGAGGAACGGCGAAAACCCGACGATGGCGCACCGCTCGCATCTTTACCAGCGACTGGCAAACGGCCGCTTTGGCAAAGGCAGGGTCTCGTCAATGTATGCGCTAGCGGCCGCCATTGGTGCCCTTCTAGCTGTCACGCCAGATTGGCCCGGGTGGGGACTCAGTGTTGGCGCATACGTTGTGGTGGTCGTTATAGCAGCGTCTCTACTTGATCGACTGAGCCCGTTCGTCTGGTATCGCGATTCCCGAGACGCGACGTTCGGACAGCCCCGCTAGTTCGGGTATCGACAGCCGCCGTGGAGCTTACAGCCGAGTGAGGGCTAACGGTCGCCGACGTGTCCGGCAAGCCGCGCCGGGTTGCCCATCACAATGGCGCGTGACGGCACCGACTTGGTGACGACTGCACCCGCGCCGACCATCGCGCCGTCGCCGACCGTCACACCAGGTAAGATTGTCGCGTTCGCACCGATCGACGCGCCGCGGCATACACGTGTCTGCGCGATGACGCCTAACCGGGTTCCGCTACGCGGGAACGGGTCATTCGTGAACGTGGCGTTGGGGCCGATAAAAACGTCGTCTTCGACGCGGAGACCGTCCCACAACTGCACACCGCACTTGACGGTGACACGATCGCCTACAATGACGTCGTTCTCCACAAATACGCCGTCGCAAATATTGCAATCTGAACCGATCTGCGCCCCTGTTAGAATGTGCGCAAAGGCCCATATACGCGTCCCCCTACCAATCATCTCCGACTCGACGATGGCATGGGAGTGGACAAAATACTTGCGGCCGGTGGATAACTGCCCGGATTCGTCGGCCGCAGCGCGGGATAGCGGTACGTCGCCCTCGTTCAACTCTGCCAACTCACGTCGAACAAAGTCAGGCACCGCTCCACAATCCGCGCGACTCCGGCGGCGTTAACCGTGGTAAGGTAAAAAAACGCTTTACGCTCGCGCTTGGTGGTATCGGCAAAGGGAAGAGGGAGATTTCTGGGCTGTGCACCGGGATATTCCCGCAACGGCGCACTAATGAGATCTCTCAGCATGCGCCTAATCTACACCACACGATCCGGTAGATCCCCGCAGAATCAAATATATTTTATTGTCCCGTCGGGCGGGAAGTTCGATTTTCCCGCCGTCGTATTGCTTCACTGCCACCTTCGCGTCCCATTGCCACGCTCGCTGCTCGCCGCTGCGCGGCTTGTCGAACTTCCAGAACGCCATGACGACCGTGGGTCCCTCACGTTCATAGAGGGGGGCCAGCATCTTCCGTTTTCGATCCGCCGCGTCTACTACCTCCATGGCACTACGCCGGGGGCCCGCCGAGGCGGCCACGCTCACCGTGAACTTCAGCAACTTTTTGTCGCCGTCGCGGGGACCTTTGACATAGAACTCTCGGACGGCGATGACGCACGCCACTTTACGTTGGCGCGGCCGAGCGTCGGCCTTTACGTGCCGCAGATGTTATGGCGTGAGCTGGACGCCTTCAGCACCGACGCTGTCTGTCTGGTGCTCGCGTCAGAGCACTACGGCGAGGCGGACTACTTCAGGGACTATGACGACTTTAGAAACGCCATGCTCGCTCCGCACGCGACTGTCAAAGAGGCGGAGTAGTACCCTCGCCGCCCGGCGTTTCCCGATATGCGCGTGGAGGAGGCGGCCGGATAAAACCGGCTTCGTTCGCCCGCATGTAGTCAAGGAATAGAGCGAGCGCGGTCCCAAGGATTAGTCCGACTGCCGCAGCGACCAATGCCCATCGGAGCAGCCCACGTGAATCCGGCCGTGAGGGAGGTTGTGGTCGCTCGACGATTGTGATCAGAGGCGTATCCCGAACTTCGTCGATCTTCGCCTGTTCGAACGCCTGCGCGAGAGACCCGAAAAGTTGCTGGCGCAACCCTACCTCTCGCGTTAGCCGATCATACTCGAACACCAACTGTGGAGCGTTTTGATACTGCCGATTTCGTTCAAGAAAGCCTTGGACACGCGCTTCTGCGGACGCCAGTTCTGCCCGCGCATCGCTCAGGCGCGCCTCCGTGAAGCGCCGCTCAGCCGACGCTTGCGTCTGACGATTAAGTAGGTTGAACCGTGCGATCTCTCGCAATATCCTCGCAACCAAATCTGCAGCGAGTGCCGGCGACGGCATTGTGACCCCGATGGTGACGACGCCAGTCCGCTGGCTAAACGTGGCCGCTAGCGCGTCGCGAAGCCGCTCTACGCTGACGTCGCGACGCCTCAAAGGATCTCGTTCTGTCACACCGAGCTCCGCCGGCAGTTCGGGCTGCAGAGAATCCACAATTGCGCCCAGGATAGTCCGGCTGCTGGCCAGGTCGACATAAAACGCGGGCGATTGCTCTACTCCGTCTAATCCCCCGACGCTAACACCGAGTTGCGCGGCGACGCCGGCCAGTCCGCCCGCGCTTTTCTTGGACTGCGGTGAGAATTCGGCGGTCGCAGTGTATCGCGGCGCGCGTACGAAGAGTGCCGCGACGGTGAGGAGTGTCACTGCACCTGCGCATAACGCCACCAATTTGCGCTGACGGAGAATCACGAGGATAATCGCCGTGAGCTGCATGCCGGGGATCGCGACCAAATCCGCTTGATCCTCCTTCACGTTGGAAAACGTCATCGCCGAATATTAAACCCCGTTTGCGAGTGAAGCCTCGGCCGCCCCGGAGAACGAGTGCGGCTCGGCCTGGCGGAGCCGCTCCGCATATAGGCCAAGCGTCGATTTGATGACCCTGCTTACGTCGAACTCGGCAACCGCGCGCTCTCTCGACCGACACGCCATCTTTGCGCGTGTGACGCTGTCGGAAATTAAGTCAGCAATCGCGTTCGATAAAGCCGCAGCATCGGCAACGGGAACGAGCAATCCATTGTCACCGTGTGTAACAGCAGCCCTGCAACCCGGTGCGTCTGTTGTAACTATTGGCCGGCCGACGGCCGCGGCCTCCAGAAGCGCTTTCGGCACTCCTTCGCGGTAGGACGGAAGACAGACGATCGTGGCTTGCGCCAGGATCGATGGCATATTTTTTTGAGGTCCCCACCACTCGATGGCGCCCTCGGTCTGCCATGCGATCAATTGGCGGTCTGGCACACTAGCGCGGTTTGAGTCGGTACCACCAACAAGGACAAAGCGTGCATCGATCTTGCGCGCGCGCAGGATACGGGCTGCCTCCACGAATTCTCCAACGCCCTTATGCCACAGCATTCGAGCTGGGAGTAGAACTATTGGGGTCCCGCCGGGCAGGGGCGCCAACCGGAACTCCGAGAGGTCCACGCCCGAGCCTGGGATCAACACGGCTTGTCGCACATCAATGATGCGTGCCGCGACGAAAGCGCGTATGTCGTCGACGTTCTGAAAAATTCCGCGAACGGCGGGAGATGAAAACGCATACCGGTACGCGGTCACAAGTGCTCTTCGGCGTGCGGCAGCGAGCCAACCTGTCGACAGAAAAGTGTAGCCGAGACCGGGGACGGCGTTGACGACTACCGGAACTTTCGCGCGGCGCGCGATAAGCGATCCGTAAATCACGGGTTTGATTGTGACATGATGCACGATATCAGGCGCAAGCTTCTTGTACAAAACCCATAATGCGCGTAGCGTGCGCCCCTCGACGACGGGGTTCATCCCACTCCTATCAAGCGGGACATCGTGAATCGGCAAGCCGGCATCGACGATTTCGCGTAACCTCGGCGACGCGAACGGAACTGCGACGTGCACGTCGAAGCCGGCGTCTCGCGCTGCTAGTGCTACAAGGATACGATGGGAGACAAAAAATCCGGCGTCGTTAACGACGAAGAGCAATCGACGGCTCATCGATCCGACTGCACCCAGGCCTGGAACATCAGGACGCTCCACAGCCGATGAGCGTGATCCGCACCGCCGGTTACGTGATCATGCCACATTTGCGTAATGAGCTTTGTATCCAGATACCCTTCGCGACGCAGCCGTTGGGGCTCGAGGAGCGCTCCTGCCCACTCTCGGAGCGGGCCCCGGAGCCACTGCGCGAGCGGAACGCCGAACCCCTGCTTCGGCCGGTCTAACAGCGCGTCCGGTACGTATCGCGCCAAAACTCCCCGAAGCACCTGCTTGCCTCCGCTTGGGGTCAGGTTTAACTCGATGGGAAGCCGCCATGCGAATTCAATGATCCGCGGGTCAAGGAATGGAACGCGCGTCTCAAGGCTGGCAGCCATGGCCGCCCGATCTACCTTGGTAAGGATGTCATCTGGCAGATAGGCCACCGCATCCAGCAACATCATGGTTTGGGTCACTCCTATCCCCGGGGGCAGCGAGACCGGCGGCAGCCCGGCACCGTTGGAACAGTCGGATACCAAGGTATCGTACATGTCTAGCGCTGACTTTGCGTCCAGCACGCCAGCCAGTTTATGGATTGACGCGCCCGGATGACTAATCGAGGGCATCCTCTGAGAACGGCGAACCAAGGCATCCCAAGTCGTCGGCGATACCTGCATCATGGCAAGCGCGGCCGCACGACGAAGTGGACGCGGGACGTGTCGCAGCGCGCGCCAGAGTTTGGCAACCCAGACGTAGCGATTGTAACCCACGAAAAGTTCGTCGCCGGCATCGCCTGATAGCGCCACTGTCACGTGCTGGCGTGTTAGCCTGCTCAACAGTACAGTGGCAATCTGCGAAGAGTCTGCAAAGGGCTCGTCGTAGATCTGTGGCAAATCGGGCACCACACGGAGTGCGTCCGCGGCTGTAACATACATTTCCGTGTGTTGAGTTCCTAGATGCATTGCGACCGCGCGCGCAGCCGGGGCTTCGTCGAATTCACGATCCTGAAACCCGATGGAGAAAGTTCGGACAGGACGCGACGAGCGACTCTGCATCAGGGCTACAATCGTCGATGAGTCCACCCCGCCCGACAGGAAAGCACCAAGCGGAACGTCGGCGGCCATCTGCAACTGAACTGCGTCGCCAAGGAGCTCGTCAAGCTCGGTAACGGCGTCTTTAAAGGTGCCACGAAACGGATCGGCAACTGCTTCGCCGAACACCGAGCTTGCCGACCAATACTCCTCGGTGGAGATCCCCATGCCCGCCGCGCCGCCAATCGTCAAGACTGTGCCAGGGCGTAGCTTATAGGCGTTTTCATAAATTGAGCGAGGCGCGGGGACATACCGGAACCGCAGGAACTGGTCGAGCGCCCGACGATCAACGGAGCCTTGCCAGCGCGGGTGAAGCCGGAGCGCCTTCAGCTGTGACCCAAACACGAACGTTTCTCCCGCCCACCCATAATACAGCGGCTTTTCGCCGATACGATCGCGCGCGAGCGATAGCGTGCGTTCCCGCGTGTCCCACAGTGCAATCGCGAACATTCCGCGGGAACGAGAAAGCGCGCTCTTCACGCCCCATTTCGAAATCGCAGCCAGCAAAACTTCCGTGTCCGAATGTCCGCGCCACGTCGGCCCATCATCTCCGCCTAGTGTTTCGCGGAGCTCCCGATAGTTGTAAATTTCGCCGTTAAACGCGATAACATAGCGTCCGCAGGGTGACGTCATCGGCTGATGGCCGTCACGGGATAAATCAACGATGGCGAGCCTGCGAAAACCGATAGCTATCCCTTGTTCAGGGTCATGCCACTCACCTTTATCGTCCGGTCCGCGATGTATAAGGCTTTCGCGCATTCGCCGCAGATCGGTGATGCCAGCGTCACAAGTCGTCGCGCGCGGTGTCAGAAATCCAGTAAAACCGCACATTAAGCGCTTCGCACAGTTGACTCAGTCGTCGTCCCGGAGCCGACACCAATGCCGTTCGTATTCCTTCGGGTGTCCTCTCCGTCACTGAACGTGCGTGGGAACAAAAACGTTGCGAAAAGTATCGTGAACCAAACGTAGCCCGCCGAGGTGTAGTAATCGTAGAACACCCCCAGGACCAGAAGCGTTAGGCTGAGCGATGATAGGAACATGAGATACGCGTCGCGCGGATGCCGTTGCTGCAGGCCCCGTAGGATTCCGGATGCAAAGCCGAAGACACCCATACAAACTATCGAGCCCGCAATGCCGAAATCCAATACGAACGGTCCGAATACTGTGTAAACATTGGTGGGGTAGGGCGTTGAGTAGTACGATAAGAGATTTGCTTGTCGGGCTGGAAGAAAGCCCAGTCGAACGAGAAACGGTTGCAAGAAAGAGAACGTGTAAGCTGTGCCTGGCAAGTCTGTCCGGACGCCATGAAGGATTTGATCCATCGCAAACATGGGCGCGAAAAGATAGATCCAAAACGCCTCGGAACCGCTCTTTCCTACAAGGGCACCGAGAAGCTGGAACGCAAAGAACAGCACTAGCGACGCCAGTATTGCGAGCCAAATACGCGGCCGACCGTGTAGAAGAAACAGACCGAAGAGAAGCGTAATAGTGAAGAACGACGCGCGCGCAGTGCTTAGGTACACGAAGGCGGCAAGGCCTAGGACACTCGTTACACGCTGGAACATGCCAAGTTGCCGCCATGACAGACGCAATATTGGAGCAAGTGCAAAAAAGAAATAGTTGAGCACGGCCGTCCAGCGGTAGTTGACGGCCATAGAGTTCTCGGTAATGCTGATGCGGTAAATTATGAGTCCATCGGGGCGCCACCAACCGGGCCCCGCGATAATCTGGTGGTCCAACGATTGAAACAAAAGGCTCACCAGGATGCAGCTCAGATGAATGGCAACCAGCTGCCTCGGGTGGAGTTTTACGGCCAGAGAGCGCGAGTTCTGGTACAGCCGCTCCGTGAGTTGCAGTTTGCCACCGGCCGCCGCGCCAATCAGCGCGAACACGCTGAAAGTTCCTACCGCGGCAGCCAGGTATGCGAAGAAAAGCGCGTCGAGTGGATAGAAGTCTAGTCCAGAGAGAAGCGCTGCCGCGACTACAGCGATCCAGAGAAGCGGCGCGACGACCGCGGGATTCAATAGCGGCTGCTTCACTGATGAGGCGGAGCGCGCCGGCTAGGCACGGTGAATTCCGAAGTACGCAATCGCGTTTGTTATGGCGCGACCGACAGCCCGGGGGGAGAGGGCTGCTCCGGCAAGTGCGAGTCGAGCCCCCTCCAGAGGGCGCCCGCGAAGTGCCCGACGCAGCCCATATGTTATCATCCGTTCCGCGCGGGCAACGCCAAGTGGTCGGCTTTGGTCGGGTGCGCGTCGCAATAGTATGTCGAGCGCGAGGAGCGCTTCTTCCAATCCGTACAGGTCGGCTTGATTGGTGATATTGTTCGTGTGGCGACGATATCTCGCCAGGACGCCCGGGACTATGCCTGCCCCGCGATGCGCAGATCCAAAGTGGAGGAGCGTCTCCATCCAAAGCAGCCAGTCGGAGGAGTTGCGTAAACGACTGTCGTGAAGATGCGTCGGTACAGCGTCGCGCCGCACCATTACGGCGATGGCCGCACAAAATGCTGGAGCACGGATCAGATCGGCGAAGCTGCCCTCGCGCAATGCGTGGCGTTGGGAATAAAAGTAAAGATGCTGCCCGGTGGCAGAATCGAAGACGTCGACGTCGTGATGGCACAAAAGGCGCCCACGATCCGCATCGAGCCACTCGACCTGACTCGAGATCTTTCCAGGTAGCGCCACATCGTCCCCGCCAAAAAACGCGATGTACCGGCCATGGCAGTGACGCATCAAGGCGTTGTGATTTTCCGTTATGCCGAGATTTGTCCCGCCCTTCAGTATCCGGACACGACCGGGATACCGTCGCGCCACATCATCGAGAATAGCTGGAGTCGCATCGCTCGAGCCATCATCGCGAACAACAATTTCCAGGGCGTCAAAATCCTGTTCAGCGAGGCTTGTCAAGGTCTCTTCGACGTATGGGGCTTGATTGTACGTCGGAAGCGTAATCGACACCGTCGGACCGGCTTGCACAATCACCTGTTAACTGTCCGTGTCCGTCGTTCGACCCAGAGCGCGAGCGCGCCGTTTGCGATAAACGCAACGGTGTAAACTGCGAGGGTACTTACGAGGGCACCGTACATGCCGTACCGCGGAATAAGCGAAAAGTCCAATACCAAACTGAGAACCGCAATGCCAATCGCTAGCGCCGCCATCTGTCGGAAAAGCCCGCGCCCGACCCACTGGCTCGCCATAACCAGCGACATAGACATTCCCACGAGGGACACCAGCAGAATTCTGACGAGGGGCACGGCTGGGAGAAAGGCCGTTCCAGCGATCAGCCGAATCCCGATCGGCGCAAGCGGATACCCGACCACGGCCGTTACCACAGCCGCCGCAATAGTCCCCACAAGTAGTCCGCGTTGCCGTGTCCACGCCGCGTCTGGACCAACACGCGCAACCATGCTGTATGCTATCGAGCTCACACCCAGGGGCAATAGCGTTCCCAACGCGGTCACCTGGATCGCCAACTGGTAGAATGCTACCTCTTGGGACGATCGAAACTGATTTAGAATCAAGACACTTGACTGCAACTGGATGAAAGTACCGATGGTTGTCCAATGCAGGGTCGCACTGGCCGAAAGCAATCGACCGGCGCGGGCACTGCTGAATCGGGAACTAAGTCCGCCTGAATGCACCGCAGCGTACCCAACGATTGCCATGGTTGCGTAAAGCAACATCCACGCTACCAGCGCTCCCCCCACGCCAAGATGGAATCCGCGCAGCAGCACTACCGTAGCCAGACCACTTACCGTGTAACCTACATACTGCGATCGGTTAAAGGCCGGTACACGTTCCATCGCGAATAGCAGGTAACGCCCATTGTCGAACCAGAGGCTAAATGGCAGCGCAGCGAAGGCAATGCAGAGTGCCGTAGCCGGTATATGTTGAAAGAAGCGCCCGCGAGTCTCGACGTAAAGGAGGACGGCAACGCTCCATGCAATGCTGCTGATTACGAGAACCAATCCGCGGAGCGTGCCGGCAACCTCCGCCGCCCACTCCCCGTGTGGACGCCCAGCGGTCTGGTGGATCGCAGCCTGCCCTAGACTTAGAGATGCGATCGTAGCGAATACCGACGCCCAGCTCGTTGCCGCAGCGTACACGCCACGTCCAGTCGGTCCGAGCAATCGAGCGGTAACGGCCAGAATACCTGCTGACACGAGCGCCGCATAGACATTTGCACTGCCAGCGTGGATCGCGTCACGCCACGACCCCTGAGCTCCGAGCTTTGCCTCCTCTTTTCGCTGTCCATCCGTGGGCCGAAAAAAGGGCGCCGCTTCAGCTCCGCCTGCGCTCACGTCCGCCAAGGCGTCACAGTAGCTCGCGTCGCAATTGTCACGACGGATCCAACATCCTCGCAGCGTTTGTGAGCGCGCCGATCACTGAGCTCACGCCGCGCGGGTCCAGATATGGGCCGATCGGGATACTCAAGACCTCGTCCTGAAGACGTTCAGCAACAGGAAAATCCCCGGCACGGTAGCCCAGTGATGCGTAAGCGTCCTGGAGATGGGGTGCGACTGGATAATGGATCAGTGTCTCGACGCCGCGATCGCGAAGTGCTGACTGCAGAGCGTCGCGGCGGCCGGAACGGATCACGAATAGGTGCCAGGACGGGTCGACAAAATCCGGGACAAACGGCAGACCAATGCTGGTCTCACGAAGCTCTGCGCCGTACTGGGCGGCGATATGTCCGCGATGCTCGTTCCACTCCGGGAGGTATCGAAGCTTGACGCGGAGCACAGCGGATTGAATCTCATCAAGCCGACTATTTACGCCCTGAACGTCATGCACGTACTTCTGATGGGAACCGTAGTTCCGCAGTTGCCGAATCCGCGCGGCAATCACGGGGTCGTTTGTAGTGACCGCCCCGCCATCGCCGAAAGCGCCCAGGTTCTTTCCTGGATAAAAGCTCCACGCGGCAGTCGTTCCCAGCGAACCGACTGGGCGCCCGCGCAAGCGCGCGCCGTGTGCTTGCGCGGCATCTTCAATCAGCACGATTCCCCGGGGTTCTGCAACTGCCCGCAAGGCATCGATGTCCGCGGGCTGGCCGTAAAGGTGAACCGGGATAACAGCTCGCGTGCGCGCTGTGAGTGCCGCGCTCACGCCCGCGCTGCAAATATTGTAGGTCTGGGGATCGGGGTCGACCGGAATCGGGGTGGCGCCGGAGTACGTTACCGCCAGCCATGTAGCTATGAAGGTATTCGAAGGGACTATAACCTCGTCGCCGGGGCCTATATCGTGCGCGCGCAGCGCGAGCGTCAACGCATCCAACCCGTTCCCCACACCGACGCAGAATAAAGCCCCAACCGACTCAGCAAATTCTGCTTCGAACGCTTCCAGCTCTGGCCCCAGTATGTAGTGTCCGCTCGTGAGGACGCGTCGCACGGCCGCGTTCAATTCCTCCTCCAGTGCGGAATAACTTGCGAGGACGTCTAAGAAAGAAACCCTGTCACTCATCGTGCAGAGCAAGCGGGGCGGCCGTACGCGGTACGGCCGACGCCAACGGCCCGCCGAGCAGGTGTCGCAGGTAATCGCCATAAGCGCTCTTGCCGAAGTCGCTGGCGAGTGCCTCCAATTCAGGGGCGCCGATGTAACCCTGACGCCACGCGATCTCCTCGGGGACGGCAATTTTTAGTCCCTGTCGCTGCTCGACAACGGCAACGAACTGGGATGCTTGCAGGAGGGACTCTGGCGTGCCGCTGTCAAGCCACGCGTACCCACGAGGCAGCTTTACTAGCCGGAGTTTGTTCCGTTGGAGATAAAGCCGGTTGAGGTCAGTGATCTCGAGCTCGCCTCGCGCAGACGGCCGAAGAGTTGCTGCGAGATCTGCTACACCCGGCTCGTAAAAATACAAACCGGTAACTGCGTAGTTGGATTTCGGGCGGCTGGGCTTTTCTTCGAGGCCGCGGACTTCGCCGTGCGCATCGAAGTCAGCAACTCCGTAAACTGTCGGATCGCTGACCCAATATCCGAAGACGACCGCTCCGCGCACGTCGGCCGCCTCCGCGGTTAGCAAGTTGGAAAGTCCGTGGCCGTAAAAAACATTGTCGCCCAGAATGAGCGCACACGGTTTATCGGCAAGAAACTCACGCCCGATCAAGAACGCCTGCGCCAGTCCGTCCGGACTCGGTTGCTGCGCGTATTCCAATCGCATCCCCCACTTCCTTCCGTCGCCAAAAAGCTCTCGGAACCGGGGCAATTCCGTGGGTGTCGTGATGATGAGGATATCCCTGATCCCGGCCATCATGAGAGTGGTAAGCGGATAATAGACCATCGGCTTATCGTAGATCGGGAGCAGCTGCTTACTCACGACGGACGTAATTGGCCGCAACCGCGTTCCAGAGCCCCCAGCGAGAATGATTCCCCTCATTCCCCAACCAGACCCAATCGTTCCCCTCGGTACTGTCCGGACAGAACGTGGTCAATCCATGCGGGGTTCCGGACGTACCATTCAACCGTCTTTCGAAGCCCACTTGAAAAAGTATGACGCGGTGCCCACCCAAGATCTCGTTGCACTTTTGAAGCGTCGATCGCGTACCGCTTGTCGTGACCGGGCCGATCAGTAACGAACGTGATAAGTCGAGTACGTCCGCCGTCGAGGTCGCCGGATATTTCGTCTAACAACGCACAAATATCCCGGACTACATCGATGTTCTTGCGCTCGTTGCCCCCGCCCACGTTATACGTCTGGCCAGGGACCCCCTTGTTGAGAATCGTCAACAGAGCATCGGCGTGATCGTCAACGTAGAGCCAGTCGCGCACGTTTTCCCCCGCGCCGTAGACCGGGAGGGGCGCGCCGGCGAGGGCATTGCGAATCGTGAGTGGAATTAGCTTTTCAGGGAATTGGAACGGGCCGTAGTTATTGGAGCAGTTGGACGTGATTGTCGGGAAACCATAAGTGCGGTGCCAGGCACGTACGAAGTGGTCAGATGCGGCCTTGCTAGCCGCATAGGGGGAGTTCGGACGGTATGGCGAGTCCTCGTTGAAAGTACCCACCGGTCCAAGCGAGCCAAAGACTTCATCAGTCGAGACGTGAAGAAAGCGAAACGCCTTTCCACGGGACGCTGGCAAGTCTCGCCAATATCTCATGCCCTCGTCGAGCAATACGTACGTTCCGAACGCGTTTGTATGAACAAAATCCTCCGCATCGTCAATGGAACGGTCGACGTGCGATTCAGCAGCCAAATTAATAAGCGCGTCCGGCTGCCACTGATCTAATAGTGCCCGAATTGCACGTCTATCGGTGATGTCTTCTTGCGCGAACGTGTACCTTGGATTGTCGCGCACGCCCATGAGCGATTCCAGATTGCCCGCGTATGTTAGCTTGTCGACATTGACAACGACATCGGTCGATCCGTCGACAATCATACGAACGAGCGCAGAGCCTATGAAGCCGGCTCCCCCCGTGACGAGCACCACGCGCGGTTGGGGCAAAGGCAAAACGGGGGAGTTATGGTGGCGCTGGCGGCGATAAAGCAATCGAGGACGCGCCGAGCAGTGTATCGGACGCAAATTGTGTCCGAGGTTGAAAAAGTTACTATCTCCGCGATCGTTTACAAGGGCTGCGAATTAGCACCCACCGTGGAGCTCGGCCGAACCCCGTGACAAGCAGCAAACGTGCACGAAATCGCTGCACCGACTACTTCATCGAACGTGAGCCGTGAGTCCGATCATCGCGCTTAGGTTCGTCTCTCGCCCGAGGGACGGTCCGCGCTTCCCCTGCGTTAGGGCCGCACCATACGTTAAGTCTGCCAAACGGCCGAAACGGTGTCGCTCGAACCCAGCCGTTGCGTAGAGGTGCGCAGCGCCGCTAGGAGAGCCCCGGGATGTGAAAAGGTCGGCTTGGTTGTTCTGAACAATACGCTGCAGATACAATGTGTTTCGACCCGAAGGGGAGTATTCTTCCCACGCGAGACTTGCCGCAGCGGGTGAGCCGACACCGATGTCTGCTCCCAGGAGCTGCCCGTCCTGCGTGTGTCCCTGCAGTAGAATGTTGTGGACATATATGCCGCCTTCGACGCGGTGTCGCCCGAGGGTCGGCTCCGAGGCGTCGATGTACTCAGCACGTAAGGCGCCGAAAGACGAATCTGAATGAATGAACACTTTGCGAAACCCCGCCATGGCAACACGCGAATGGTCGGGTTCTTCCTCCAAGTCGCGAAGATCTGCATTGTGGTCTTCGTGCGCGTACTCGGCGTATAACTCAAATCCGCTGTGAGGCAATACCCAACGGCCGAATAGCGACGCGAGTTGGTTCTTTAGCGCATCCTGATTGCCACCGCCTGGCACTGCGACGCCAGGCGAAAGTGAGTTTTTCAGCAGGCCTTCGAACGGCGTAGTCAGTTCGCTCGCACCGACGCGACCTAACCATGCCTGGTGGAAAAACCTCGCAGCCCCAATCTCAAGCCCAGGAATCGGCGCTGGTGAGAATGTGACAACCAGCGCCGACATGAAGCGACGCGTGCCGGACTGATCAACGCTTTGAAATGTTGTTGATCCGGTGACGGGCGAGAAATTGGACTGCGTCTCGATGCCGTACACGAGTCTTGCCTGCACGTGACCGACTCCGACGTTCGTAGGCCCTTGCGTACCCAGGAACACATGCGGTATGCCCGCCGCGTTGTTGCCGAGAAGGGCCGGGAAAACGCTCGCCGGTCCCCAGTACTGGTTAGCACTGCCAACACCCATCGTTATGCCGTGCAGGTCAAGGCGAAGCGTGCTCTGGCCCCAATCGAACCGTGAGTATTCAGTGTTGCCAAACCTCTGAGGTAAGTCCACATAGTTCGGTAGGTCTCCATTGGCAAACTGGCCGGCGCCTGATTGGCCGTTCGGTTGCAGCCCGAACGCAGTGTTCTCCGCGCGGAACACCATCGGATTCAACACCAGCGTAACCGGCCCCCAAGCCGCGGCAACGCCGGCCTGGATCTCGCTCGTCAGCCCTCGCCCAACCCAGACGCCATTGTTGTTGCTTCCGAACGGGAACGCACTGTTGAATCTCTCCGTAACAGCAACCGGCAGTACCGAGAAATGCCGCGCACTATCCTTCCGGAACATCCACGTGTTGGCCCACGGATGCCTGCCCGTCGCGGTTGTCAGCGAATCAACTTCCGCTGCGGAAAACGGCCGTAGCCCCCAAGCTGCAAGAGGCACCTTGCCCATCGTCTGCAGGTACCGCAGGTAATTGTCCATCTCGCCGCCAGCGACCACGCCGCCCCGTGCACCTTCGACGCTCGTCTCGCTCTGAGCGGCTGCGCGCGTCGACAAGCTCAAAGTCAGCGCGGCGATGGTTAGTCCAACCCGGACGGTGTTGCGAGGGAGTGGCGTGAAGTAAATTGGCATCGGTGACGCAGATGAAACTGACTGGTTCGCGGAGGCGGCAGTGGTCGCGGCGATTCGCCCAATTTACTCACTGCCCCCCCGCGGTGCAGCGGTCGTGGGTCACTGCTGCCGTCTCGACACTGCTGCTCCTCGCGGCGCCCTCACTCGTCGATGCGCAACAGCTTGGAACGCGCAGCGCCGCGATATCGTATCCGACATCCGACGCCAACTCGCGTACTCGCATCGCTCAACTAGCAGGTGATACCGCCCGTCTCGGGGCATTTCTGCTACGATCGCCGTCGACAGTGCTGTTCGGCGACACGGCACTCAAGCGCGGTTTCGGTGGTTTTACATGGCTACGCCCTGACCTTCGCATCGTCGCCAATGCGGCGCTGCCGTACTCGGCAAACGACGGTGGGATGTGGGCGGCGCGCGGGGTGAGCGAGCGGATTACTGCCGGTGGCTCATTGACGCTCGGCGGTCTCCGTGTGGTGCTAGCCCCTGAACTCTGGGCAACCTCGAACGCGGATTACAACCGTATCACACAGAAAGGCGGTTATTACTACCCGCAGCCGCTGATCCCGGAATCGCGCTACGGTAATGGCTACGCAAGCGAGTGGTACGTCCAGCCGTTCTCGGCCGATCTCCCCTGGCGGTTCGGAAAAAAACCTCTGCAGAAGCTCGTTCCCGGCCAGTCCGGAGCGTGGTACGACACGGGGCCCGTCCAGTTCGGAGCGACTACGGAGAACATGTGGTGGGGGCCGGGAATCAGGAACGCGATCATCATGAGCGACAACGCGGCCGGCATCCCGCGACTCGAGCTGCGCACCTCACACCCGATCAACACGCGCATCGGTGCTTTTGAAGGACACTGGCTCGTTGGGGCACTCTCCGAATCGCAGTACTTCGACACTACAAAGGCGAATGACGTACGCTCGCTCGCCGCCGCCGCTGTGACCTGGCGACCCGTATTTCAACCGACGCTCACACTCGGCGTCTCGCGTGCTGTGTACGCTACTGCAACGGGTTACAGCCAGGTGCTGGGGCGCTGGTTTGATGTCTTCGCCAACACGGGTCAACCCGCGAATCATGCGGCGACTGACTCGTCACTGACCCCCGGAGGGCGAGATCAACTCTTCTCGCTGTTCGCGCGCTGGGTCTTTCCCGACGACGGCTTCGAAACGTATGCAGAATGGGCGCGGCAGGAGCTGCCGGTCTCGCTGCACGATTTCGTCGTCGATCCCACGCACTCGCACGGTTACACGCTGGGATTGCAATACCGCCGCCCTGGACCTCTGGACCAGCCTACATTCACAGTTCAGGGCGAGGTCACGACGCTGGAGCAGAGCGGGGATTTCAAGAACCGCCCCGTCGGCGTCTTCTACACGAGCAGGCGAGTAATCCAGGGCTATACCCAGCTCGGACTTCCCATCGGCGCGTCCTTCGGGCCCGGCGGCTCAAGCCAGTGGTTGGCTGTCGATCGCGTCTGGGCGCGGGGGCAATTTGGCGTCACGTTCAACCGCACCCGCTGGAACGAGGACGTCCGCAGCACCTACACCTGGCCCGCCTACCTCGGCTACTGCAACCACGATGTCTCGCTCATTCCTGGGGTTCGGGGCGGCCACGTCGTCGGAGGCGGCTACATTTCTGCCAGCATGACCTTCGAGAAGCGGCTCAATTACAATTTCCAGAACGTGTCGGGGTGCACCGGCTCCGCGCGTGTGGACGTCAGTAATCCGTCCCTCTCGATCTCCTTCTCACCCTTCAAGTGACGGCGCCAATATTGAAAGGTCCTATGGCAGGATACTTGCGCGCCACGCGGGCGATACCTGTTCGCGCAGCTTCACCTTGCCCAGCCTGAATGACGCCTGATTCGTCAGCCGAGCCAGCGCAGCGCTTACGGCTCTTTTCACTACCCAAAACTGTTTCGAGCAGACGAGCCCTCAGCGCGACCGCTGAGTGGCCGGCACGCGTGCTTCGCCAGCGGCGCCCTGTGGCGGTTCGCCGACACGCCGCTCGCCTCATCAAGCGCCTGCTCGTGCTCGGTATCGCGGACGTATCAGCCGTTCTCCTCATCCAGTCGCTGGTCTGGGGCGTCGCGCAGTCCGCAAGCTTCCCCTTCATGGAGGGGCTGTCCACGCCGTTCGGGCCTGCGCCTGCCGCGGTGCTCCTCGCCAGTCTCCTCGTGACGGGTAACTACTTCCGCGGCGTACACCTGTATCAGGCGGCAAGACTGGCGGCGGCCTCTGCCGTGGCCGCTGCGGTGTTCCTGTGGCCTCTGGTGGGCATTCACGGGCCGCTGGTGGCCCTTCAGGTGTTCGTTGTGGTGGCCGGTGTGCTCTGGCTCATTCTGGCGGCCGAACGGCAACTGACGCAGTGGTTCCTTCGCGCAGTCTGGCCCGGACCAAATGGGGCAACGCCCGCGATCGTCGTCGAGCGTGCAGACGCCGAACATTGGAACTTTGATCAGATGACGACCGAGTTCGGCGGCGATTATCGACCGGTGGGCAGTCTCACCCTCGCGCCGGAAGGAAGACAGCGTGAGGCGCTGACGCGGCTCGCCCACGCGATCACGGCGGTCGGCGCCGAGGCGGTGATTGTGGGATCCCACCTGGACGACGAGCAGGTGCGCGAGGTCCTCGACATCAGTCTGTCGGCGGGCTGCGAGTTTCTGTATCCGGCGCGGTCGGTCCAGATCGCCGGCCGGAGGCCGCTCCTTGTCTGGCACCAGGACGAGCCGTTCTTCGAGCTCGGCGCACCGCTACTCAAGGCGCAGGCGCTGGTGCTCAAGCGGGCGGTGGACGTTCTCGGCGCGGTAATCGCGATCGTGCTGCTGGCGCCTGTGATGGCGGTGGTTGCGATACTCATCCGGTTCGATTCGCCGGGCCCGGTCTTCTTCTGGCAGGATCGTGCAGGGCTCGGAGGCAGGCGGTTCCGAATGCTCAAGTTCCGGACGATGCGCGTTGGCGCGGACGCGGAGAAGGAGGAGCTGGCAGGCCTGAACCACACCGGGGACCCGAGGCTCTTTAAAATTCCGAACGATCCGCGCGTAACGAGGTTTGGCGCGTGGCTACGACGCTGGAGCATTGACGAGTTGCCACAGTGTTGGAACGTCCTCATCGGCGACATGTCGCTGGTCGGTCCGCGACCCTTCTTCGAAAGCGACCTGGAGTCGTACGAGGACCACCATTTTCGGCGGCTCGACGCCAAGCCGGGAATCACCGGCCTGTGGCAGGTAAACGGCCGGAGCGACGTCGTCGATTTCGAGGAAGTGGTGCGTTACGACCGGGAATACATCGAGCACTGGTCGGTCTCGCTCGACCTCAAGATCATGCTCAAGACGATACCAGTCCTGTTCAGCCGCAGCGGGGCTTACTAATACCGATCGCAAGCAGTCCGGGCGACGGCTCCCGTGCTCGTTAGTCAACACCGGCGTCGCCTGCTAAATTCCGCCCATGCAAGTGTTCATTTCCGGCGCCGCCGGCTTCCTTGGAAGCCACCTCGCCGAAGCTTACGTGGCCAGCGGTGCCCATGTGGTGGGCTGCGACAATCTTATCGGCGGTGAGCTGACGAACCTCCCCGAGGGGATCCGGTTCGAGGAAGCTGATTGCTGCGGTGTCGGCACGATGAAGCGGCTCATGGCCGGCTCCGACCTGGTTTATCACTGCGCGGCGATCGCCACGGAAGGCCTCAGCGTCTTTTCGCCAGCGCTCATCGCGCAGCATGTCTACCAGAATACCGCGGCCATGCTCGCCGCGGCGGCCTCCACAAAGGTTGGTCGCTTCATCAACTGTTCGAGCATGGCGCGATACGGCGACGCGAAACCGCCGTTCACCGAAGAGACCAGGCCGCAGCCGGTGGATCCGTACGGCATCGCCAAGTACGCCGCGGAGATGCTGGTGAAGAACGTCGCGGACACTCACGGGTTCGAGTACGTGATCGCGGTCCCGCACAATATCATCGGCCCCAAGCAGAAGTACAACGATCCGTACCGCAATGTCGCGAGCATCATGATCAACAGAATGCTCAAGGGCGAGCAGCCCATCATTTACGGTGACGGCGGGCAGAAGCGCTGCTTCTCATTCGTGCAGGACTGCGTGGACCCTTTGATCAAGATGGGCTCAATCGACGGCGTCGCCGGCGAGGTGATCAACATCGGGCCGGATGAGGAATACATATCGATCCTCGAGCTCGCGGGCATCATTGCAGAGCTCATGGACTTCAGGCTGGACCCGATCTTTGTTCCCGAGCGCCCGCGCGAGGTACGCTACGCCACATGCTCGGCGGACAAGGCGCGCCGGCTGCTCAATTACGAGACCAAAGTGCCGCTGCGCGACGGACTGCGAAGCATCATCGAATGGATCCGCGCGAACGGTACGCGGCCGTTCGAGTATCACCTGCCAATCGAGATCGACTCGCCCCTCGTGCCGAACACGTGGAAGCAGCGGATGATGTAGTGCAGCTCGCCTGAGAGCTCCATGAGCAACGAAATATTCCAGGCGTTCCGCTCCCGTCTGGGGCGCAACGCGCTGTTGAATCTCGCAGGCCTCGCCGTTCCGCTCGCCGTGGCGGCGCTCGTTCTGCCACTTCTGACACACTCGCTCGGTCCGGCCCGCTTCGGACTACTGGGTGTGAGCTGGGCGTTTCTCGAATACCTCACGCTCTTCGATGTCGGACTGGGCCGGGCGACGGTGCGCTACGTCGCCGATTCCATGGCGCGCTGCACGAGGGACGAGTCCCAGATTACGTGGGTGTCACTGTCGGTCCAGCTCGCAATCGGATGCTGTGCGGCCGTCGCACTCATCGCCTTCGCGCCGACGCTCGCGCGGCACGTGTTCCGGGTGGATCCGTCACTTGTGGATGAGGCGTCGCAACTGTTCAAGGTCGTCGCGCTCAATCTCCCCATCGTGCTCGCGCTCACGACGTTCCGTGGGGTGCTCGAAGGCGCGCAGAAATTCACGTTGAGCAACGCGATCAAGATTCCGGCGTCCGCGGGCTCGATCGTCATTCCGGCGGTGCTGGCGCGAATGGGTCACTCGCTGCCCGACATGCTCATGTGGGTGCTCGTGTGGCGCATTCTCGCGACGGTCGCGACGCTCATCGCGATCACGCGGGTAATCCCGGAATTCCGCGTCGAGCCGCCGCGTGACTGGCGGAGGCTCAGGAGTCTTATCAGTTTCGGCGGATGGGTCGCAGTATCGGGCGTCATAAGTCCGATGCTCATCTACTTCGATCGGTTTGCGCTCGGCGCCCGGTCCGGGCTGACAGCCGTTGGCTACTACACTGCGCCGTACGAAGGAATCACGCGGCTGCTCATGATTCCAAACAGCCTGATCGGTGCGCTGTTCCCGCTGCTTACCGGGCTCGGAGTGGTCGCCGCATCGGCCCGCATCGACCGTCTGTTCGCATCGTCCATGCGTGCGCTGGTTCTCATGATGAGCGTGCCGGCCGCTTTAGCGCTCGTGTTCGCACCCGTGATTCTTCGGGTGTGGATGGGTCCCGTGTATGCGGAGCAGGGAGCGATGGCGCTAAGAATTCTGTCCGTCGGTGTTCTTGTGAACGCGATGGCGCACATCCCATACACGTTTCTGGAAGCGGCGGGCCGCCCGGATGTGCCAGCGAAATTTCACATGCTGGAACTCGTGATCTATCTTCCGTTCGCCTGGTATCTGGTGGGTGCGTACGGGATCAACGGCGCCGCGATGGCGTGGACCGCGCGTGTGACGCTCGATACTACGCTTCTGCTCGTCGCTGCGAATCGCATCGTGCCAGTGTCGCTCCGGCGCGTTGTTTGGTTGGAGCGTGTAGCGCAGGCGGTCGTCTGACACCCGCGGCCACGCGCGCCGAGTCCGCATGACACGGGTGCTCGCGTCCATCGTGTCCACTGGAGAGGCTCAGCGCATTGGCGCGTGTTTGGAGTCGCTTGCGGCTCAACGCTTTGATGGAACACTGGCGGTGTCCGTCGTCGTGAACGGGGCCGACGACGGGACGGCGGCAATTACGCGAGCCATCTTTCCGGATGCCGCGGTGCTGGTGCGGACAACCACGATGGGATTCGCCGAGAATCACAACGACGCACTGGCTGCCGCCGCGTTCGATTTCGGACTCGTTCTCAATCCGGACGTGGTGCTTGACCGTCACTGCGTTTCGTCGCTGACCGCAGCGATGCTGCGCCACGACGACGCCGGAATAATTGCGCCGCTCCTTGTCTACCCCGACGGCAGGTCGCAGCCGTCGGCGCGGCGATTTCCGCGAGTGGGAGGGACGCTGCTGCGCCGGACACCTCTCAGACGCGTCCTCGGCGGCCGTATGGCGCGCATGGGTCACTACCTTCCGGCGCCAGATGCGGACCGCGAGGTGGACTGGGCGCTTGGGGCATGTCTGTTCGTTCGCAACATAGCGTGGAGCGACGTGGGCGGATTCGACCGCGGATTCCGTCCGCTATACGTCGAGGATATCGACCTGGCGTGGCGGATGTGGGAGGCAGGCTGGTCGGTCTGGCAGACGCCGTCGGCGCGCGCGATGCACGAGCATCAGGCCGCGACGGACAGGGTCTTCTTCGACCGGCGCACGCTATGGCACATGCATGGGATGTGGCGGTTCGTCACCAAGCATCCACGAATACTGGTGAGCGGTCGGCGTGGCGGCTGAACGCCAGATAATACTCTTCGTCGCCGGCGCGGACGAATGGTATGGGTCGGACTACGTGCTCTACGAGACCGTGCGCGCGCTACGAGGCTCCGAGTTCGACGCGATTGTCCTTGTCCCGAACGATCAGTCGTCGGAGCTCGCCGCAGACCTTCGATTGAGCGGCAGGCTTCGCGCAATGGGGACCGAAGTCCACGAGCTTCCGCTCACCGTGCTTCGCCGTCGCTACATGACGCCTGTCGGTGCGTTGTCACTTTACATCCGATCCCGTGGGGCGCTACGCGCGGCAACTGGCGTCGTCGGAGACCGCCGCGTTGCACTGGTGCACTCGCACACGGCGGCCGTCACGACCGGAGGCGCGCTCGCTCGCGCATTGGGCGTGCCGCATCTGTGGCACGTGTCGGAGATGGTCGAAACCCCGTCAATTGCGCGGCGCCTGATCGCTCGCAACGTCGCGCGCGGATCGGATTTGGTGATTGCGGTTTCACATGCAGTGCGCGATCATCTGCTCGCGACACAGCCTGCAGCGGCAGCGAAGACTCGCGTGATCTACAATGGCATCGATGTCAACAGGTTCAGTGCCGCACGGGGTGGGGAAGCGCGTGATGCAACGTCGCCTCGGTTTGTCGTCGGCATGATCGGGCGTGTGGGCACGTGGAAGGGTCAGGAACTGTTCCTCGACGCGGCTCGGCTGGTGCACCGGGAGATGCCCGAGGTTCAATTCGTGATGGCTGGCGGCGTACTCGACGGCAACGTGCGTGCGTTGGATGCGCTCCGTGCGCGAGCGGCGGCGGCCGGCATGGAGTCGGTCGTGCGCATCCAGGAGTACTGTCCCGACACCGCCGCACTACTTGCCACGATGGATCTGTTCGTGCAGCCGTCGCTTCGACCCGATCCATTGCCAACAACGGTACTCGAAGCAATGGCGAGCGCACTGCCGGTGGTCGCCACTGCGCACGGCGGCGCGCCTGAGATGGTTCAGGACGGAATCACGGGGCTACTGACACCGCCCGGTGACGCGGCCGCGATGGCGCAGGCGATCGTCGGTCTGCTTCGCGATCCGGACCGGCGTGCGCGAATGGGGCGGGCAGCACGAACCAGAGTGGAAGCGGAGTTTTCGCCAGCTTTGTTCAGCGCGTCTTATTTGAATGCGTACCGGGAGCTTGCGAGCGCGCAGCGGCGACGAGGGAGTTAGCGACGCGCTCGACATCAATCTTCTTCAAGGCGACGACGATTGCTGCGGGGGAGAGATACTCGCCGGCCGGTGCGATGTCCCTTTCCGTGGCGCAGTAGACGCCCGTCTCCGCCGCAGCGACGGCCATGTTGCGTATGAAGAAAACGGGAATGGCTGCGGCGTTTGCCAGATGGCGGGCGCCGGAATCGGTACCGAGGAACGCGGCGCAGTTGGCGAGAAACGATCCGAACGCGAGTATCGACAGGTTGCCAGCCGATACCAGCACTCGGGGATCGATTGCGCGTCCCGCGGCGGCAAGAACCTCCCGGTCGCCTGAGACGCCGGTGAATACCACGCGCAACTCCGGTGCGATCGCGAGGATTCTGCGAACGATCTCGATGAAGACGTCGGGCGGATGCTGGCCCGCCGACTGGTTTCGGGTTACCGCGCATGCTATTACCCCGTCTCCGGACTTGAGCCCGAGCCGCGTCCATTCAGCGTCCGCCGCGTGCGCGTCGGCGGGTGCCGGAAAGATCTTCGGCCGAAGCGCGGTCGAGTCGGGAACGTCTGTGATCAGTTCAAACATCTCCCGCATTGCCTGCGGATGAGTCGCACCGCGTGAAACCTGCATTCCGATAGTCGCCAGTCCGGACAGTCCCTTGCGGACGAACGCGACGCGATTGGGAATCCCGAGCTTTACGGCGAGGAGCAGCATCTTCTGGTGCGCCACGTAGTCGGTGCACAACGCGACGTCGTACGCGTGGTCGCGAAGCGCCGCGAGTCCGTCGTGTGACACACCGTTATCGTCGTCCTGCCACGCGAGAATGTCTGGTAGCGCGGGATTGCCTTTCAGAGTCGCGGCGCCCGCGGACGTCGTCAGATAGCTCCACCGGCAGTCGGGGAGGCCCTTGACGAGCAAGTCCAGCGAACACGTTCGGTAGAGCACGTCGCCGATGTGTCCGGCGCCCAGGATCAATCCAGTGCGCCACGACGGCGCGGGGGAGGGCGCTCCACGCGCGCGGCGCCGCGCATACATACGAAGCAGCGGTGACGCGGTTTCGCTCGCAACAGCGATGGCGAAGTGATGCGGTTCCCGGAACTCCCGTCGGTTGACACTCACGCAATATCGCCGATCAATCCGCGAACGAACCCGCGAAGTATTGCGGAACCCATTGCCGGCCGACCGCGTAACACTTCAACGACTGCGCGCGCCGGTTTCGTCACGGCGAGGTAGGACAGCGCAACCGCACGGTCGACGCCACGATAGTTGCGCCTGACGTAGTAGCCGCGATTGCGGTTCTGCCAGTACGCAACGCGCGGCGTCGTCTTCTCGCTTCCGACGCTCGCGCTCACCTTGTGGAATACTCTAGCCATCGGCACGAGCAGTACGCGCCAGCCGTTGGTTCGTGCACGGAACGAGTAATCCGTGTCTTCCCAGTAGATCGGGTTGTAGCACTCGGCGAGTCCGCCCTGACTTTCATACAAGGCACGCGAGACCACCATCGCGCAGCCAGTGACGAACGGAGTCTCCTGGGGCTTCTTGCTTGCTGGTAGTTCGTAGTGATGCAGCATGAGCGCCCGGTACGGAACCTCGTAGCCTCCCGCGAACCACACCTTGTCACGCGCTGGGTGGTGAAAAATCACACACCCCAGAAGCGCCGCGTCCGGAAACTCGACAAGTGCGTCGCTGATGCGCGCGAAGTAGTCTGGCGCGACCGTGGCGTCGTTGTTGAGCAACAGGAAGTGACTGAGGTCACCAGACGCTGCCAGTTCCCTGAGGCCAACGTTATTGCCACCAGCGAAGCCGAGGTTCTGACCCGCCTCGACTATCGTGAGCCACGCGGTGGCCGTTTGCGGGCTCGCACTGGGTTGAAGACGCTGTCGCCATTCGTGGAGACGCGTGAGCGAGTCGTCAACCGATCCGTTGTCTACGACGATCACGCGTGCGGGAGGCGGTGTTGCAGCGAGCAGGGACTCCAACGCGCTTTCGGTGTCCGGATAGCCGTTCCAATTGAGGAGTACAACACCGAACGAGGGCTCAGGCATACGCGAGCGGTGCCGGGACGACCTCTCCCCGATGGGCGCGTTGTGCAACGGTGACGACCGTACCCCCCAGCCAAAACGTCAGGCAGCCGACGATGGGATCGTTGAACATGGTGCTGGTCATCCCGTAGATGAAAACCCCGAGGACGATCAACAAGACGGCGGCTCCAAGATCTCGCGCGGATTGCGACGATGCGAGGCGGGCGACCCTCAGCGCCGCTCCGGCTATGCAACCCAGTGTACCCAAGAGCGCGACCAGGCCGGGAAGGCCCAGCTCAACTGCGTACTTGAGGTACAGATTGTCCGCGGTCAGGGGATCGAGGCCGGCGCGGACAGCCGTTTGGTCAGTAGTGCCGAGGCCGTACCCCCAGGGCTGCTCCAGGAACGCAACCGTCCCTTTGACCCAGTCTTTAAGGTGAGAAACACTGCTTCCACTCTGCCAAGTGAGCGTCTCGAAGACGAAGGTGGCGGCGGAGGGGAACGCAGCCACGACAGCGACGAGTCCGCACAGCGCTGCGCTCGCCATCAAAGCTGCCCCGGTGACCCGCCGACGAACCGATAGAATGAGCAGCACCTGAAGCGCGGCGACCAGAATGGCGGTACGCGTAAATGTTACGATCAGGCCGGTCCAAATTAGGGCGTAGGCCGCGCGAGGCAGCCACTTGTTACGATTTTCAGGACGAAGTAGCCACAACGTTGCCAGTGGCATGAGAACAACGAAGATCACTGCGAACCCCTGACCGGAAAGAAAAACGGATCCCGACCGGCGCACGAAATGGCCGCCCATCTGGCTCCAATAGTTGTCCGGCAATCCGTACTCGTTGCCCTGGGTAAACGCACCGCCCCCGAGAAAGCTCTGCGCATACGACGCGACTCCGATCGCGACGAGCATCTGGGGTGAAACGAACAACTGCTCGGCGATGGCGATGGAAGACGTGACAAGCAGAATCAGGAAGCAATGCTTCATGACGTTGTAGTCATCGCTCACCTCGGGCGTGGAGCGGCCGATGAAATAGAAAACCAGAAAGAATGCCGCGTCCCGGAGCCCGAACACCGCTGCGGAAGTCGGGATGAAGTCGCGCAGCAGCACGTTTTCGGTGGCAAAGAATACGAGTGCGAGTGCGAGCCAACCACCGGCAAACAAGTCCGCGGCACCGACCGTCGAGCGTGCGCCGCGGCCCGTTCCTGCGCAGAGGGCGACGATGGCGAAAAGGACCAGGGCCGCCGTCTCCTTCCACGCGGCCACGACTCGTACGACACCTAGCGGGAGATGGAAGTAGCCGAAAAGAAGCGCGATGCCAAGAATGTGCAGCGTAAGGCCCCACATCAGCCAAGGCAGCGCACGGGCCGCGAAACTGCCCCGGAGAGCCACGCGATTCGCGCCGGTCACTCAGGCGCGGCGAGCGAGAGGCGGAGAGTTGCGGTTTATCTTACGGCGCATTATCGCAGCGGCCAGCTTGTTCGCGGCGATAGGCTCTCTGCGGCTCCAGTCGGAGTAGACCGTGGCGACGCCCGCAACCGTAACGCCGACAACGAGGCCAAGCAGAAGTGCGCCGGGCAGTAGCAGTCCGTACCGGGGCCAGTAAGGTTTCACCGGCGTAACAGCGGAGTCGACTACAGTGATTAGCGCCGCGTCGTTGAACTCGTCGAGCTTTGCCGACTCGACCTGTTTCTGAAGCGACAGGTAAAGGTCGGCCGCAATGTCCTCGTCGCGTCGCAGTGTCTCCTCATCCGACGAAAGTGTCGGCGAGGAACGCCACTGCCTATTTCCCGCGAGGAAGTCTCGGTAACGAGACTGGCCGGCCAGCAGGTCGCGCTTCGCGTCGGCGGTGCGGCCCTCGAGATATACGCGCTTTGCCCGAGCGCGCGACGTTCTCTGCTCGAGATTGAAGGCGTTAACGAGCGCGAGCGCGGTGTTGGCCTCGCGCGATGCGATCGTGTTGTAACGACTGCTGAATGTGACCTTGACCACGTTGGTCTTGATGTCGGGCTCCGCCGTCATCGTTTGGCTCAGGTCCTTCACACCGAGCTCGATACGTCGCTTGGGGTCGTCGGATCGAAGCTTCATGATGTCCACCAGCTTCGCGCTGTCGCGCGGACTGTCAGTGCGCGGATCGGGGAACCTCGTCGTCAACAGTCGAGTTAGCAGCTCCCGGCTCTGCAAGAGCTCAGCGTAAAACGCAGGTGACTCGGTCGGCTCCGCTCCAGCGGAGCCTAATCCCATTCCACTTGTAAGACTCGAAAGCGCACCGGTGCCCAGACTGCTGATCGCACCGCTCAGTTTCGAATTGCTCGATGGGTTCGGAGCAAAAGAAACAGTAACCCTGTAAACCGGCGGTAGAAAGATGGCGGAAAGTACGGCGATCACGATCACTGCGATCGTCGTCACGAATATTGTTCGCCGCCGGTTCAGGACCCCCGCAGTCCAAAGAGCGAGCGTGAGTGGCTCGGGCAATGGCTCCGTGATGGGTACGACGTCGGGCATCAGCGGCTCTAGTGCGTGCTGCGGAGCAGTGCGAGTACGGCGACCAGGCTCGACAACGTCCCTGCGAGCGCGGAGAAAGTCGTCAGCGCACTTGTACCGAGCGTTCCGTCGTTCTCCGGCACGAAGACGACGCTACCCGGCTGCGGCTTCGGCACGTAATCCGGAATCAGAAAGCGCTGCGATTCCGCGTCGACCTTCCCGTTGGGCTGCGTGACGTACGCATGATCCGGGTCCGCCTTGCGCGTGGGGCCGCCCGCCGCGCGAATGTAGTAGTTGAGGTCCTTGCCCGGCTGATACGTTACGGCAACCGGCGAATTGACCGCTCCCTCGACGCGAACGATCGCGTTGAATCGCGGAATGTAGAGCGAGTCGCCGTCAACGAGCAGCAGATTGTCACGGCTGTTCGAATCCTTGAGCACATCCGGCAGCTCGATGCCGATGCGGCCAATCCGGCTCGACTTGCGATAGAACGTGACGCCGTTGGCGTAACCTTCCGGGGTCAGTCCGCCAGCGCGCTTGATGATATCGCTGATGTGTTCGTTCTTGCTGAGTAGCGAATACTTACCTGGGAAGCGTACTTCCCCGGTTACTGCGACCGTGCGCTGGAGCTCCCAGCCCGGTTGCCGCAGTACGAGGACGTTGTCGTACGGCTTGAGCACCACGTCGGGCGTTGGGCCGGCAGGCGCGGGAAGTCCGGGCGGTCCGGCGTACGCGCCGTTTGGCGAACGCTCGAAGAGATAGCTGGAGTCGAGTGGCACCGTGAACTCGCGAGCGGTCACAGTGCCAGTACGGTCTGTCGGCAGCCGCGCGATCCGGGCCTCGTTCAACAGGGCGCTCTGCTCGAGTCCGCCCGCGAGCAGCACGAGGTCGCGGACCGTCATGCCCTCGTGATACGGATACTGTCCGCTTTTCCGAACGGCTCCGTTGATCGCGACGTAACGCGTGGGGCGGAACTCAGTCACCGAATACACCGTGAGCTGATCGTCTTCCTTCAGCTGGAAATCATTGATCACCGCGCCTGTCGAGTCCCGGAGCACTGCGCGCAACTGCTGGCGCGTCGAGTCCGGATTGAGCCGCGTGATGAGCACGTCGCCCAGGTACGTGTCCGGCTTGATCCCGCCGGAAAGCTGCAGCGCCTCGCTCACCGTCATGTTGGGCGTGAGTCCGATCGTGCCGGGCATGTTCACGTTGCCGCGCACCACGATTCGGTTGCGGACGCGCGTTGCGACCGGGAATACCCTGATCACGTCGCCGGGCTGGACGGGAACTGCGGGGCCCGTACCGGTGAGAAAGGCGTCGGAGACGATATCCGTCGTGACGCGGTCGCGGCCAGGCGTGCGCTGAGACGGCGGAACAATCCGCTCGATCTGCACCCGCTGTCGCGACGCAGTCGCCTTGAACCCGCCCGCGAAGCGCAGCGCATCGGCGAGGCTCTCGGTTGGCTTGATCTCGTATGTCGCAGGGCGAACGATCTCGCCCACGATGCGGGCCCGCGCGAGATGAACGGGCACGAACACAATGTCGCCGTTCTCGAGCCGGACATCGTTCGATGCGTCGCCGTTTGCGAGATAGTCGTAGAAGTCCATGTGCGCGACGAGCTTGCCTCCGCGCCGCACCTGAAGATCGCGCAGGCTGCCGTTGTCGGTGGGTCCGCCCGCTGCGTACAGCGCAGATAGAAGTGTTCCGGACGCCGAAACCTGATATGCGCCGGGCGCCATCACGTCGCCGACCACATACACCATGTTGCTGCGAAGCTTGGCCGGCGTGATGGAAAAGTGCGTCGTTGCGCCCTCGCCGCGCCGCACTCCCGAATACACGCGGCCCAGCCGATCGTACAACAGGTTTTCGAGCTGGGCCAGCGTAAGGTTGTTCACATAAATCTGCCCCACCTGCGGAACGACGATAAAGCCCTGGCGCGTGACCGGCAGCTGATACGACGCCTCGACGTCACCGGTGAGAATCAGCACCAGCTGGTCACCCGGTCCCACGCGGTAATTCGCATCAACGGGTCCTGCCATGTTCGGATTGAACAGCGTTGTGGAACGCCGGAAGAAGTCGAGTCCGAAGATCGTGAAGCCGCTATCACGCTGCATCTGTGATATCACGTCCGGCCGGTGCAGCGAGTCAGCGCGCGCCCTGCATGCGCGCGCGAGCAGCTGCCTCTGCCTGCTGTTGCGAATGCTATCGGATGTGAACTGGTTGAGATTCTGCGCCTGGTTCTGCCCAAGACCGCGGCCGTTCTGGCCTGACATCGGCTGCGGATTGGTACCGCCGAAGATGCTTCCCGGATTCTGAAGCGAGCCGCTCGTCGTGTCTCTGGAGATGTTGCGGCGCGAGACGTTGAAGAGCGTATCCGCGTACATCAACGAATCGGGGTTCAATCCGCAGCGAAGCAGGTCGATGTCCGTGCTGTCCGCTATTCCTAGCTCCTGCACGGCGGAGAAAACGTCCTCTGAGGTAGCCGTGGAATCCGCGACCCCTCCGTTTCCGAGGTACGCGTCGAGCAGGTTCTCCGGATAGCCAGCCGCCCTCAGGCGCGCGCGCACCTGGTCCGGGGTCATCCCGCTGGTCATGATGCGCTGCTTGAGTTGCTGCAGCATCGCTGGGTCCTGCAACATTTGCTGCGCCTGCGCGGTCGACGGATTCTGCGCAGCGGCTAGCGCCGGCGCCCCGAATACTACAACGGCCACGAGGAGTGACCGGAGGTTCAAAGCGGGCATGCTCTGGGGTGTGGTGAGAGAAAGTCAGGCGAGTGGTCGCGCAGGGACTCGAACCCCGGACCTCTGCTGTGTGAAAGCAGCGCTCTAACCAGCTGAGCTACGCGACCAGCCGGCCGAAAGGCCGGAGCCCCGAAAAGTACTGACTGCTGCATGGACCGGGTAGATGTACCGTGACCGCGGGGTACGAAAACCGACGGCGTCAGCGGTAGATTGGTAGATGGCGATCGGGTCCGATCTACGCGCGTGCTCCAGGCCGCCGCGACTCGAGCGCCTCAACGCCCTGCGCGGTCCAGCCGCGTTGTTGGTAGTCGGGTACCACGTCCGACAGATCGCAATTCGGGATATGGGATCCGCCGCCGGCTTCGAATTCTGGAGCTTTGGACATGCTGGCGTCGATCTGTTTTTTGTCATCAGTGGATTCGTAATCTATCTCGTCCACTGGCGGGACATCGCGAAGCCCTCAAGGTTACGCAACTTCCTGCGGCGGCGGTTGACTAGAGTGTATCCGCCGCTCTGGATCGTTACTACCGGCGTCCTTGCTGGGGCGCTGATCACGGCGCACGCGGTTCACGCCGAAAAGTTAAGGCTGCCGTTCATCCTCAAATCGTACCTCTTGTGGCCGATCCAGCAGTCGTTACCGTTGGTACCGCCAGCCTGGACGCTGTCACACGAGGTCAAGTTCTACCTGATCTTCGCAAGCGCAATCGCTCTCCCCCGGCGACTGTCGGCATTCCTTCTCGCGATCGTTCTCACCGGCAGTATTCTCGTCGGTGCGTACGAGCTGTGGGGTTCACTACAGCTTCCATTTTGGGCCAGCTTTTGCCTTAGCCCCTATAATCTCGAATTTGCCGGGGGCGTGCTTGCCGCGGTCATACTGCTCAATTGGACCGTGACCCCCGCCCGAGCTTTGGCCGCGCTCGGTGTATCCCTCTGGGCGGTTGCAGCATTCAACGACCAATCCTTGTACGCTCCAGACGCCGCTCAGGTTGTGCGTTACGCCCTGCCGTCGGTCCTCATCGTTCTCGGCGTCGCTGCCCGCGATGCGCGTGTGCCCGTATTTCGTGGGCCCCTACTGGGTTTCATCGGCAACGCGTCCTACAGTGTTTATCTGGTGCACTTGCCCGTAATCATCGTGGCAGTGCGCGCGGCCAAGGCACGCCATCTGCAGCCGAACTCGCTGGTGCTGACATTGGTCGCCATTACTGCAACAATAGCTGGCTTCATGTTTCATGCGACGGTTGAACGCCCCCTTACGAGATTGCTTGCCACACGCGCCTCGGCCGGGACGCCACAAGTCCCACGCGACCGCTCGTCTCCAGAATAGGGCAGGTGGGAGTTGAACCCACTTCCTGACGGTTATGAGCCGACTGCTCGACCGTTGAGCTTCTGCCCCGCTTACGACACGCTTACTACAGTCTTGCCGCGACAGCTCGACGCTGCCTCCGACCAAACTACTGATGGCCACCTGGCTGCGCCACCGGTCGCCCCAAGTATAATTCCATCGCAATGCTCAACAGATTACTGCGCCGACTGGAGCGGGAAGCGTTTCTGACCTCGCCGCTTGGGATTGTGGTCAGCCCGGTCTACTTCATTCGCGACGGACTTCACCGCAATATCCGTCGCATGGCGCCCGCAATCACCGGTGCAGTACTCGATTTTGGGTGCGGCTCCAAGCCGTATGAATCGCTATTCACGCGCGCGAGCACGTACACGGGTGTCGACATCCAGGTATCGGGTCACGACCATCGTAATAGCAGGATGGACGTGTTCTACGACGGACACATTCTGCCATTTGCCGACGGCACCTTCGACTCGGCCGTCAGCTTCGAGGTGTTCGAGCATGTGTTCAATATTGACGAGCTCCTCTCCGAGATACGGCGCGTTCTCAAGCCGGGCGGAGCATTCCTGCTGAGTGTGCCCTTCGCCTGGGACGAGCACGAGGCACCCTACGATTTCGCGCGCTACACGAGCTTCGGTATCCGTCACGTGCTCGAGCGGAATGGATACAGCGTCCAGGAATCCGTGAAGACGACGCCATACGTACTGACCCTCAGCCAGGTGTTCATCGCGTACCTGTCTCGCTACGTCCTTCCGCAGAGCACATTCCCCGCGCGCGTGTTCCAGCTTCTCCTGATATTTCCATTGAACGTGCTCGCGCTCCTCGTGAACGCGCTGTTCCCACAGACGTACGAGTACTACTGCAACAACGTCGTGCTTTCGCGCAAGGCGTGAACCTGAACTCCGCGTCGTTCCGGTCGCGAACTCAGTAGTACAGTCCCCGCGGCGTGAACTGAAACCGAAGCCGCGCGGCGACGCCATTGTGCGTCACGCCGCTCAGGTGCTGCCAGTTGGTCGCGTGGTTCAAACCCACGTCGCCCGTGAGCTCAACGCCCGGTGCTAGCATGCCGCCTCCTTCGACGCCCGCTCGTACAATCCGCTCGACAACGCCCTGAAATATTCCGGGTGTCGTCGGGTATTCCTCCGGCGTCGGGAACGGCAGGTGGTAATCACCCTGTCCCTGCCGCCTGAACGCGCCGTAAACGCGAACCGTCGCGTACGGAACCGCCGCGACGTCCACCCCTGCCTTGATCTCATCGTAATCGCTGAATGCCTGTCCGAGGCCGACGCCAAGACTTGTATATTGGCCAGCCGCGCCTTCCTTCGCGCGGTATGCGAGATTCGAAAGCCTGGAGTACGACGCGAACAACCGCTGGTCGCCGAACAACGGTACGCCCTCGGCGGCCGCAGAGAATCCGTACGAAGCCGGCTCCTGACATGTAAGTTCGGGGCAGGAGTCGATCTGCCGGTTGCCAATCAACAACTCGGAAGAAAAGTTGCCGAATCGACTGGTACGAAGCGCCATCGTACCGCCAAGAGTGAGGTTGCCGGAGATGTGCTCGTTCCGCCACGACAGCGCAAAAATGTTCAGCGGGTTCATGAGCGAAGGGTCGTACGACCTGCCGACACCGTACGCGAGCATCCCTTCCGACGCACCAACTTCGAGATCACGCCACCTGACGGAGAGCCGATGCGTGTAGAAGTAGCGCGCGTATACGGCGTCCGGCTGGAACGCGTCGTCCAACCGCGTCGCGAGCGCAGATATGTGAATCCGGTCGGTGCCGATCTGCGTGTAAAGGTGATCGTACGTATATGGCGCGCTGCCGAGTTGTAGTCCCTGCAGCGGCGACGGCCCCCAGTTCCGCGCGATGCGTCCGGCGAACAGCGTCGCGTACTTCCACTGGCCGCTGGCGTATGCGTCCTCCGCTCGGCCGGCGATGATGCGGTCCTGCTTTCCCGCGAAATCAGGATCGTTGTTGAGTCTGTTGTCTATGATCGGATGGATCAACACGGCGAGCGGCCCCGCGACCATCGCGAGTCTGAACCCGACGCCAGCGGTGACGCTACGGTTCGTGTCCGCAAGCATGAGCTCGGGCTGGCCGGACGTCTGCGCGGTCGTGAACAGGTCCGCGTTCGCGATGAACGCGGGTGCGTCGTCGGATGTTGTCGCACCGGCAACGTTTATTGTGTAGCGCTGGAGGGCGGTGCGCAGCGCGATTGCGTAGGAACGAATGACGGAAGAATGGTCGTGCGACAGCACCGTGTCGGCGCCCGCCGCCAGCTGCAACGCTGTGTACGGACGTTCCAGCAGCGAAACACCTCGCAATTCGCCGCGTGCGATAAGCGCGTCGGCGTAACGGTACGCAATGTCGTCAATGGGGACGTACAACGAAGCCTGGGCAGCTGCGCGGCTAGCTGGAATCATTACCGCCGCCACGATCGCCATTACCGCGACGGAACCACACCCGCGCCTCATGCGACCGCCGGCGCAGCGGCCGACCCGCGGTCCGCATCGTACGCGTCGAACGCGTCCAGTACTTCGGAGACGCTCACTGTCGCAGCGCCGAGCTTGCCGACCTCCGCTCCTGCCGCGAAGTTGGCGATGACTGCCGCTTCTGCAGCCGTAGCGCCCGCGGCCAGCATCGTGGCGAGGTACGCAGTTACCGTATCGCCGGCGCCAACCACGTCGTACACCTCGCGCGCGGTTGTCGGAATACGTCCGACCTCCCCGTCAGCGGACACGAGGACCATGCCGTGCTCGCCGAGCGTGAGGAGGAGGTGCTCGACTCCGAGGCGGGCGCACGTGGCCGGCAGCGCGGCGGGCGCCCCCAAATCGAGCTCGGCGCCGAGGGCTGCCTCGAGCTCTCGCCGATTCGGCTTGAAGATTGTTGCGCCGGTGAACTCGAAGAAGTTCCGGAACTTGGGGTCGACGACAATCGGGATGCCCTTGGCGAGTGCCGTGTCCATCGCCGCGCGAATGACCTTCGGGGCAAGGACGCCCTTGTTGTAGTCCTCAAGAACGAGCGCATCGGCTCCCTGAACGCTCGTTCGAACGGCGGCGATGAGGGCTTCCGTGTCATGGGCGTCCACGTCCGTGTCGTCTTCCTCGTCCACCCGTACAAGCTGCTGGGCGCGGGCCACGATGCGGGTCTTCGTAGTCGTTGGCTTGGAGCTCCGGACGATGCCTGCGGTCACCGCGCCGGCGGCGCCGAGCATTTCGGTGACGCCGGCGCCGGCGAGGTCGGATCCGACCGTGCAGACGATGCTGCATTCCGAACCGAGCGCAAGAACGTTCTGCGCGACGTTCGCCGCGCCACCCAGCGCGCGGCGCCGGTCTCGAATTCGCACCACCGGCACGGGGGCTTCGGGGGAGATGCGCTCCACGTCGCCCAGAAGGTAGACATCCAGCATGGCATCGCCCGCGACGGCGACGCGATATCTTTTCGCAGAATCAAGAAGCTGCACCAGCCGTTCTCGCCTGATTGTCTCGATCATAGCCACCAAGCTAGTCCTTCGGCGCTGGCGGGCAAAGGACGTCGGGATCCGGCAAGGTTAGCCTCGGCATGTCCCTTGCCCTCCCACGGAGCGAATGGCGCTACTCGAACGGATAAACGCCGGCGCGCGCGCCAAAGTCTTCTCCCTGCAGGAGGCTTTCGTTCTCGCGTGGAACGCAATCCGTTTCATCTTCGTTCCGCCGTTCTACCGTGATGACGTCATCCAGCAGATGGACGCCATCGGTGTGCAGTCTCTTGGCATCGTGGTGCTCACCGGATTCTTCACGGGGATGGTGCTCGCGCTGCAATCGGCGGTGCAGATGCAGCGCTTCGGCGCCACCACGTACGTGGGAAGCCTCGTTACCGCCTCCATGATCCGCGAGCTCGGCCCGGTGCTCGCTGGCCTCATGGTCGCGGGACGGGTCGGCTCCGGGATCGCGGCGCAGATCGGATCGATGCGCGTGACGGAGCAGATCGACGCGCTAAACGTGATGGGCACCGATCCAATAAAGAAGCTCGTAACACCGCGGCTCATTGCGGCGCTGCTCATGCTGCCCGCGCTCACCGTAATCAACGATGTGGCCGGAATACTTGGCGGCAACGTCATCGCCAAATTCTACCTGCAACTGCCGACGGCTCTGTATTGGTCGACAGTGTGGGACCAGATATCGAACGGCGGCTTCGTGCTCCGCATCATTCCGAACGACTTCATTCACGGTCTCTTCAAGCCGTTTGTATTCGGCGGCATCATCTCGCTGACTGCGTGTCACTTCGGCCTCCGCACGACAGGGGGCACCGAAGGTGTCGGCGTCGCCACTACGCGAACCGTAGTGACTGCCAGCATTCTGATACTGGTCACAGACTACTTCATCACGCAGGCGCTGCTGGCACTGCTCTCATCGTGACGGAAGACCCTTCAGACACGGCGGTCGGAGCGGCGGCGGCGGCGCAGCCGGACCCGGCCGCGCTCGCGAGCGAGTCAGACGAGCGGCGCGCCACGGACCGGCGTAACGTGGATCGCGAACCCGAGAACGTGGACGCCGACCGGGTGCGAGCCGCTATCCGAAAGGAGATAAAGGCCGACGAGAAGGAGGAGCAGACTCATCCTCAGGAAGCGCCTGAAAAGATCATCATCGAGGTTCGCGATGTGTATCTGGCCTTCGACCGGCCAATTCTGAGCGGCGTATCGTTCGCGGTTCGTGAGGGCGAGACCGTCGCCGTGGTCGGAGAGTCCGGAACGGGAAAGTCGACGATCATAAAGCTCATCCTCCGGCTGCTTGTAGCGGATCGCGGCGAAGTGGACGTGCTTGGCCAGGACATCGAGAAGCTCACGTATGAGCAGGCGCTCGAAATAAGACAGAACATGGGAATGGTGTTTCAGGGCTCTGCCCTGTTCGATTCTCTGACTGTGTTCGAGAACGTGGCGTATCCGTTGCGCGAGCATACGAAGCTCGACGAGGACGAGATAGAGAAACGCGTTCGCGAGAAGCTGGAGTTCGTCGATCTTGATCCCGATCAGGTAATGCAGCTGGCGCCGTCAGAACTCTCGGGCGGGATGCAGAAGCGCGTCGGTGTCGCGCGCGGACTCGCCGCGAACCCCAAGATCATGCTCTACGACGAGCCGACCTCGGGGCTGGATCCGCTCACGACCGGCACCATTACCAATCTGATTATGAAGCTGCAGCGCGAGCTGAACGTTACGAGCGTCGTCGTGACGCACGACATTCGCTCCGCGTTCCGCATGGCAAGCAAGATCGCGCTGTTGCACGACCAGCACATCGTGTTCTTCGGCGCGCCCGAAGAAATGGCCGGCTCCAGCGATCCGTACATCCAGACATTCCTCGGCGGGTACTGAATGAGACGCTCTGAGATCATTACGAAGGATGCACTGCGCGTCGCGGCGCTAGCGATCGTGGCGCTTGGAATCCTGACCTACGGCGTGATACGGTTGGGCACGGCGGCGCATCTGTTCTCGCGTCGTTACTCGCTCTACGCATACGTGCAGAACGCGAGCGGCCTGCGCGAGGGTGGACAGGTCACCGTCGCCGGCCAGTTGGCGGGGTCCATAAGCAGGATCCAGTTTCTGCCGGTGTCGTACGATACGACCAGGCATCTCCGAATCACGGTGCAGCTTGACGAAAGTATGCAGCAGCAGGTGCGGCTGGACTCGCGCGTCATGCTGCGCAACCAGGGCCTCCTGGGCGATCGCTTCTTCGACATCACACCAGGCACACCACGCTTTCGCCCGCTGCATGACGGCGACACGCTCCTGCTCGGGCCGTCCATGGATTACGACATGATGATCCAGCGCGCCGCCGGCGTGTTGACGGATGTCGCGGGACTCACGCACGATCTACGTACTGTGACGCAATCGGTGGCGCGTGGCGACGGAACAATCGGCCGCCTGCTCACCGATCGCGGGCTGTACGACCGGCTGAACGGCACGCTCGCATCCACCAGCAACCTGCTCAACCGGCTGCAGAATCCTAACGGCAGCATGGGACGCATGCTCGACGATCCGCAGCTTTACAACAGCCTAACGCAGATGGTGACGCAGGTCGATTCGGTGATGACGCAGCTCAATTCTGGAAAGGGAACTGCAGGAAAACTTCTGCGCGACGATTCTCTTTACAGCAACCTGGTCAGGGTCACGGCCAACGCAGATTCCCTCGTTGCGTCGCTGAGCAAGGGGCATGGCACCGCTTCCCGATTGCTCAGCGACACGACGCTTTACAATCAGATGGTCCAGGCAGTTGCGCACCTGAACGAAATTCTGGCCGACGTCAGGAAGAACCCGAAACGCTACACCAAGGGAGCGATCTCGATATTTTAAGGGGTGAAGCCAGCCACATCTTATGAAATCGATGTAGTAGTAAGCCGAGGTAGCTCGATCGAGTCGGTCCATCGCGTATCTGCCGCCGTCGTCGCGTCTGATGAGCTTGTTGGTTTCGCGCGCAACCCCGAGCACTTTACCTTCTGGCGATCCTGCGCGAAGCCGTTCCAGCTCATGCCATTTGTCGAGTCGGGCGCGCTGGACGAGCTCGGCTGGGGCGCAGACGAGACGGCGCTGGCGTGTGCGTCGCACGGAGGCGAACCCGAACATGTTGCCATCGCCGAACGCATGCTCAGTGATCTCGGGCTCGAGGAAGGCGATCTCGCGTGCGGGGCCTCGGAGCCGCTGTCTCAGCGCGGCCAGCGGCTCCTACGCGAGTCGGGGGGACGCCCGACTCGGCTTCACAACAATTGCTCCGGCAAGCACGCCGCGATGCTCGCACGCGCCCGCGCGGCCGGCTGGCCCACGGCCGACTACTTCCGGCTCGGCCATCCGGTGCAGCAGTCAATTGTCGGCGAAATCTCACGCTGGACCGGCGTGACCGCTGGTGACATCGAGTTCGCTACGGACGGTTGCGGGGTGCCGGTGTTCGGTCTTACGCTCGAGTCCATGGCGCGCGCGTATGCGCGCTTTGGTGCGGCAATCCGATCGGGAGCCGAAGTGCCGCGTAGAATCGGCGATGCGATGCTGGCAAATCCGTTCCTCATTGGCGGCACCGATCGCTTTGACACTGTGCTCATGGAAGACGCGCCAGGAGTCCTCTGCAAGATCGGCGCGGAGGGCGTACACTCGGCAACGATCGTTGCGCGCGGAATCGGCATCGCGATCAAGGTGGAGGACGGCGCGTCGCGCGCGCAGTACCCGGCGCTGATTGCGCTTCTCCAGCGACTTGACGCGCTACCCGACATACTGCCGCAGCGACTCGCCGACATCGCGCGAAAGCCGGTGCGCGACACTCGCCACGAGGTCGTGGGCGACGTCGCGGTCCGCGCAACGATGTGATTCGCCGCGCATTGCGCCGCCGCGTCATCGCGGCCACTGCAGGGTAAGGTTCACACGATGGCAAACAGGGAGAGCTGACGGTGTTCATCGACAACGTGACGGTGCGCGTGAAGGCGGGCTCGGGCGGCTCCGGGTGCCAGTCTTTTCGCCGCGAGAGTCTGGTACCAATGGGCGGCCCCGACGGCGGGGATGGCGGGCGCGGCGGGGACGTCATAGTACGGGGAGATTCCAACCTCGCGACACTGCTCGACTACACCTACCGCGACGAATGGGCTGCCGATCGCGGCCAGCACGGAATGGGCTCCAACATGACGGGCAGAAGCGGAAAGGACATATTCCTGCCGGTCCCAACTGGAACCATCGTGCGCGACGCACAGTCGGGCGAGATAATCGCCGACGTGCTGGAAGATGGCGAGGAATTCATAGTGGCGAAGGGCGGCCGCGGCGGGAAGGGCAATTCGTTCTTCGTCACGCCAACTCACCAGTCTCCGCGCGAGTGGCAGCCCGGCGAGGACGGGCAGGAGCGAACGCTCGAGCTTGAGCTCAAGCTTATCGCGGACATCGGCCTTCTCGGGCAGCCGAACGCCGGAAAGTCCACGCTCCTCTCCGTGATCTCGGCCGCGCGTCCGAAAATCGCCGAATACCCGTTCACCACCCTTCAGCCCAACCTCGGCGTAGTTCAGCTGTCGGACTATCGCACGTTCGTGGTCGCCGACATCCCGGGAATTATCGAAGGTGCAGCCGAAGGACGCGGATTGGGGCTCACATTCCTCCGGCACATCGAGCGCACGCGTATTCTCGCCATGTTGATTCCCATCGACGCCATGGACTGGCAGGCGGAGTATGACCAGCTCCGCGCCGAGGTAGGGAAGTACAGTGCCGAGCTTGCTGCAAAGCCGTTCTGCGTGGTTTTCACCAAGCTTGATCTGATGGGCGAGGATTACGTGCCGCCAATCGAAGCCGCGGGCGCCTTCGGAATTTTTTCGATAAGTGCAGCGAACCGCGACGGGCTGTCGCCTCTACTATCTGCGTGGTGGAGCGAGCTCCTCCGTTTGAAGCAGGAAGCCGCGAAGCCAGCCGCAGCGAACGCACCGCTGCCGTGACTTTCGGCGGTGCCGCGGACCGCGCATTCGGCGTCGCCGTCCCCGACTCCGCCGAATGGCCACGCGCGCTCGCGTCGATCCAATCGCCGCCGCGTGCAGTCTACTTCCTCGGCGCCGTGTCGGTGCTGTCGCGGCCCTGCGTTGCGATAGTCGGAAGCCGTCAACCGACTGCGTACGGCGAGCGAGTCACGCGCGAGCTCGCCGTCGCACTGGCGACCGCGGGGGCGTGCGTCGTCAGCGGTATGGCGTTCGGCATTGACGCCGCCGCACACCGCGCTGCCCTCGACTGCGGCGGCGTTACCGCAGCGGTTCTGGGCGCCGGAATCGACATCATATATCCGCGCTCGCACGCCGCGTTGTACGAGGACATCGCGCAGTGTGGAGTCGTTGTATCCGAGTTTCCGCAGGGCAAAGAGGGATTCCCGGGCTGCTTCCCGCGCCGCAATCGAATCATCGCCGGCCTCTGCGGCCTCACCATTGTCGTTGAAGCCGGATTACGCAGCGGCGCTCTAATAACAGCGACGCATGCCGCGGACTTCGGTCGCAACGTCGCGGCGGTCCCAGGGCAGATCGACTCTCCACAGAGCCAGGGCAGCAATCAACTCCTGCGCGACGGTGCGCACGTAATCGCCAGCGTTGAAGATGCGCTCGCGCTCGCAAATCTTTCCGCGTCCGCGGCTGCGCGCCCTCTACCCTCGCTCGGCGCCGATGAGGCAGCCGTATGGGACGCGGTCACGCAGATGTCTGCGGAAACCGCCGACGAAGTGATAGGCCGCACAGGCTGGCCCGCGAGCCGGACACTCGCCGCTCTCACACAGTTGGAGATACAGGGCCTGCTCGAATGCTCGCCAAGCGGCATGATCTCGCGCAGATGACCAGCGTGGGCGCCGCGAAGGTATCGCACCTTTACATTCACGTTCCATTCTGCGCTCGTCGCTGTTCGTACTGCGATTTCTCCATATCCGTGCGCGCGGTGACGCCGGTTGCGAATTATGTGGAATCGCTACGTTTGGAACTTCTGCGGCAGCGGACCACTTGTTGGGCGCTGGACACGATCTACCTTGGCGGCGGGACGCCCTCACGGCTTGGCTCGGGCGTCGCTGACGTCATCAAGCTGGTGCGCGACAGCGCCAACGTCGCGCGCGACGCTGAGATCACGATCGAGGTGAACCCGGACGACGTCAATCCCGAGGCGGCTGCAGCGTGGGTCGCGGCCGGTGTGAACCGTGTCTCGCTCGGCGCGCAATCCTTCCAGGACCACGTCCTCGAGTGGATGCACCGGACTCATTCGGCGGGTCAGACGTTGAGCGCAGTCAAGCTGCTTCGGGATGCCGGAATCGCGAATCTGTCGCTCGACCTCATCTTCTCCCTCCCCGATGCGCTCGGTCGCGATTGGTCCGGCGACGTCCAGCGCGCGCTCGAGCTGACGCCTGAGCACGTGTCGCTATACGGACTCACGGTCGAGCCGCACACGCCACTCGGGCGTTGGACGGAACGCGGCGATACCACGGAAGCGCCGGAGGAGCGCTACGAAGATGAGTTTCTTTTGGCGCATGAAGTGCTTGGTGCGGCAGATTTCGAGCACTATGAAGTATCCAACTTCGGCCGGCCCGGACGCCGTTCGCGCCACAATTCGTCTTACTGGACGGGCAGCGCGTACGCTGCGCTGGGCCCATCAGCGCATTCATACGACGGTTTCACGCGCAGTTGGAACGTGCCAGCGCACGCAGATTGGGAGCGACGATTGCGCACTTCTGAAAGCGTCATTGCCGGAAGCGAAATGCTATCGGATGAGAACAGGCAGTCCGAGCGGGTGTACTTAGGATTGCGAACATCGGACGGCCTGCGCGCGACGGATGCGGAAATCGAGCTCGCGCGTCCTTGGGTACAGCAGGGCTGGGCGACCATCGTTGACGAGACGATTGTTCTGACAGCGCGAGGGTTTCTGCGGCTGGACTCGCTTGCCGCATCCTTGACACTTGCTGAAAGTCGTTGATACTATTGCACTTATGGCACTTGCTGAACTGACCGATCGGGAGCGGATGGTGCTCGATGCGGTCATCCAGACCTACGTAGCGACGGCCCAGCCAGCTGGGTCGCGTCAGCTCGCGCGCAGGTTCAGTCTTGGCGTGTCAGCCGCGACAATCCGAAATACCATGAGTGACCTGGAAGAGAAGGGCTACCTCTTCCACCCTCATACGTCCGCGGGCCGTGTTCCAACCGATGTCGCGTATCGTGTGTACGTCGATTCCATTCTGCCGCTCCAGTCCTTTACGACTGAAGAGCGCGACAGGCTTGCCGTCCAGATTTCGAGCGGGGGATCCGCAGTCGAGAACATCCTTCGTCGTGCTGCGCAGAGCCTTGGCATCATTACGCAGGAGCTGGGTGTCGCGCTCGGGCCGCGATTCGACGCGAGCATCTTCGAGAGAATCGAGCTGGTGAGACTCGCGTCGGACCGCGTGCTCGTTGTGCTGTCCATTCGCGGCGGCGGCGTTCGAACTATCTATGTAGATGCCCGAGGCGAGGTTGCGGATGAGGCACTGTCGGAGGTTTCGCGCGTACTCAACGAGCGCCTGGGCGGCCTGACATTGCGCGAGGTTCGGAGCTCGCTTGCATTGCGGCTCCGCGACGCGCCGGCGGGCGCCGCAGAGCTCATCAACGTCTTCGTCGAGGAAGGCGAGCAAATTTTCGACGCAGCCTTCGATTCGGCCAACGACGTGGTGCTCGGCGCAGCTTCGGTGCTCGCGGAGCAGCCGGAGTTCGCCAACGTGGACAGCATGCGTAAACTCGTCGCACTCACAGAGACCAGGCACTATCTGGCGGAGGTGCTTCGCAAGCGCAGCGAGTCGTCCGGCGTCAGCATAACGATAGGCAACGAGCACGGTGACCCTGCACTGGAGAACTTCACCCTGGTGACCGCGCAGTACCGGGTGGGTTCGTTAAATGGGGTGATCGGCGTGATCGGGCCGACGAGAATGCCATACGACAAGATAATTTCCCTCGTTACACACACATCGCAGCTGGTCACCGACCTGCTCGACTAACTCATAGCACGAAGCATGGCAGATTTCTATCAGACGCTCGGAGTGGGCCGCGATGCATCGGACGATGACATCAAGAAGGCATATCGAAAGCTCGCGATGCAGTACCATCCGGATCGCAATAACGGCTCTGCGGAGTCGGAGGAAAAGTTCAAGGAAATCACCGAAGCGTATGACGTACTGCGCGACGGTAACAAGCGCGCGACCTACGATCGATACGGGGAGGCGGGGCTCCGCGGGGGCGGCGGCGGTTTCCATCACGTGGATCTGTCGGAGGCGCTGAACATCTTCATGCGCGACCTTGGCGGCATGGGCGGATTCAGCGACATGTTTGGCCGGCGTACGAGTGCTGCGGAGACGCGGACGGGGTCCGACATCCGGATCAGTCTGGGCCTGACGCTGCAGGAGGTTGCTACCGGCGTCGAGAAGCCCGTGACAATCAAGCTTCTCAATCCGTGTGACCAGTGCGCCGGCAGCGGCGCGGAGCCGGGCACGAGTGTTACCGCGTGTCCCACTTGCAAGGGCGCAGGCGAAGTGCGTCGTGCGCAGCAGTCTTTCTTCGGGCCGGTGGTGAGCGTTTCGGTGTGCCCGAACTGCGCCGGAGCCGGCAAGGTCGTCGCATCGCCGTGCCGCAAGTGTCGCGGCGAAGGACGTGTCCGCGCGGAGGAGCAGGTCAAGATCAAGGTACCGGCCGGCGTGGCCACCGGCCAGTACATGACGCTGCGCGGCGTTGGCAACGCGGGTCCGCGCGGCGGCCCGCGAGGCGACATCCTTGTCGTGTTCGAGGTCGACGAGGATGACCGTTTCGAGCGGGACGGGGAGGATCTCCTAACGGAAATCCTCGTGACATACCCGCAGCTCGCGCTCGGGGCCGACGTCGAAGTACCGACGGTGACGGCCTCCGTGACGTTGAGGGTGCCCGCGGGGACGCAGAGCGGCCAACTGCTGCATCTCCGCGGACGTGGGCTTCCGCGCATCAACGCGTCCGGCACAGGCGACCTGCACGTGCGCCTGCAGCTCTGGACGCCCGACACTATCGGCGAGGATGAAGCGCAGCTCCTGCGCCGCCTGCACGACATTCGCCCGCTCGCACCCTCCAAACGCGAACGCGGGTTCTGGTCCAAGGTCAAGGAATCACTCGGCGCGTGACCGCACCCTGGCGTGCGATCCGTGTGGAACGTTGCGCCGATCGTGAAGCGGTGATGGCTGCGCTCTTTGAAGCCGGTTCACAGGGCATCCACGAGGATGGCGACGCCCTCGAAACGCACTTCCCGACCGATACCAACGCGGACGAGGTTGTGTCCGCCGTCCGCGTGGCCGACCCTTCCGCGGTCGTGTCAATTGCCGATGCACCGGTCGTGGACTGGAGCGAGTGGCGCGCGAGCGTGAGCGCGCATCATGTAGGCCGGCTCGTCGTTTCGCCGCCCTGGCTCGCGCATGACTTCGAGCCAGAAACGACGATAGTGATCGATCCGGCCATGGCGTTCGGAACCGGCGAGCACGCGACGACGCGCGGAATGCTGAGGCTCATGCAGTACGCAATTCGCACCGGCGATAGCGTCGCGGATCTGGGAGCTGGCAGCGCGGTTCTCTCCATCGCCGCAGCGAAGCTCGGCGCGACACGAATTGCGGCGATCGAAATTGACGACGGCGCGGAATCGAGCGCCGCGGCAAACATTCGGGCGAACGGAGTCGAGCGGTGCATACGGTACCTTGTGGGCGACGCGGTCGTACTGCTCGCGCTGGTAGCGCCCGTACGCGTAGTGTTGGCGAACATCGTCTCGTCAGTGCTCATTGAGCTACTCCCGGAGATCGCTGCAGCGCTCATGGACGACGGCGTTGCCCTGCTGAGCGGAATTCTCGTCGAGGAGCGTGAGATCATGTCGGGTGCGCTCGCGCAACACGGCATGCGCATCGAGCGCGAAGACGTCGAGGGCGACTGGCTCAGCGCGCTCGCGGTGCGCGGAGAGTGAATCTCACGGAACGCGCGGCGTTCTTGGTGGACCACGCGTTCTCCGTCGGTTCTCAGGTACCGCTCTCCGAAGCTGACGCGCAGCACGTTGCGGTGCTGCGTCTCGGAGTCGGCGAGCGTGTCGGATTGCGCGACGGCGCAGGCCGCACCGCGTCGGGCTCACTCGTTCGGATGGGACGCAAGAACGCGCTCGTGGACGTGGAGGAAGTGGGGGCAGTCGCACCTCCGGCGCCGATCCACCTTCTGGTCCCGGTGGCTGATCGCGACCGAATGTTGTGGCTCGCCGAGAAGGCTGCCGAACTGAACGTTGCGAGCTGGCGGCCAGTGTTGTGGCAGCGGTCCAGAAGCGTGTCGCCGCGCGGCGATGGTCCCACGTTTCGCTCGAAGGTCCGAACGCGAATGATTTCCGCGCTTCTGCAGTCGCGGTCTGCGTGGCTACCGGAGTTATTTCCGGAAGCGAACCCGGAGCGTGCTCTGGCCGCATGTCCCGCCGGCTCGCGCATCGTGATGGAGGGGTCCGGATCGCGGCCGCGCGCGGCCGTCCGGAGCGACACCGTCGTTGTGGCCGTTGGGCCCGAGGGCGGCTTTGAGCCGGAGGAGCTGGCACAGCTGGTCGTGGCAGGGTTCTCGCCGGTGGCAATTGGGCAGAGCGTGCTACGATTTGAGACGGCCGCGATCGCGGGGATTGTCCTGGCGCGGGCCATGCTGGACCCCGCGCAGCAACCCGAACCCTGAGCCGAATGCCCGAACAGTCCACCAACTGCATTTTTTGCCGGATCGCCAGCAGGGAAATCGCGGCGACCGTTGTGGCCGAGACTGGGGGTGCGTTGGCCTTCCGGGATCTGGATGCGAAAGCCCCAACGCATGTCCTGGTGATCCCGAAGTCACACGTGGCGTCACTCGTAGAGGCGGCGGAGGCTGGTGACGGTGCCATGCTTGGCGAGTTCATGCTTCTGGCCGCCCAGGTGGCGCGCGATGCGGGCCTCGATCGCGGCTACCGGGTGGTTGTGAATACCGGCCCCGACGGCGGCCAGACCGTCGGTCATTTGCACGCGCATGTCCTTGGCGGGCGAAGGATGGCGTGGCCGCCCGGCTGACATTAATATTAAGGGCTGCACGTCAACCGTTTCAGGATCAAGGGCCAGGGGGCAATCGGGTTTGTCAGAAGTCATCATTCAGGAAGACGAGAACTTTGAGCGTGCGCTCAAGCGCTTCAAGAAGAAGGTCGAGAAAGCGGGAATCCTTGCCGATCTCCGCAAGCACCGCCACTACGAGAAGCCCAGCGAGAAACGCAAGCGCAAGATGAACGCGGCGACGCGCAAGAATCGCCGTCATCGCGCGATGTAATGTCGGCTCTGGGCGACAGGCTGCAGGCTGATCTCAACGCTGCGCGCAAGGCGCAGGACAGGCCCGCCGTGTTGCTGCTGGGTACGATTCTGTCGGACGTAAAGAACAAGCGAATCGAGCTTCGCGCCGATCCCACCGAAGACGATGTCATCGACGTGCTGCGCAGGGGTATAAAGCGCCGTCGCGAATCCGTCGAGATGTACGACAAGGGGAACCGCACTGACCTCGCGGACAAGGAGCGCGCGGAAGTCGCGGCGCTGGAGAAGTATCTGCCCGCGCAGGTGAGCGAGGAAGAAGTGCGCGCGGCCGTTCGAGCTGCAATCGCGTCCGGCGCGAGTTCAATGGGCCCCCTGATGGGACGTGTAAATCCCCAGTTCAAGGGCCGCACCGACGGAAGCCTTGTCAGCCGCATCGCGAAGGAAGAGCTGGCCGCGCTTTGACCGACCAGCCTCGTCACCCCCTTGAGAGCGTCGTCACCCCCTGGAAAGCGTCGTCACCCCCTCGAATGCGTCGTCATTCCCGCGAAACCGGGTCCGTCACCCCCGCGAAAGCGGGGGTCAATGCCCCCTGAATACAAAGAACACCGCGGCAAGGATACATAGCGCGGCCCAGAGATAGTCCAGCTTGAGCGGCTGGTCCATGTAAAAGTAGGCGAATGGCACGAACACGCTGAGCGTGATCACTTCCTGTAGAATCTTCAGCTGCCCGAGCGTGAGCGACGTGTAACCGATCCGGTTTGCCGGAACCTGCAGCAGGTACTCGAAGAGCGCTATTCCCCAGCTTAGCAGCGCGGCGACGTACCACGGACGGGATTCGAGATTCTTGAGATGCGCATACCACGCGAATGTCATGAACACGTTGGAGCACACGAGCAGCCCGGCGGTCCGGAAGATGACGGATTTGAATATCATGGGCATGCCGCGCTCCCTCGGCGAAAAGCGAGCCATGGGGTAACTGCGCCACTTCGGGTTTCTTTCGCCGTAGTCGGTATTATTCAATAGCAACATGAACACTCACGCACTCGCCGTCCTCGAATTCCACCGCGTTCTGGAAGTGGTGGCTGAGCGCGCAACATCGGGTGAGGGTGCGGAGCGTGTACGCCGGCTTCGCCCGACTACGGAAACGGGGTGGATCGACCGGGAGCAGGCGCGCGTCTTTGCCACCCGCGCCCTGATTGCGAGCGATGCGCGCTGGGCGCCGTACGCTATTCCCGCGGCCGGTCGGGCGCTGGAACGACTGCGCGTCGAAAATGCTCTCCTCGGCGCAGCGGATTTCATGCTGATTCGCGCGCTTCTTCGCAGCTCCAGATTGACACTCGAGTCCCTCTCCGACCCGCGCCTCCCCATCGCCGCGCGTGCGGTGCTCCAGCCGCTCACTTCGCTTCTCGTGAAAGACGTGACCGCGGAAGGAGCGATCGACAGTGTGTTGGACGACGAGGGGGAAGTGAGGGACTCGGCCTCACCACGGCTCCGCGGAATCCGTCGCGAGTTGCGCCACGCCGAATCAGATCTTGTGGCACTGCTCGAGCGCCTCATGGCCAGACTCGACGCGGCCCAGCAGGTGCCGGACATGTCGGTGACAGTGCGCAACGGGCGCTACGTGATCCCCGTGCGCCGCGAGGGGCGAGCCGGCGTCGGCGGCATCGTGCACGATGCGTCCGCCACAGGCAGCACGCTCTTCATAGAACCACCGGCCGCGGTCGAGGCCGGCAACCGCATGCGAGAGCTTGCTGCGGAGGAGGCGGCAGAGATCGAGCGTGTACTGACCGAGCTCGGTGAGTCGCTTCGTCCAATTCACCCATCGCTTGCCGCCGCATTCGACGCACTCGCTGAGCTCGACTCGCTCTACGCGCGCGGCAGAATGGCGCTCGAGTTCGGTTCGGCGCCCGTCGCCTTACGTTCGGCGACGGAGTCGTTTGAGATCGTCGACGGGCGCCATCCGCTGCTGTTGGCGCAGGGAGCACGCGTTGTGCCGTTCGACCTTACGTTAAGCCCGGCAGAGCGAACCTTTCTGATTTCCGGCCCGAACACCGGCGGCAAGACGGTGCTCATCAAGGCAGTCGCGCTGTTGTCGCTCTGCCTCCAGGCCGGGATCCCGCCCACGGTTGGCGAAGGGAGCAGCATCGCGATCTACGACGAGATCTTCGCGGATATCGGCGACGAGCAGTCGATTGCTGCAAGCCTCTCCACGTTCTCCGCGCACGTCAGGAACCTGCGCGAGATACTGTCGGGCGCCAACGCAAATTCGCTTGTCATCATCGACGAGCTCGGTTCCGGAACCGACCCTGTAGAGGGTGCGGCGCTCGGCGGTGCCGTACTCGAGTCTCTCACTGGTCGCGGTGCTCGTACCATTGCAACGACGCATCTTGGTGCGCTTAAGCAACTTGCCGTCGAGGATCCCGGCGTAGTGAACGGCTCGCTACAGTTCGACGCAATCGAGCTCGCGCCCACATATCGACTTATCAAGGGCATACCCGGTCAGTCGTATGGCTTGAGCATCGCACGAAGGCTCGGAGTTCCCCCGGAAGTGCTGGAGCGCGCGGAACGGCGGCTACCGGCCGGCGAGCGAAGCGTGAACGAGCTGCTGGCGGATCTGGAGGCGCGCGACGCAGCGCTCGCGGCGCGCGAGCGCGAAGCGGCCACGATCGCCGCCGATGCGCGAGAGCGTGCCCGACGAGTGTCAGAGAGGGAGCAGAACGCCGGCGTGAGAGAGCGGGAGTCAGAGCGCCGCGCGCGAGAGGAAGCGCGGCGCTACCTGCTCTCCGCGCGCCGTGAGATAGAGAACACCATCAAGTCGCTCAAGAAATCCGACAATGTAGAGGAGACTGCGAGCGAGGCGCGTCGCCACGTCGAGGATCTCGCGCGGCAGCAGACGGAGGGACTTGATCGATTGGAGTCGCGCGAGCGCGCGCAGAGGAACCGCGGCCTGTCCCACGCGGACGCCGCGCCGCCCGTAGTCGGGGACTATGTCGCGGTAGCGAGCCTAGGCGACCGCACCGGCCGGCTTCTCGAGATGCGCGACGGCAGCGCTATTGTCGCGGTTGGCACCTTCAAATTGTCACTGCCGATGTCCGACCTCAGCCGCGCAGCGCGTCCGGAAGCATCGCCCGGAATCCGCATCCGCGGTGACATCCCCGAAGTGCAAGTCGCGAGCGAGATCGATCTGCGCGGAATGCGGGTCGGCGAGGTCGAGGACATTGTGATGCACGCTGTGGACAACGCGGTGCGCGCCGACATGAAGGCAATCCGGATCATACACGGCAAGGGAACTGGTGCGCTGCGCGAGCGCATTTCCGAAATGCTTCAGAAGGAACCGCGTGTAACGAACTTCAGACTCGGTGCGTGGAACGAGGGCGGTGCGGGCGTGACCGTGGTAGAGCTGGCGTGAGCTCCGATCCAGTCGTCGAGCGCGTTCGCGAGGCCGCCGACATCGTGCAGATCATCGGCGAGCACGTAAAGCTGAAGCGCGCAGGCGGCGACTACCGCGGACCGTGTCCATTTCACGGCGGAAAGAATCCAAACTTTTCGGTATCGGCCAGGCGCGGCCAGTATCACTGCTTCAAGTGCGGCGAATCGGGTGACGTGTTTTCGTTCCTTCAGCACCAGCTAGGCATGAGTTTCCCGGATGCGCTGCGTTCTGTAGCTGCCACTGTAGGGATCGAGGTTCCGCAGCAGCGTATCGAGCGGCCAGGTCCGGACCCGCGCGATCCATTTTGGGAGATGAACGCGGCCGCGGCGGACTGGTTTCAGCGCGAGCTGTGGGAATCGGAGCGCGGTGCGGCCGCGCGCGCGTATCTCGCGAGCCGCGACGTGGCTCGCGATGGCGCCGAACGATTCCAGTTGGGTTTCGCCCCCGACGACATCGGCACGTTCCGCGCGCACATGGCAACGATGGGCTTTGACGTCGATCGCCTGATAGACGGCGGTCTCCTCGTGCGCCGCGATTCAAACGCGGAGCCGCGGCCGCGCTTTCGTAACCGGTTGATGTTTCCCATTCTCGATGCATCCGGCCTTCACGTTGCCTTCGGCGGTCGCGCCCTTGGCGACACGGAACCCCGGTATCTGAACTCACCGGAGACGCCGGTGTTCAGCAAGTCGCGCACACTCTACGCCCTCACGTGGTGCAGGAACGAGATCCGGAAGGCGGATCGCGTGTTCGTAGTGGAGGGTTACATGGATGCGATTCGCCTCATGCTCGCCGGCCTCGACACCGTGGTGGCGCCGCTCGGCACAGCGCTCACCGAGTCGCAGGCGTCGATGATCGTGAAGTACACGCGCAATGTGTACCTGCTCTACGACAGCGATCAGGCAGGCCTCAAGGCCACGTTCCGCGCGGGTGACGAGCTGTTGCGGCATGGTTGTGCCGTGAGGGTCATAACGTTGCCGAGCGGCGAGGATCCGGATACGTTCGTTCGCGCCCGCGGCGCGCCGGCGTTGGAGCAACAAGTCGCGCAATCTGTAGATGTGTTCGAGCGCAAGATCCAGTTGCTCGAGCGCGGCGGCTGGTTCGCAGAACTCCAGAAAAAACGCCGCGCACTCGACCGATTGCTCCCGACGATTCGTGCCACGACTGATCCGCTGCTGCGGGAGCTCTATATCGGCCGGGCCGCCGAAAAGAGCGGCATAGCAAAGGAAGCGCTCGTGCGGGAGGCGAAGTTGACCCCTCGCGGCGAGCCACGGGTGCGCGCTTCGGGAGACAGCCCAGCGGTATCTGACGGCGGGACGGACAAAGAGCCGCCACCCGATGATGCGCCCCACCCGGCAGTCGCCTTGCGGCGCGGCGATCGGCGCAGGCACTACGATGCCGGCGCACACGCCGCGGAGCGCGAACTCGTGCGCGCCATGCTTGGCGATCCCCAGCGCACCGCGGGCATCGCCGAAAAGATCGGCCCCGCACGATTCACGGATGAGCACTACCGCGCGGTGTTCTATGCGCTGCTGGACCTGGGCGACGAGTTCACCGTGGAGCGTCTCGCGGACCGGTTGGAGCCCGAAGATATCGGCGTCCTCAATAAAATTCTGGAAGAGGGTAATGCGCAGAATGATCCCGACCGGACGATCTCGGCTTCTATCGCCGTTATCGCAATGCGCGACATTGATGCGCGGCTGGCAGAAATCGATCGGGTAATGGGTCTGGCGTCGGTGCCCGAACAGAACGAGCTCATGAAGGAGAAGCAGAGACTGCAGAAGGAGATCGAGTTGCTGGGACAGCCGGCCGCGAAGTCGTTCAAGTTTCTCAAGCGGCGGCAGCCCGCGCCGACCGAATGAGCCGGCCGCCAAGTCGCTGGATAGCGGCTCCGACGCTGGACGCAGCTGCGGTGGCATCGCTTTCTGCCGCGCTCGGCGTCAACGACAGCGTTGCACGCCTCCTGTTGCATCGCGGCTACGACGCACCGGATGCGGCAAAGCGATTCCTGCGTCCCCGACTTGATCAGCTTCACGCGGGGAATACGATGAAGAGTCTCGACGTTGCGGTGGACCGCCTTGCTCGGGCGATTCGGGCGGGTGAGCTCATAATGATTCATGGCGACTACGACGTCGACGGAATCTGCTCCACGACGCTGCTCGTCCGCGCCATTCGTGGCCTCGGAGGCAACGTACAACCTTTCATCCCGAACAGGATGACCGACGGCTACGATCTCGGCGCGGCAGGTGTCGATAACGCGGTGCGGATCGGGGCGAAGGTCGTTGTCACGTGCGACTGCGGTACCAGCGCGCTCGATCCCGTCGTCGCGCTGAACGCCGCCGGTATCGATGTCGTGATCAGCGACCACCACCTGTCGCGCGGGCAGATGCCTGCCGCACTCGCGCTGCTCAATCCCCGCCGCCCGGACTGCGACTACCCCGATAAGGACCTCGCTGCTGTCGGAGTTGCGTTCAAGCTCGCACTCGCGCTCGCGAGCGAGCTTGGTGCAAATGACGCGTTCATCTGGAAGATGCTGGATCTGGTCGCGCTCGCGACCATCGCCGACGTTGCATCGCTCCGTGGCGAGAACCGCGTCTTCGTGCGGTACGGAATGCGTATGATCTCCGACACCGAAAATCTGGGGCTTCGTGCGCTGCTTCGATCCTCCGGGATGGATGGGAAGCCGCTTACCGCTGGCCGCATCGGCTTCACTCTCGCCCCGCGTCTGAACGCCGCGGGCCGCATCGGACACGCAATGCGCGGCGTAGAGTTGCTGCTTACGGAATCAGCGCACGAGGCGAACACTATCGCACGCGAGCTGGAGGAGCTCAACCAGCGACGACAGGCGCTCGATCGTGCGACGCTGGACGAAGCTCGCACTATCGCCGAGCAGTTGGTGCGAGACGGTGCCATTGGACTGGTAATCGCGCGGGACGGCTGGCATCCCGGCGTGATCGGGATTGTTGCCTCGCGAATCGTGGAGGAGTTTTGCCGGCCGACCGTGCTTGTCGCAATGGAAGGCGACACCGGGAAGGGGAGCGGCAGGTCTGTCAGCGGGTTCGACCTGCATTCGGCGCTCGGAGAATGCGCGGATCTGCTGCTGCGCTACGGCGGCCACCGCGCCGCGGCGGGCGTGACGGTCGCTGCATCCCGGGTGGACGCATTCGCGCGTCGCTTTGACGAAGTGGCTCGCGCTTCGCTGGGCGCGGCGGAGCTTGCGCCGCAACTGCGCATCGACGCGGAGATACGGATTGACCAGGCGGCGCTCGAGTTGGACGTGATGCTGCGTCACTTCGAGCCGTATGGCGTTGGTAATCCTTCGCCAGTATTTGCCGCGCGTAACGTCACCGCTCTCGGCGCGCCCCGCATTGTGGGCCGGGATGGGTTGAAGCTGACGCTGCTTGGCGATGGCGGCACTCAGCTCGAAGCCATTGGATGGGGTATGGCGCCCCTTGCACCCTCGATTCGGTCCGGTGCGGCTCTCGACGTCGCTTTCCGGATGGAGCGCGACGAGTACAAGGGTGTCAGCCGGCTGCAGGCGAGACTCGCGGACATCGTCGTGCGATGAGGATCGTCGGTGGCGAATGGCGCGGCCGCAATATCAAAGCGCCACTTGGCAACGGCGTGCGGCCAACGCTGGACCGCGTGCGGGAGGCATGGATGAGCATTGTACAGGCGTCGCTTCCGGGGGCGCGCGTGTTGGACCTGTTCGCAGGGTCGGGCGCCCTCGGGATCGAGGCGATGTCGCGAGGTGCGCGAAGCGCGGAATTCGTGGACAATGACCCCCGATCGCTCAGCGCGCTCCGCGCGAACCTCGAAGCTCTGGGCGCGCCGGCGCGAGCGACGGTCACGCGAGGCGATGCAATCCTCTTTACGTCCTGCCTCCAGAGAGATGCATTCGATGTCGTCTTTGCCGATCCGCCGTATGCGAGCGCGGCGGGCGTACAACTCGCGGAACTCTGGATGGCAACCAGGTTTTCGGCGCTCATCGGAATAGAGCACCCGCGATCGACGTCGATGCCTGCGGGGGGCGATACGCGGCGCTACGGCGACACGAGCGTTACCTTCTACCGCTGATGCCGACAATCGCCATTTATGCGGGAAGCTTCGACCCGATCACCCGCGGGCACGAGCAGCTGGCGAGGCGCAGCACTTGCTTCGTTGACGAGCTCGTCGTCGCCGTCGCGGCAAACTCGGAGAAGAGCCCGCTCTTCACGGTCGAGGAACGCACCGAATTAATCCGGACAACGCTCGGTGACGCGCCCGCCATAAGCGTTCGGGCGTTCGACGGGCTGCTGGCTGACTTTGCAAGATCGGTTGGCGCGTCGCTCGTGATCCGCGGCCTGCGCGCCGCCGGCGATTTCGAGTACGAGTTCCAGATGGCGTTGATGAACCGTCACCTGGGTCCCGGTCTGGAGACCGTGTTCATGGTGCCGTCCGTCGAGACTACGTACATCAGTTCGAGCATCGTTCGTGAGGTCGCAAGATACGGAGGCGATCTCACCGGGCTCGTGCATCCCGAGGTTGCGCGGGCACTTCGCGCCAAGTTCGGGACGAAGTGACGAGATCCCGAACGCCCAGCGCACCCGCGGCCGCATTCATCAAGCGCATTCGCCAGCGGGCATCATCCACGCGGCGGCGGATCGTGTTCCCGGAAAGCTCGGATCCTCGGATCCTCAGCGCAGTGGAGCAGATGGACTCGATCGGGCTCTGCGACCCGTTGTTGGTGGATTCGGGTCCCGATGCGCTCAACATCGCGGCAGATATGGTCGCGCAAGGCGTTGCGCACGGGATGGTAGCAGGTGCCACGCTCACATCGCGCGACGTGCTCCGCGCGGCTATTCGGCACATTGGCCTTGCAAGCGGCATGCGTACCGTGTCGAGCGCATTCTACATGCTCGCAGCGCGCCCATGGGAGGCAGCGTCATCGGTATTGACCTTCACCGACTGCGCGGTGGTACCGTATCCCACCGCAACGCAACTCGCCGACATCGCGATAGCGGCCGCCCGGGACAGGAACCGCATTGTCGGGGATGAACCCGTGGTCGCGTTCCTGTCCTTCAGCTCCGCAGGAAGCGCTGCTGGTCCCTCGGTTGATCTTGTTCGTGAAGCGGTGGCTCTCGTCCGTGCGCGCGTCCCAGCGATTGCGGTGGACGGAGAATTGCAGGGGGACGCCGCGCTCGTGGCTGCGGTCGCGGCTCGGAAGGCACCGGGCTCAGTATGCGCGGGCCGCGCAAACGTTCTGGTATTTCCCTCGCTCGACGCAGGCAATATTGCTTACAAGCTCGTACAGCGCCTGGCCGGCGCCACAGCTCTCGGTCCGATTCTGCAGGGTCTGGCCCGGCCTGCGGCCGATCTGTCGCGCGGAGCAACGGTGGACGATATAATCAATGTGACTGCGATCACGGCTTTACAAACGGAGAACGGATGAGCTTTACGCTTAAGAAGAGCGGCGACGTGGTAGTCGTCGATGTTGAAGGTCAACTGATAGTCGGGAACCGCCAGGAGCTCAAGCAAAAAGTTCTCGATGAGCTCGAGAAGGGTGAGCGCAAGTTCCTCATAGACTTTGCGCAGACGGGGTACATAGACAGCTCGGGTCTTGGGGTGCTCGTCTCTCTGAGCAAGAAGATTCGCGAACATGGCGGCGAGCTCCGGCTGGCGGACCTCAACGACGATCTCCAGACACTGTTCGAGCTTACCAAGCTGGACACGCTGTTTCAGATAGCAGAGACAAGGGAGCGTGCGCTCGAAGGATTCTGATGAGCCGCGCGCACCAAGCGGCCGGCTCGCGGACGTGGCGCGAGCCGGCGAACTCGGCGTGGCGGACGGCTCCATATTCGACGCCGTGACGCCTTCCTACGTCGCGCTCGACGTCGAGATACCGAGCGATGTCTCGGAAATCGAGCCCATAGTCAGTCTCGTCACCGAGCACTGCAAGGCACTGAGGCTTACGCGGCGGCAGTGCTCGCTCAACATCCCCGTCGCGCTCAGCGAAGCGCTGTCCAACGCCATAATCCGCGGTAATCATGAGGACCCGCGAAAACACGTGCGGCTGCGGGCGACTGTCTCCGACGCGGCACTCGTGTTTGACGTCGCGGACGAAGGGCGCGGGTTCGACATGGCAACTGCTTCGCGCGACCCGACCTCGCCGGAACATGTCACCCGCGAGGAGGGACGCGGCGTCTTCCTCATGCACCAGTTGATGGACCGCGTCGAACAGTTCCGGGATCCGCGTCACGTCGTCCGTCTCACGCTCAATCGCTGATGCCGCGGGACCTGGAGCTCGAAATCGAGAACGCCGCGCGCGAACTCGCGGAGCGATACGAAGAGATCAATCTGTTGTACACGATAAGCGAGATACTGGGTCGGACCGTCTCGCTCGAGCGTGCCGCCGAGACCATTCTCAAGGAAGTCTCGGAGACAGTCGGCGCGGGGCGCGGCGTGATTTTTACGTGTGAACCTGGCGGCAACGTGCTCGAACCGATCGCGTCCGTCGGTTTCGCTGGCGAGCTTCAAACCGTTCCCATCTCCGACGCGCTCAATCTCGCGGCGCGCGCATTTCGCGTCCGCCACCCAGTGGTGATCGCACCGTCAGATCGCCTCCGCGATGACGGATTCCGCGTGGGAGCGCTGCTCGCGGTTCCCATCATGTGGACGCGCGAGGCCGGACGGCCCGAGCTACTTGGTGCGGTGAGCCTCACCAACCGTGAAAACGCCGCTGAATTCAGCGCTGGCGACGTGAAACTGGTGGCCGCCATCGCGACCCAGATCGGCAGCGCAATTCAGAACGCGCGCCTCGTCCGTGAGTCGATCGAGCAGCAGCGCCTGTTGCAGGAAGTGCGCCTTGCGCACGACCTGCAGATGAAGCTGCTCCCGCCCGGAAACGTGGTTGCACCGCAGGCCGAGGCTGCCGCACGTGTGGTTCCTGCGGAAAGTGTCGGCGGAGATTTCTACCATCTCTTCCGCCTCACGCCCACCGCGACGGGTGTGATGATTGGCGACGTTTCCAGCCATGGATACCGCGCGGCGCTGATCATGGCGCTCACGATGAGCGCCGCCGCAATCCACGCGCAGAGCACGCTCGATCCGGGCGCGATGTTGCACGCGCTGCTCTACTCACTACGCGATGAACTTTCGAATACAGAAATGTTCATTACCATGTTTTATGGAGTAGTGGACAAGCAGGCCGGCACATTGCAATACGCCAACGCCGGGCACCCCCACGTGTTCTGCTGTCGCGCGAGTGGCGAGCCGGAGCGTCTCGGCGCCATCGACCCGCCGCTGGGCCTCGCGGATCAGGCGCCGACTTCGCGCACCGTCCCATGGGCCTCTGCAACGGATCTGCTGGTTCTCTTCACGGACGGCGTCACGGACGCGTTGAATGAGCAGGGCAAGACCATGGGTGAGGAGCGTGTACTCGCGACAGTGAAAAAGTACGCCGCCGAGCCATCGTCAGTGATCGTGGACCGCGTATTCGACGCGCTGAGCGCATTTACAGGCGACGTTCCTGCGCGTGACGATCTGACACTCGTGGTTCTTCGGAGCTAGCGACGCGCCTCCGGGATGGATTTCCGCCCACGCTCAAGCGACTGGGCCAGCACTTCCTGGCGGACGAGCGCGCGCTCGAACGAATCGTCGACACGTTGGGTCCCACGTTGCAGGACACGGTGGTGGAAATCGGTCCGGGAAGGGGCGCGTTGACCAGCATTCTCGCAATGCGCGCCGGACGGGTGGTGGCCGTCGAGCTCGATCGAGCGTTGGCGGCACTTCTGCGCGAGAAGTTCAGTGCCAACGCGGCCGTCGAGATCGTGGAGGCCGATATCCTCGACATGGATCCTGGCAAACTTGGCGGTGCCGAGTATCTCCTCGTTGGCAACGTTCCGTACTACATAACGACACCGATTCTCTTCCATGCGCTCGCGTGCAGGCTTCCAAAGCGTGCGGTGTTCCTTGTTCAGCGCGAAGTTGCGGCGCGCGCAATGGCGCTCCCCGGTAGTAAGAGTTACGGAGCACTGTCTGTCAATCTTCAGGTGCTCGCGAGCGTCGAGCGCGTCTTCGACATTCCGCCCGGCGCGTTCCGTCCGCCGCCGAAGGTTGACTCGTCGGTCATTCGTGTCACGCCGCTCCCTGTCCCCGTCCTTCGCGACGGAGAGCAGCCTCGCTTCCGCTCGTTCGTGCAGAGTTTGTTCAGTCAGCGGCGCAAGCAGATTGGCACCATACTCCGCTCGCTTCCTCCATCGGCTTCCGGCGTGCCCGCGGCAACACAGATCGCGCTCGCGACGGTCGGCATTCCCACCACCGAGCGCCCGGAGCAGCTGAGCCCAGTCCAGCTGGTCGAACTATTTCGGCAGGTTCGCCAGGGCGAAGCTTAGCGCTTCAAACTCGAGGCCCATGTTCACTGTTCGCGTGACGACGTCGGCTGGAACCGTGATCTGCGCCGGTGCGAAGTTCATTATCGCCTTGATGCCAGCGGCCGCCATGGTATCTGCAACGATCTGAGCCCGCTCCGCCGGAACGGCAATGACGCCGATGTCAAAATGCTCGCCCTTTGCATCGGCCGTGAGTTGTCTGACGTCGCGTACGAGCATCGAGTCGACGTTCGTTCCGATCTTGCTGGGTGACGCATCGTACAGCGCCGATACGTGAAAGCCCTTTTCGCGAAAACCGGGATACTGTGCCAGCGCGAGACCGATCTTTCCGGCACCGACAATGGCGACGTGCCAGTCGCGGCCAAGTCCGAGGATGCTGCGCAGGCTGCTGGTGAGCTCCGTCACGAAGTAGCCCAGCCCGCGCTTGCCGAACGATCCAAAGATCGACAGATCCTTGCGCACCTGCGCGGATGTCGTACCGCCGAGCCTGGCGAGTACGTCGCTTGATACTGTCGATTCTCCGCTATGCTCAAGCTCTTCCAGAAAGCCGAGGTAGAGAGAGAGGCGGCGAACAGTGGAGTCGGGTACGCGTTTCAATGAAGGTACGGGGCTTGTGAATTTCTTCACAAAGCTATGGCAACGGCCATGCAGCCCGCAAGTTGACCGGCTGGCTATCTTACCAGGAGATGCCAGTGAAGATCAATTCGGAGATCGGACGGCTCCGCTCGGTGCTGGTTCATGAGCCTGGACCGGAACTGTTGGCGGTCACTCCGGACACGCGCGAAGACTACCTCTACGACGATATAATTCACGTCGAGACGGCACAGGTCGAGCACCGGAGACTCGTTGCCGTTCTCAGGCGGTTCGCCAAGGTGCACTACGTGCGCGAGCTGCTGGCGGAGACGGTGGCGACAGTGGAGGCGCGGCATCTGATCATTCGCGAGGCCATGGATATGGTCCAGTCCGCGCCTATCGCCAGGGACCTGAACGATCTCCCGCCCGACGACGTCGTACGCGTCCTCGTGGAAGGGCGGGAGGAAGTCCAGGGCCCGCTCGCTCGCACGCTCAACGAGTGCGGATACGTGCTCCCGCCCGTGCCAAATCTCTTCTTCACGCGCGACACGGCGATGGGGCTTGGTACGCATGTGATGATCGGATCGATGCGCTACGGAACACGGTGGACCGAAGAGCTCATCATGAAGACGCTCTTCGCGCACCATCCCGCTCTGGCGAACGACGGGATACTGTACGACGGATCTGTCGAGCGGCGTGTGAACTACACGCTGGAAGGCGGCGACGTGCACCCGCTCAGGCCCGACCTGCTGATGATCGGTTTCAGCGAGCGGTCGAGCCCTGCTGCGATCGACGAACTCGTATCGCTCGTGTTCAGGAGCACGTCGATCACCAACATCATCGTCGTCGTGATGCCGAAGGAGAACAGCGCGATTCATTTGGACATGATTTTTACCCAGATCGACCGCGAACAGTGTGTAATCCATGCGCCGCATTTCCTTGGCGCGGAGCGTCTCTCGATCCTGCACTGGAGCAAGGGCGACGCTACAATGCGCGAGATGCCAAACCTGTTCTCGGCGCTCGAGCAGTGCGGGATGCCCCTCAGTCCGATTGTATGCGGAGGGGCCAAGCGCATCATGCAGGAGCGGGAACAGTGGGCGTCCGGTTGCAACTTCGTCGCGATCCGTCCGGGGCTCGCAATCAGTTATGCGCGAAACCAGGAAACGCTTCGCGAGATGGAGGTGGCGGGTTACAGGATAGTTGCGTCAACTTCGTTTCTTGATGGGCAGGAGGACATCGGTGACGACGAAAAGGCGGTGATCACGGTCGAGGGCAGCGAGCTCGTACGCGGCGGCGGCGGGCCCCGATGCATGTCGTGCCCCATCGAACGGGATGACGTCTGGTGAGCGACGAGGAGACACGTTGCGCAGGTAGCGCCATGGATCTGAGTCGACTGTCCTACGCCGTGGTGGACGTGGAGACAACCGGCGGGAGTCCGGCGTACGGCCATCGGATCACGGAGATTGCGGTCGTCATCGTATCGGAGGGACGGATCACCGAGATTTTCGAGCGCCTCGTCAATCCGGACAGATTGATTCCGTCGTTCATCACCCACCTGACGGGCATATCCGAGTGCATGGTGTGCGATGCGCCGCGGTTCGCGGAGATAGTTCCCGAGTTGGTGATGGCGCTCGCCGGAAATATCTTCGTGGCGCACAATGCATCATTCGACTGGGGCTTCGTGAGCTCGGAACTGGAGCGTGCGGTAGGGAAGCGACCGACTGCGCTCCGACTCTGCACGGTTAGGCTGGCGCGTGCGTTGTTGCCGCAACTTGCGCGCAAGTCGCTAGACCATGTCGCGCACCACTACGGTGTGCTCGATGTTGCAGCGCGATATTCGTTGCGGCGCGGCACGCGTCACAGCGCGGCGGGTGACGCAGTAATCACCGCGCACTGTCTGCTCCGGCTGATAGACGATGCCGCCGACCGCGGCTTCACAACGTGGGACGACATCCAGCGTGCAACGGGCCGCGCCGCGCGCGCAAGCAGGAAGGTGCGGCGAGCGTCCGCGATGCCGATCGGCACGCTCGACGACCGCACTGCGTGACACAGCGGACTCAACAGAAGAGGCATACATGACCGCGCCAGCCCCGCTCGTCCAGACACGACGTATCGGCGATCTCACTGTGCACGCGATCCAGGCTGGTGGCCAGAAACTGGACGGTGGTGCGATGTTCGGCGTGGTGCCCAAGCCGCTCTGGGAAAAACGGATACCCGCTGACGAGCGCAACAGGATCCAGCTTGGCATGCGCTGTCTCCTGATTGAGCACCCGAGCGGCCTCATTCTCATCGACAGCGGCGCAGGGAACAAGGAGAGCGCGAAGTTTCACGATATCTACGGTCTTGAGAACGTTGGCGCAAATGGCCGAACGGCACTGGAGGATGGACTGGCGCAAGTGGGCGTCACTCCGGACCGCATTGACATTCTGATCAGCACACATCTGCACTTCGACCACGCGGGTGGCAACACCTTCGCGGATGAATCGGGTGCCATCCGGCCGTCGTTTCCGAGGGCGCGCTATTTCGTGCAGCGCGGCGAGTACGAATACGCAACGCACGCCAACGAGCGCACGGCGGCGAGCTATTTCGAGCGCAACTTCGCGCCCACGCTCGAGTCCGGTCAGCTGGAGTTGCTCGAGAACGAAGCGGAGATCGCAGACGGTATCGGCGTGATCCTGACTCCGGGCCACACGCCCCACCATCAGAGTGTGGTCATTCGATCTGCCGGAGAGACGGCGATCTTCCTCGGCGATGTTATTCCGACGCACGCCCACCTTCCGCTGCCGTGGATCATGGGCTACGACGTGGAGCCACTCGTGACGCTGGAGTCAAAGCGGGGGCTGCTCAAGCGCGTCGAGCAGGAACTGTGGACCGTCATCTTCGAGCACGATGCGTCGGTTGCGTGGGGCACCGTCCAGTCCGACGGCAGGTCCTACAGCTTGCGCCCGGGGGCCGACTAGGGTAACTTTTCGGGCTCAATTGAATGCGGAAAGTGGTTGCCTCGCGGCGACCCACCCTCCAGCCCCGGCTATGCCGGGCGCTGCAGGCGTCCTGAATCACTCACACTGCGACCGCCGCGGTGGGTTTGGCGCGGACTCCTGTTTAAGGAGGTCCGCGTTTTTGTTTTCTCTTTATCGAGGTTTTGCTCATCCCCCCAGACGTCAAAGGACCGCGCGTCAATCGCCAGATCCGTTTTTCGCCGCTTCGTGTCATAGGCGATGACGGCGCCCAGCTTGGAATCATGGATGTTGACACTGCGTTGAGTCGGGCCCAGGAGCTCGGACTTGACCTGGTGGAAGTTGCTCCGCTTGCGCGTCCACCTGTCGTCCGCATCATGGACTTCGGGAAATACAAGTTCGAGCAAGCCAAGATGGCACGGCAGGCGAAGAAGAAGCAGCACGTGATCGAGCTTAAGGAAGTAAAGTTCCGGCCCGGGATCGAGGAGCATGACTTCCAGACGAAAGTACGACACGCGCGAGAGTTCCTGGGCGAGGGGAACAAGGTGAAGGTCACTTTGATGTTCAGAGGGCGGCAGATTGCGCACCCTGAGCTGGGAAGAAAGGTTGTGATTCGCGTCGCTCAGGAGCTTGTGGACGTGAGCAAGATCGAAGCAGATCCGAAGTTCGAGGGAAAATCCATGACGATGATTCTGGCCCCCAAGTGAGGGAATAGCATGCCGAAGATGAAGACACACAAGGGCGCGAAGAAGCGATTCTCCGTGACCGGTAGCGGGAAGGTTCGGCGGAACAAGGCCAACAAGAGCCACATCCTGACCAAGAAGTCTGCCAAGCGGAAGCGCAATCTGCGCCGTCCGGGCATCATCGCGACGTCCGGCGATGAGAAGCGCATGAAGCGCCTTCTGGTCGCGTAGCGTTCTCGTTGGCTGTGCAAGGTGCGGCAGCCGCCGCGCAAGTAGCCGAACAGTATAAATCCCGCGACAGCCGTCGCCCATTATAGAGAGGAGCTAGCCCATGCCACGGGTACGATCCAACGTTGCGCGACTGAAGCGCAAGAAGCAGGTAATGAAGGCAGCGCGCGGCGCTTTTGGCGCGCGTAGCAAGTTGTGGAAATCCGCCAAGGAGAACGTCGAGCGCGGCTGGGTTTACGCGTATCGTGATCGCAAGAACAAGAAGCGCGAGTTCCGTCGCCTGTGGATCGTCCGCATCAACGCCGCGGCGCATCTTCACGACATGAGCTACAGCACATTCATCAGCGGCCTGGGCAAGGCCGGGATAGAGATCGACCGGAAGGTTCTCGCCGACATCGCCGTGCGCGACGCCGCTGCGTTCGGCACGCTCGCCGAGCAGGCCCGCAAGGCGCTGGACGCCGCCGCTTAGCAGTCGCTTAGCAGTCGCTTAGCAGTCGCTTAGCCGGCGCGTAGCAGCTGCGTAACAACGCGTAGGAACCACTCAGCGGCGGCGCTGCAGTCGCACATTAACGTCCGCGCCAGCCAGCGCTGCTGCCGGCTGATGCGCTGACGGGGCGGCCTCGATACTTTTCGGGTCCGCCCTTCTTCCTTGTAGCCCATCAAAGCAAACGTGTCATCCACGACGCTGGAAGAATTCAAGATATCCGCGCGCGATCTGGAGGGCGTCGCCGCCGCTGCGTTTGCGGCAGCGAAGTCGGTAGACGCGCTCGAGCAAGTGCGAGCCGAATTTCTCGGTCGCACGGGCGGACGACTCCTCGCGCTGCAGAAACTCCTCCCGTCGTTTGACGGGGCGGATCGCGGTGCCGCAGGCCGCGCCTTCAACGAGCTGAAGACGACGCTCGAAGCGACGCTCGAGAGCCGTCGTAACCAACTGGCGGCGACAGCAGCCTCTGCTGCTCGCGTGGATCTTACCATGCCCGCGCGCGCTCAGTTTCGCGGCGCGGAACATCCGATAACCCTGGTCATCGAGGAGATCGTCGGAATCTTTCGGGACATCGGATTCACAGTGGCGACCGGCCCCGAAGCAGAAACAGAGTGGTACAACTTCACCGCGCTCAACTTTCCGCCAGATCATCCGGCGATGGACATGCACGATACCATGTATCTGGCGAAGGACGTGGTGCTGCGCACGCACACGTCGCCCGTCCAGGTACGAGCGCTGCAGTCGGGACCGCCGCCCATTCGCATTGTGATTCCGGGGAACGTTTACCGGCTGGATCCGTTCGACGCCAGCCACGCGCCCGTGTTCGCTCAAATCGAAGGGCTGTCGGTCGATGAAGGCGTCAGCTTCGTGGACCTCAAGGCGACTCTCACGCATTTCGCCACGCGATTCTTCGGTTCGACACGCACGCGCTTCAGGCCCAGCTATTTCCCGTTTACCGAGCCCTCCGCAGAGATGGACGTCGAGTGCGGGCTGTGCAGAGGGTCAGGATGCGCGGCGTGCAAGGGGACCGGCTGGATGGAGATCCTTGGCGCAGGCATGGTACACCCCAACGTGCTCGAAGCCGCTGGGGTCGACAGTGAGCGCTATACAGGATGGGCATTCGGTATGGGGCCCGGCCGCATCGCTCTGCAACGGTACAGGATTCCGGACATCCGGGTATTGTATGATTCAGACGTGCGCTTCCTGGAGCAGGTTGCGCGATGAACGCATCGTACCTGTGGCTCCGCGAATTCACCGATTTCGATCTTTCACCGGAAGCGCTGCGCGACGTGCTTACGAGTCGCGCCGCAACTGTGGAAGATGTTGTCGCGTTGCGCGCGGACCTGGCCGATGTTGTCGTCGGCCTGGTTGTCGACGCGAGCCCACATCCGAACTCAGACCATCTCTGGGTGACAAAGGTGGATGCCGGCACCGGCGAGTTGATCGATGTAGTCTGCGGCGCACCGAACGTCCAGGTCGGGACCAAGTATCCTTTCGCGCCGTCAGGCTCGACACTGCCCGGCGGTCTTCGGCTCGAACGCCGCAAGATTCGAGGCGAGACTTCCAACGGGATGCTCTGTTCCGCGCGCGAGCTTGCCCTTGGAAGCGAGCACGACGGAATACTTGCACTGCACACGGACGCGCCACCGGGAACGCCGTTCCTGGCCGCGTACCCGGCGGGTGACACTCGGCTCGTAGTGGACGTTCTTCCCAATCGACCGGATCTTCTCTCGCACGAAGGGCTCGCGCGCGAGATCGCCGCCTACACCGGTAACGAGCTTCGCCGTCCGGAGCCGACGCGTCTCATGCCGAGCGCGACGCACGCGCGCGCCGCGACGGTGGGAGAAACCGGGGGCGTCCATGTCTCGGTTGAGGATCCTACTTCTGCGCCCCTGTATACCGCGACCGTGATTCGCGGAGTACGTATTGGACCCAGCCCACAGTGGCTGGCGGACCGTATGCTGAGCGTTGGTCTGCGATCGATCAATAATGTCGTCGACATTACCAACTACATGTTGCACGGCTTCGGCCAGCCGATGCACGCTTTCGATCTTGACCGGCTCGACGGCTCCGAGATCCGCGTCCGTCGCGCACGCGCGGATGAAACCATCACGACCCTGGATGGTGTTGCGCGCAAGCTCGATCCCGCGATGACGGTGATCGCCGATGCGCGCAACGCTCAGGCGATCGCGGGCATCATCGGGGGCAATGACAGCGCGGTGTCTGATACGACGACGAACGTGGTGCTCGAGGCCGCGGTATTCGAGCCGCGCTCCGTACGCGCGACGCGCCGCGCGGTTGGCGTCTCTACGGACGCGAGCTACCGATTCGAGCGAGCGATGGATTCCCACGCCACGGAAGAGCTCGCGCGACATGCCGCGTCGCTAATCGTCGCGGTTGCGGGCGGCAACGTTGACGGCGCGCCCCTCGCCCTGGGTGCTACCGCACCGTATCCGCTGCCCATCTCGCTCCGCCCCACGCGTGTCGCGCGAGTGCTGGGCGAGAACATCGAACCGCGCGAATGCATGCAACTTTTGGGCAGCGTCGGATTCGGCGTGATCTCCGGCGATGGCGACACGTTGCGCGTAACGCCACCTCGGTGGCGGGGCGACGTGACGCTGGAGGTCGATCTGATCGAGGAAGTGGCGCGGCTGCGGGGGTACGACACGTTTTCAGACACGCTTCGGCCCTTCCGCGTGGGCGACGCACGCGAGTCGCCCGCGTACTCCGTCACAAGACGTGTCACGGAGTCGCTCGTGCGCGCTGGTCTGCTCGAGGTGCGGCCGCTTCCGTTCGTAGAATCGGCTGGCGAAAATGGGGTCAGAGTACTGAACCCGCTCGCCGAAAATGAAGCGTCCCTCAGGTCGAGCGCCCTGCAAACCCTCGCGCGACGCGTGGAGCACAATTTCGCCCACATGACGCGGAACATCCGACTGTTCGAGGTTGGGGTCGTTTTCAGTCGCGGAACGGGCGCGCTGCCGGTGGAGCGTACGGTCGCGGCGGCCGTGATCGCTGGAGACCGGTCGCCGGCACACTTCACGCGTCCCAAGCCGCCGCAGGTCGACGTGTGGGACGCCAAGTGGCTGGCCGAGAGCATCGTCCTCGCAGCCTTCGGCGTGGGCGGCGCGTCCTTCCACGTGAATGCGTCGGCGGATGGATGGGACGTCAGGAAGGACGAAACAACCATCGGGCGTGTCGTACCGCTAACAGTTGACGCGCCCGTCTGGGCGCCACCCGTCTTCGGCGTAGAGGTCGATGTGACGGCGGCGTTTGGCGCCGACCTCGCGACCCCGGTTTTCGCGCCGCTGCCGATACGTCCCGCCGCGGAGTTCGACGTGGCCTTGCTCGTTCCCGAGTCCGTTTCGGCCGAAGACGTCCGTCGGGTCGTCCGTAGTGAGGCGGGCGCGACGCTCGAATCGCTGGTGGCGTTCGACGAATTTCGGGGCTCGGCGGTGCCGGGCGGCTTTCGGAGCGTCGCCTGGCGCTTGACGTTCCGGCATCCGGAGCGCACCCTACGCGACAAGGAAATTGAAGGCAGACGCGCGCGGATACTGCGTGCACTTGACGAGGAGCTTGGTGTCAGACCACGTACTTCCTGAAAATCCGCAGTTCAACCAGCTCGAGCGCCTGGTGCGGCGGCTGGGCGAGGAACTGGCGAGCTATCGCAAGCGCGCGCTTACCGCCGAGGCTCGGTTGAGGAGCGTCGAGGAGGACGCGGCGAGGGTCTCGGGAACGTCGCCGCAGCGCGTTCTGGAACTGGAGCGGGAAAACGCTGACCTTGGCCGCCGCCTCGCAGTTTCGCGCACACGCACGGAGCGAATGCTTGCGCGCGTGCGGTTCCTCAAGCAGCAGCGGGACGGGTCCACATGACGCGGCCCAAGACCAGCGTCAAGGTGACCATCCTCGGCGACGAGTACACGCTACGTTCCGCGACGACGGCCGACGAGACCCACGCCATCGCCCGGCAGGTCGATCATTCCATACGCGAGATAATGCAGTCGGGCCTCGTCGTCGAGACTCACAAGGCGGCGATTCTGGCGTGCCTGCGGATGGCCGGCGAGCTCGCCCAGCTACAGTCGGAAGTGCGCGCACTCAACGATCAGATGACATCGCTCAGCCAGGAGATCCGGCCGTGGCTGCCACCGGCCAAGCGCTACGATTAGCTTCAGGGGATGGACTTCACGGCTATTTGGGCCGCGGGCGCGATTCTTGTGCTGGTCGCCGGCTGCGGCCTTTTTTTCATAGTTGGGCGCAGGACAGGAACGAAGAGTGAGGCGGACCGGCAGGCAGTAGCGGGAACATCCGCCGAACAGACGGCGAAGCGCATCGTCGGAGACGCCGAACGGGATGCGCAGTCTCTTCGAAAGACTGCCGTCCTGGAGGGAAAAGAGGAACTCATCCGACTCCGGGAGGAGTGGGAGGCCGAAGCGCGGAAGCGGCGCGAAGACGTCGAGGGCGACGAGCGCAGGCTGCAGGAGCGCACGGTGACTATTGAGCGCAAGGCGGACGCGCTGGAACAGCGTGAGCGCGACATGAAGCGGAGTGCCGCCGACATCTCAGCTCGCGAGAACAGCCTGGGCGAGCGTCAGGCGGAGCTGGACCGATTGATCGCCGATGAGCGCCGCCGCCTGGAGTCGCTCGCAGGCATGTCCGCGACCGACGCGAAGAACGAGCTGATCAAGCGTCTGGAGGAGGAGGCGCACGCGGATGCGGCGAACAGGTTGCGCGTAATCCGCGAGGAGTCGCGGCGCAACGCCGACCGGGAAGCCAAGAAGATCATCGCCCTCGCTATTCAGCGAATCGCAGCAGAACAGACCGTGGAAACGACAGTCTCGACCGTGGCGCTCCCCAACGACGAAATGAAGGGCCGCATCATTGGGCGCGAGGGCCGAAACATTCGCGCGTTCGAACTTGCGACCGGTGTGGACGTCATCATTGACGACACCCCGGACACGGTTGTCGTGAGCTGCTTTGAGCCGATGCGCCGCGAGATTGCGCGGATGGCTTTGGAGAAGCTCGTTGCCGATGGGAGGATCCATCCGGGGCGCATCGAGGAGGTGGTGACCAAGTCACGCGAGGAAGTGGACAAGGCCATCCTGGAGACGGGCGAGCGGGCCGCGTACGAGAGTGGCGTCCACGGACTCCACCCCGAGCTGCTCAAGCTTGTCGGCCGCATGAAGTGGCGGACCAGCTACGGCCAGAACATACTCAATCATTCGAAGGAAGTCGCGTGGCTGGCCGGAATAATGGCGGCGGAATTGGGGCTCGACGTTGCCATGGCGCGGCGCGGCGCACTGCTGCATGACGTTGGTAAGGTGCTGACGCACGAGCACGAGGGTACTCACGTGCAGCTTGGCGTCGAGATGGCGACAAAGTACGGCGAGCACCCGCTGATCGTGAACGCGATCGCCGCACACCACGACGACGTACCGCACGAGAGCGAGGTATCCGTGCTCGTTCAGGCGGCGGACGCCATAAGCGGGGCGCGGCCCGGCGCACGGCGCGAGTCGTTCGAGACGTATGTCAAACGGCTGGAAGGGATCGAGCGCATTGCATCGGACTACCGTGGCGTCGAGAAGGTGTTCGCTATTCAGGCGGGGCGCGAAGTGCGCGTCATTGTCACGCCCGATGCGGTTGACGATCCCAGGATGGAAGCACTGGCAGAAGAGATAGCGCTTCGGATTGAGCGCGAGCTACAGTATCCGGGGCAGATCAAGGTGGTACTGATCCGCGAGACGAGGGCTGTGGGCATTGCCCGCTGAGATCATCGATGGCGCGTCGATCGCCGCGCGAATCCGCGCCGATCTCCGCGTCGAGGTTGCCGATTTCGCGCAACAAGGGACGATTCCCAGGCTCGTCGTGGTGCTTGTGGGTGATGACGCTGCCAGCGCGGTGTACGTGGCGGCCAAGGGGCGTGCGTGCCTCGAGGTTGGAATGGACGAGAATACAGTTTTGCTCCCAGCCACGACGTCGCAGGCCGAGTTGCTTACCCTGCTCGATTCGCTGAACGCCGATCCGTCGGTGCACGGGATCCTGGTGCAGTCGCCGCTCCCGAAGCACATCGACGCCGCGGCAGTGATTCGTCGCATCCATCCGTCAAAGGATGTCGACGGATTCCACCCGCTCAATGTCGGCAAGCTGCTGGCTGGCGAGCGTGACGGATTCGCTCCGTGTACGCCGGCTGGAATTCAGGAGCTGATCCGTTGCTACGATATCGAGACACACGGTGCGAACTGCGTCGTGGTGGGGCGCAGCAACATAGTGGGTAAGCCCATGGCCGCCCTTATGATCCAGGATGGGAGAACGGCGAATGCGACGGTGACCATCTGCCATCGGTACACTCGCGATCTCGCGATGCACACCCGGAACGCGGACATTCTCATTACGGCGGTGGGCAAGCCCGGCCTTATCACAGCACAAATGGTGAAGGCTGGCGCAGCCGTGCTCGACGTTGGGATCACGCGCATCAGCGACCCGACGCGCATGAGCGGGACGCGGCTGGTCGGCGATGTCGATTTCGCCACGGTGCGCGATGTCGCCGGATACATTACCCCTGTGCCGGGCGGGGTGGGTCCGATGACAATAGCGATGTTGCTTCGTAACACGCTGCGCGCGGCGCAGCGTCTGGCGGCCGCGTGACGCGCCGGTTTGGGTCACGGTTCCCGCGGTCCGGTGTCGAGTTCGACTTGTTCGGACCGAGTACGGAAGCCATGTTCATCGCGGCTGCGTCGGCGGCGTCCGCACCGGCACTCGCCATACCAGGCTCATCACCTCAAACGGCGATACCGATAGCATCGCTGACCGAGACGGCGCGCGCCGTGATCGAGGGATCGCTGTCGCCACTCTGGGTTCGCGGCGAAGTGAGCGACCTGAAGCGGCACCGTAACGGCCACTGGTATTTCTGCCTGCGGGACGCCTCGGCGCAGGTGCGTTGCGTGGTGTGGGCGCGCAATCAGCGCGGCATTCCCGCATCGCCCGACGAAGGAATGGACGTCGCGGCTTTCGGGCAGTTGACGGTGTACGCGGCACGGGGCGAGATGCACCTCAGCGTTACCGCGCTGGAGGCAGTCGGCGATGGACTGTGGCGCAAGGCGATGGACGAGACGCGCGTCAGGCTGGAGCGCGACGGTCTGCTCGCGCGTGAACGCAAACGAGCGTTGCCACGCGCGCCGACGCGCGTGGGAATGGTGACGAGCCCCGACGGGGCGGCGCTGCGGGACGTCATTTCAGTGATGCGCCGCCGGGCGCCGCACGTGAGCCTTGTGGTGAGCGCAGCGACAGTACAGGGCGAGAACGCTCCCAGGGAGATTGTCGCTGCGATCCAGCGCATCTGCAGGTTCGGCGGGATTGATGTCCTGATTGTGGGACGTGGCGGCGGTGGTCGCGAAGATCTATGGGCGTTCAACGACGAATCCGTTGCACGCGCCATATGCGAAGCTTCAGTGCCGGTGATCTCCGGCGTCGGCCACGAAATCGACGTGACGATCGCGGATCTTGTCGCCGACCATCGCGCGGCCACGCCATCGGCTGCAGCAGAGGCAGCGGTGCCGCTCAGAACGGACCTGCTTGCGGTGTTGAGAGTGCTGGACGGCGAGCTCCGCTCGTCGCTCGAACGGTGTTCTGCCGAGAGCCGGCGCGGGCTCGAGATCGCCGCCGCGGAACTCAGCCGCGCTGCGTCCCTGGACCAGGAGCGCCGTCGCTCCGCGATTGCAGGTATCGCCGGGCAGCTCAATGCCCTGAGCCCGCTCGCGACTCTCGCGCGTGGCTACGCGGTCGCCCGCGACTCTCTGAATGGACGGACGCTCGCAAGCGTTGCTGATTTCACGCGCGACGCACGATTCACGCTCACCTTGCGTGATGGCGCAATCGACGCGCAGGTGATGGATAGACAATGAGCTATGAGACGCGCGTCGTACGGCTGCAGGAAATCGTATCGGATCTTCAGCGCGATGGGCTGCCACTGGACGACGCGCTGAGACTGTTCGAGGAGGGTATCGAAGTGCTGAGGCTCGCGTCTGACGAGCTGACGCTCGCGGAGGGAAGGGTGCAGCTTCTCATCGAGCGCGCAGACGGCGTGTTCGAGACGCGCGACATCGATGCCTGATTCACCACTGGCGGTGGATATCGCGCCGTATCGAAGCGCAATCGACGCGGCACTGGACCGGGAGTGCGAGATTCTGCCGAAGCTTCCGCCGAGGGTCGCAGAAAGCATCTCGTACATATTGCGGGGACCGGGCAAGCGGCTCCGTGGGATTCTCGTGACGGCTTCATACCACGCGGCTGGCGGCGGCGGCGATGTGTCCGGACTCGCCGCCGCGGTCGAGATGCTGCACGCTTATTCGCTCGCGCACGACGATCTGCCCTGCATGGACGATGACAACGTGCGGCGCGGGCGCCCCACGGCGCACAGGAAGTACGGCGTTCCCGCGACGGTTGTCGCGGGCGCCGCGATAATACCGCTCGCGGCCCGTGCAGCGGCCCACGCAGTCGGCCGGATGCACAGAGGCGCCGCGCGCCGTGGCCCCATTGTAGCCGTTCTTATGCAAGCGGTGGGAGCATGCGGAATGATCGGAGGGCAGCTTGCGGACCTCGTCGCCGAGAACGCGCCCGTAAATTCGTCTGATAATCTGGAACGGATTCACCGGGCCAAGACCGGCGCACTGATGTCGGTTTCGTGCAGAATCGGGGGTATGGCAGCCGGCGCATCGGATGCCGCGGTTGCCGCGCTTGCGACTTTTGGCGGCGATCTCGGCCTGGCGTTCCAGATCGTTGACGACGTGCTCGACGTCACTTCTTCCACGGCGAAACTTGGCAAGACGGCGGGCCGCGACGCCGCGCTCGGCAAGAGCACCTATCCTGCACTCCTCGGCGTCGACGGCGCCATGGCGCGCGCAGTGACCCTTGCACGGCACGGTTGCTGTACGTTGATGGAGCACAATCTGCTCAGCCAGGAACTACGGCACGTCGCAGATCTCGTGATTACACGCACGCACTGACGGCAAAGATGGCATTACTAGAGCGAATAACAGCAGCATCCGACCTCAAGTCGTTCACACGCGAGGAGCTCCGAGCACTCGCGGACGAGATGCGGGCGTTCCTCGTCGACTCGTGCTCCCGGACGGGCGGACACATCGGCGCCGGACTTGGAGTGGTTGAATTGTCGATCGCGCTGCATGCGGCCTTCGACACTCCGTCGGACCAGATTGTGTGGGACGTGGGGCATCAGGGATACCCGCACAAGCTTCTCACCGGCCGTGCCAACCGATTCGATACGCTTCGCGCCGAAGACGGGATATCCGGTTTCCTCAAGCGCGCTGAGAGTCCGTATGACAGTTTTGGCGCGGGGCATGCGGCAACGGCGATCTCCGCGGGCTTCGGGATGGCGGTGGGTCGTGACATTACCCGAGAATCGTTCAAGGTCGTATCTGTGCTCGGCGACGGCGCGCTCACGTGCGGGCTTGCGTACGAAGGGCTGAACAACGCCGGCGCGTCAGGGCGCGACTTTATCGTAGTGCTCAACGACAATGAGATGTCCATCGCGCCGAACGTTGGTGCGATGTCCAAGTATCTCAACTCCATACAGCGCAATCCCATTTACAACAGGATGCGCTCCGCAATCGGCAACCTCGTCGATAGCATGCCCGGACCGCTGTCCGGAATGAGCACGCTCGTGCGGAAGTGGGAGGAGAGCATGAAGTCGTTTCTCACTCCCGGAGTGTTATTCGAGGAGCTTGGGTTTCGTTACTTCGGACCAATTGACGGGCACGACATCGACACGCTGCTCGACACTTTTGCCGCAGTCAGGCAGATGGACGGGCCGCGCCTGGTGCATGTCGTGACCAAGAAGGGAAAGGGGTTTCCAGCGGGCGAGAACATCGAGAAGTGGCATGCGCTTCCGGCCGGTCACGATCCCGCAACCGGAAAGCAGGTAGTCGCGTCGTCGGCGAACCCGAATTACACCGCCATATTCGGCAAGGGACTGGCCGAGCTGGGCGCGCTCGAGCCGCGGCTCGTCGCGATCACCGCCGCAATGCCCAGCGGCACCGGGACTGGCGCGTTCGGCCGTGCGTTCCCGGATCGTTTCTTTGACGTCGGGATCGCCGAAGGTCACGCCGTTACGTTCGCGGCGGGACTCGCGACGCGCGGTATCAAGCCTGTGTGCGCGATCTACTCGACGTTCCTCCAGCGTGCTTACGACAACGTCATACACGACGCTGCGATTCAGGGGCTGCCGGTGGTGTTTGCGATGGACCGCGCCGGCCTGGTTGGCGAGGA